>JALYIH010000109.1 GCA_030775865.1 Pseudomonadota bacterium | reverse complement strand
GTCCAGTCCATCATGGGTGCAACCGAGAGCCTCCGGTCGATCAAAGTCCTTTGATTTTCGGAGGAAATGCCAATTTTTTCTTTGTTTTCCATACCAGCTGTTTCTGCGTGAACTGTCCGATTTATGTCCAAGATTAGGGGTTGCGGAGGTGCCATATCGATGACAAGAATAGCGTGTCACCTCCAAAGGACCAACCATGGCGACCAAACGCGACCCCAGCAGAGGCCGTTCGGGACGTAGGAGTGATCAGTCGCGGACCGACCCGCCGCGTAGCGTCGCCTCATCACGATCGCTCTGCTGCTGAGTACCGTCGTCTTTACGGGCTGCGTATTGCCGCCGAAGGAAACTGCTCATCCCCGCGAATTGACGGGCGAGGCGATCGGCCTGACCGGCATGGCAGCCGAACCGGCCGCCGACGCCTGGTGGGTTTCCTTTCAAGATCCGCAGCTCGATCGACTGATTCGTTTGGGTGCCAAAGACAACCCAACCTTGGCCGAAGCCCAAGCCCGGGTGGGTCAGGCACTCGCCCTGGCCCAATCGGCGCAGGCTGGGTTGAAGCCGAGCGCCAACCTCGATGCCGGCGCGTTGTATCAGCGCGCTCCCGAGAACTATCTCATCCCCCCGCCGCTCGCGGGACACACCTTTTGGATGGGCCAGGCCGGCGCCAGCCTGGGTTGGGATCTCGATTTCTGGGGACGCCAGGCGAACGCCGTACACCGGGCACAGGATCTCACAGAGGCCGCTCAGATGGACGTGGACAATGCGCGCCTGATGCTCGCCGGCGCCATCACCCAGGCGTACATCGACTTATATCGTGAATATGCACTGGCGGACATCGCCGAACGCTCCGAAGCGCAGCGTCAGAACATCGTCAACATCACGCGCCGCGTCGCCGCGGGCCTCGATACCCAGCTCGAGCTGCGCCAAGCCGAAGGCCAATTGCCGCAGGCGCGCGTGGCCCGCACGCAGGCCCAGGCGGCTGCGGATCTCGCGGTCCATCAGCTCGCCACGTTGACCGGACAAGGTGCCGATGCCTATGCATCGATCGGGCGGCCGGTCTTCCAGGTGGATGCTGCGCTGCCGGTGCCGACCGTACTGCCCATCAACTTGCTCGCGCGCCGATCGGGCTGCGCAGTCGCGCGCCATTTCTCAGAAACCCAGGCTCAGCTGCGGCGTGTTCGGTCTCGGTGGGCGAAACAAAGTGGTGTCAAGTTCGTAGCGCTCCTCCGCATCCGCAAAACCCAGCTTGCGCTTTGCCAGGTCAAATCGCGTGCGCAGCAGTTGCGCATAAGGACCGGTACCGCGCATGCGCGTGCCGAATTGCGAATCATAGTCCTTGCCGCCGCGCGCCTGATTGATCAGTGACATGACATGTTTGGCGCGGTCGGGGTAGTGCTCCGCGAGCCATTCCCGAAATAGAATCTTCAGCTCATGCGGGAGACGCAGCAATACGTAGCCCGCGCGCGTGGCGCCCGCCGATTTAGCCGCGCTCAAGATGTCCTCCATCTCATGGTCCGTGATCGCCGGAATCACCGGTGCGATGAGTACGCCCACGGGAACGCTCGCCTCTGACAATTGCTGAATGACTCTCAAGCGGGCCTGCGGCGACGCCGTTCGCGGCTCGAGCGTACGTTTAATATCCGGGCTCAAGGACGTGATGCTCAGCATCACCGATACCAATCGGTCCTTCGCAAGATCGACGAGCAAATCCAGGTCGCGGACGATCAACGCGCTCTTGGTGACGATGGTGACCGGATGCCGGCAGCGGGCCAACACGCCGAGAATGCCGCGGGTGACTTCGAGCCGCTTTTCCAATGGCTGATAGCCGTCGGTGTTTATGCCGAGGGCGATGGTTTTACAGACGTATTTCGGCTTCGCGAGCTCCGCTTCCAAAAGGTTGACGGCGTCGGCCTTATAGAAAAGCTTGGTTTCAAAATCCAGCCCCGGTGAGAGCCCAAGATAGGCATGGGTCGGACGGGCGAAGCAGTACACGCAGCCATGAGCGCAGCCGCGGTAGGGATTGATTGAAACGTCGAAACCTACATCGGGTGAATCGTTCGACGTGATGACGCTGCGCGCCCGATCCGGCAGCACGGTCTCACCCACGCCCTCGACGACTTCATCTTGATACCAGCCGTCATCGGCTTGCTCCAGAGTCAACGAATCGAAGCGCCCCGGAACATTCGAGGAGGCGCCTCTGCCCTTGAAGGACTGATGACCGAAGAAAGTACGCGCCATGGTCAAAACTTTACGCGCGAAGCCGGCATAAAGTAAATCCAGTAGTGAAGGCCCGCGACTACTGTATGAGGTCAGGCGCTCGCCGCGGCGGCCGATCCATGCAAGACCTTACCGCGCAACGAACGCGCGCTCGATGACGTAGTCGCCCGGCTCACCGACGTGCGGTGAAATCTCAAATCCTCGCGCATCCAGCATGGCGGAGAGGTCCGCCAGCATGGCGGGACTGCCGCAAATCATGACGCGATCCTCGGCCGGATTCAGGGCAGGCATGTCAATGTCTTCGAAAAGCTTGCCGGTCTCGATCAACGCGGTAACGCGGCCTTGGTAGCGAAAGCGCTCGCGCGTCACGGTCGGGAAGTAAACCAGCTTTTCGCGGACCAGATCGCCGAGATATTCGTGGTGCGTCAGTTCCCACTCGATGTAGTCCCGATAAGCCAGTTCGCTTCTGTAGCGCACGCCGTGCACCAAAATGACTTTCTCGAAACGTTCATAAACTTCCGGATCCTTGATCAGGCTCATGAAGGGTGCGAGACCGGTGCCGGAGCTCAACAGGTACAGACGCTTGCCGGGCTTCAAATCGTGCAGCAGCAGGGTGCCGGTCGGCTTTCGGCTGATGAGAATCTCATCACCGGGCTTGATATGTTGAAGGCGCGAGGTCAGAGGCCCATCGGGAACCTTGATGCTCAAGAATTCGAGATGTTCTTCATGATTCGCACTGGCAATGCTGTAGGCGCGCATGACGGGCTTTTCGTCAATGCGCAGGCCCAGCATGATGAAGTGACCGTTTTCGAACCGCAAAGCCTGATCCCGGGTCGTGGTAAAGCTGAAGACGGTCTCGTTCCAATGATGGACCGTCAATACGCGTTCTGTTCCGATGGTAGCCATGGTTCGTATTATCCGGGCATCCCGCTAAACCGCATAGTCGCTGCCGGATATATCCCTATGCCGAAACGATATTGATAAGTATTGTGCCTAGGGAAGTGCACCCGGGGCCGACAGCCAGGTGGCGCCCGGCGACCGGCTTCCTCTCATCCCCGCGAGCCGCATCAAGGTCGGCGCCGACTATTCGCTGTGGCACAATTGGTCGGTGGGCGCGTCGCTGGTGCTGGCGTCCGGCTCGTTCTACCGGGGCGATGAGTCAAATCAAAATCCGCAGTTGCCCGGATACCATGTGGTGAACTTGCGCACTTCGTATCGCGTCGGTCAGCGGTTCGAGATTTTCGCCAAGGTGCAAAATATGTTTGATGAACGCTATTCGACCTTCGGCTTGTTCAGTAATCCAACCGGCGTGGGGGCTCCTGGGGTTCCCGCGGGCGCCGCGCCCAATGCTCTCGGCGTCGACAATCGATTCCAAAGTCCGGGTATGCCGCGCAGCTTTTTCGGCGGGGTGAGAATCAGCTTTGAGTAGCGCTCCCTACAAGACGATTCCGACGCAACGTTCCTCGGTTTTGGGACAGATCATGGCCATGCGCAAAGATTTGGTGGGCCATTTGACGGCGCTGGAAAAGATTCATGGTCCGGTTTGGCGCATCGCCATGGGCCGCGGCGGCATGATCAGCTTGCTGGGCCCGGATGCGCTGGAATTCGTTTGGAAGAATCGCGATGGCGCATTTTCCAGCGCGCGCGGTTGGGAACCCTACATCGGAAAAGTGTTTCCGGGCGCCATCATGGCCATGGATGGCGATGAGCATCGCTATCAGCGGCGCATCATGCAGGTAGCCTTTCAAAAATCTGCGTTGCGTACCTATCTTGCGCAAATGAGCCCCGCCATCGCCGTCGGCATCGAGGCCTGGATGCCGGCGACCGATCGCTCCGCTGCGCGCCGAATGTTCCCGTTGTTGAAGCAGCTGACACTGGATCTTGCCGCTTCCGTGTTCATGGGGGTGGAACTCGGCCGCGGCGCCAAGGATCTGAATCGAGCCTTCGTGGCCACGGTGGCGGCGTCTCTGGCTATCATCCGCGCGCCCGTACCCGGGCTGAGGATGTGGCGGGGAATTCGCGGGCGCAAATTGCTGGTGAATCGTTTTCGCGCGCTGTTGCCGGAGAAACGCGCCACGCACAGCAGCGATTTCTTCAGCGAATTCTGTCACGTGCAAAGCGAACAAGGAGAGCGCTTTACAGATCAAGAAATCATCGATCACATGATATTTCTGATGATGGCGGCGCATGATACGACGACCAGCACGCTGACCACGATGATGTATCTGCTGGCCCGCCACCCGGAATGGCAGGAACGGCTGCGCGCCCAGTCAATGGCCTTGGGCAAGGCTCACCTCGAGTACGACGATCTGGATCGGCTGGAGGAACTTTCTTGGGCAATGCGCGAGGCGCTGCGCCTCACGCCGCCGCTTACCTCGATGCCGCGGATGTGCACGAAGAACACGGTATTTCAAGGATATGAAATCCCTGCGGGCATGATGGTCGGCGTTTACCCGATCCATGTGCACTATATGCCGTCGCTGTGGACCGATCCTTATCGATTCGATCCCGAACGCTTCAGCCCCGCGCGCCACGAGGATAAGCGGCATGCATTTGCATGGGTGCCGTTTGGCGGCGGTGCCCACATGTGCATTGGCCAGCACTTCGCTACGTTGCAGGTCAAAGCCATCATGCATCAACTGTTGCTGCGGTATCGCTGGAGCATCGCGCCGGGCTACGTCATGCCCTATCAGCTGGTGCCCATCGCCAAGCCAAAGGATGGTTTGCGGGTCAGCTTGGAGCGGCGCCTGCCTTGACTATGTAGGCACCGGTTTAATCAACCGCCATCAATCCAATCGAGCGCGATTGCCCCAATCGGCGGCATCAATCTTGAAAATGACGTTGGGATGACTCGGTTCGCCGGAGTAGCTCACCGATTCCTCGCCGATGTAGATGCCGCCGAGCTTCTCCATCGCCTTTCGCGACCGCCAATTGTTGATGCCCACCTTGAAGGTCACGCGATCCACGAACTTGAATGCATGATCGAGCATGAGGGTCTTCAAGGCCCGATTGTAGTGCCGAGCCCAGCGGCTTCGGGAAATGAAGGTATAGCCGATACTGATCTGACGCTGGGCTTCCTCATAGTCGCAGTAGCGGGAACTGCCGATCAGCTCGCCGTTGGTGTTGTCGATGACCCGAAAGGCACCGCCCGATTCCATGGCACCTTTGAAAAAGTTTTCGAAGACCGGCCGCTGATAGCGCTCCTTGCTGGGATGCTGCTCCCAGATGAGAGGATCCGCCGCCACCGCGTACAAGATTTCGAAATCGCCGGCCTTAAGGGGCTCCAGCTTGATCAGCTCATTGTGAAGGTGGGGTTGTAGTTCGAAAGTCATCTCATGATTGTAATGGCGCGGGCCGGCATTTCAATATCCAAATCGGTAGTGGAGTTGGGCGTAGATCTGCCGAGGATCATTGTAGTGCACGCCGCCGAACGTGAGGCTGTTGTCGACCAGCAGGTGACGATCGGTCAGATTCAGCACCGTCAGGGAGGCCGAAAGACGTTGCCCAAAGGATTTGCCGGCGCTCACGTTGATTTCAGCATGGCCCACCAGGTGGCTTGGCGGTGCATTGCCGTTGGCAAATCCGGACCCGTAGTACACGCTCACGGAAGCAAACGCTTGCCGAGGAAGATTCGCATCGAAGCCGGCGTTTGCCGTGTTTCGCTGGTCGTGGTCCAGCGCGAAACGGCCTGTCCGAGGGCTGAAATCCGTTACACCTCCCGTGATCGCGCCAACGCCGTCGGCGGTCTGATTCGAATAGGCGAGGTGAAATTGGCCGACACGGCCGATTTTTGGGGAGCGAATGGTCAACTCATTGCCTTGGATCAGCGCGCCGTCGATGGTGAGGGGCAAGAAGGCATTCGAGTTCCCGATGGCGCTGTGGTCAAAAAAGTTCTTCGCCTGCGTATGGAAATGATCGACATCGACGGTCCAGCCCTCTACCGGAAGCGTGATCCCGAATTGATACTCCTCATCGCGTTCGCCGTGCAACGGAATGAATGCCAAATTGTTGCTCTGTGCGAATTCAAGCAACGGACCCGCAAGCGTGGCGAGGGGCGGCGCCTGATAAAACTTTCCCCAAAATCCACGCAGTATCCAATTCAGATCAGCCAACCTCAGGGTCGCGCCGAGGCGCGGGCTGGTGGCGTTTTCGACAACATCGCCCGCAAAATGCGTTTGACGGACCCCGGCGGCGAAAGTCAGCCAATCCGTCGCCTTGAATGTGTCCTCGATGTAGGCGGCCACCAAGGAACCGGAGGGACTCAGCGTCTGGTGAATGGCCGAGCTGCCGGCATCGTTGAAGAGCACGATGAATGACTCGTTGTCGCGCTGGCTGAAACCCGTCACCCCGGCTTGCACATCGTTGCCTGCGATATGCAGACGCAACGATTCCTGGCCTCCGACATAGGTCGAAGAGCGCTGATCCGTCGTACTGATGGGAAAATCGTTCGGCGCCGCGTCCAGATCCGCCCGGTTCTGGTGATAGAACAGCGCACTGGTCAGCGCCGCATCGGCGCCTAATTGTCTAATCCACGAGAGAATGGCGAACGCATCCGTTTCGCGCTGCACATCGTCCGAGAGCTGGCCGGGCGTGTTGGGAATATCGTAGTTGTCGTGGCGCGCGGAGAACACCAAGCGGAACTGGTCGTCCGCGCTGGCATTGAAGATCAAGGTACTGAAGCCGCCGTAGCCATTCTCGGCATCGTGAATGATCTGCGCGACCGGCGTCGCAATGCCAAGATCGCTGCGGTTGCCATTCACGCTGGCGTAGTAGGCAAAGCGCTCCGTGTGGCTGCCCACGCTCAAGTAGTCGTTCGTCTGGCCATAGCTGCCGCCGCTGGCGATGAGTTCGGCCTGGTTGTCCCGCTCAAATCCGGTGCGCGGCACGATATTGAACACGCCGTAGGTGCGATCGCCCTGATCCGCCTGGTAACTTCCGCGCTGCACCTCGAGATAGTCGATGTCTTTCGGATCGATCTGTGGACCTACGTTGCCGGCAATGTTGGTGTTGGGAACTTCGACACCGTCGATCGCCCAAGTCGTCTGATGGCCGCCGCGCACGTGCAGTTGGTCATGCACGACATAGGCGCCGGGCACAAAGTTCGTGATCATCGCCAGGCTGTTGCTGCGCTCTGCACCCGGCGCGCGCTCGATGTCCTGGCGGTTCACCACGGTCGTCGGGGTCGCCGTATTGAGCACCGTGGTTTCCGCAGCCGCGGTCACCGTCAAGGTGTCCAGATCCGGGCCCTTGGCAAGCTGCACATGCGCGACCGGCGAGGATCCGGACGCCACGCTGACCGCTTGTGCCGTCGGAGCGAAGTCGGTACCGCCGACGTTGAGGATGTAGTCCCCGAGCGGTACGGTCATAAACGAGAATTCACCGCGCGCATCCGTGACGGCGGACTGCGTCCAGTCCGAGGTCGAGGTCGAGGATTTGAGCCTCACACGGGCGTCCGCCACGGGATGGTGCTGCTGATCGTGGACGACACCGCGAACGCTGCCGACATCCGCGGCGCAAAGCGATGCCGACCAAAAAAGCGCGAGCAGCGCCGTTATCAAACACCTGATTGAGAAAAACACGAAACATCTCCTTCGCTCGAAATCACATGCGCGATCTTTTAAAGAGATCGCGGCAACAGGTCAGTCAATTCAGGCGAGCGAGGGCGGTCCGCGAGGCAGGTGGGATCGTTGCGGGCGAAGGGTCAGGCAAGGCGGTTGGAACCCCACGACAGGCTGGGAAAGAGCAGGCTCAGGGGATTCGAAATCAACGTGATGCGAGATCGGTCCGGCGGCAGGAGCGGTGCCAAACGGGCAGATCGCGAAATCGGCATGGGACCCGCCATGGTCATGAGTCCCGGCATGCTCATGAGTCCCGGTATGCTCATGGGTGCCGGCAGAGTGACGAGGGTGCGCTGCCGGCATTCCCGCCAATCCGACGGGACACAATTCCAACGCGAACGGTACACCGCTTGCCGGCATGAAGCCGGCCGGCACATAGGCGCGAAACAGAAGCAGGGCCAGCAGCCATAGGCTGGCCCTGTTCGCCGGCAGTGCACGAAGGGATTTGCGCATCCTCTAGGCGAAGGCTCTAGGCGATGACGGGCGCTTGGGCCAGCGGGCGAAACCTCTTCAACGCTGCAAAACCCAGTGCGATGAACAGGATCAGCACCACTCCCTGTGCCACCGCAAACGGCGGTTCCTTTTGCGTCGGCGCCAGGGCATGGAAGAATGGGATCTTCAGGAACGACTGCACGACGAGCACGAAGCAATTGAAGTACAAGGCGGCCAGTGCATTGACCACATACACGCGGCGCCATGCTCCCGCGAGCTTGTAGGTGTACAGCGCGAGAATGGCCAACGCGAGACATCCGAGTGAAATGATGCCAACCACGTCCGCGGCATCAAAAGGCGTGGGAAACAGGAATCCGGTGACACTCGTCGCCACGCTGGTTATTAGAAACAGTGCCGTCATGCCCGGCATGCGCTTTGCGCCCATCATGCCTAAAACGACGACGATGCCGCTGATGATGGCGATGAGGCTGATGATCACATGGAACTGCGTGAAAGTTGCTAAAGACATCCCGAGAATCATGACGCATCCTCCTTAAATTGGCCAAATAGCATACCCCCACGCCAAGGGTACGCCGTTCGAGGGGATTCTTCAGCGCAGATACGGAAATTCCTTGGTCGATCGGGGCTTGGCGATGTAGAACCCCTGGGCGAACCCGATTCCCAATCGGCCCAATTCGGCGAAAACTTCCGGAGATTCCACCCGCTCGGCAATCGTTTGAATTCCCATGGCGTTGCCGACCTGGCTGATCGCCGCAATCATGCTGCGATCGACCGGGTCGCGAGTGACGTTTTCGACGAATTGCCCGTCGATCTTCAGATAATCGACCGGCAAGGTTTTCAAATACATGAAGGACGACAGGCCGCTGCCGAAGTCGTCGAGCGCAAAGTGACAGCCGCGATTCTTCAGTTCCCGCATGAAGTACACGACGTTGCTCAAGTTTTCGATCGCGGCGGTTTCCGTGATCTCGAAGCACATCGCACCCGCGACCAGCTCGCTGGCGCTCAGTTCGGCAATCAGAAACTCGAGAAATCGCTCGTCGTTGAGCGAGGTCCCCGACAGGTTCACCGCGACGGTGAAGGGCTTCACGCCTGATTCAATGCGATGAACGACTCGATCGAGGGCCTGACGGATCACCCAGCGGTCGATGGACGGCATGATGTTGTAACGTTCCGCCGCGGGAATGAATTCGGCGGGAGTCACAATCGTTCCGGTCTCGTCCCGCAATCTCAACATCAGCTCGAAGTGTTCGCGCTCATGCGGCCTGACGCCTATGGGCACGATGGGTTGATAAAACAACTCAAAGCGGCTCTCATCGCGCGCGCGGGCCAGCTTGGAGACCCAATGCATTTCCCGATGCCGCTCCGGCATGTCATCGGGCTTGTAGAGCTGGACCCGATTTCGGCCGGACTCCTTGGCCGCGTAGCAAGCCACGTCGGCCGCACTCATGACATTGGCCACGGTCGGAGTCTCGTTGGTGATTTCCACGATGCCAATGCTGGCGCCGACCGCCAGCGCGCCGCCCTGCCACGTGAACCGATAGTCGCGAATGGCCTGCCGCATACTTTCGGCAGTGCGCAGCGCCTGCTCCTGCGTACAGTCCTGCAGCAGGATGCCGAACTCATCGCCGCCCAATCGTGCCAGCGCATCGGCACCGCGCACCCGCGACTGAATCACGCCGGTGATCTGTTTCAGGAGCAGGTCCCCCGCCGGATGTCCGCAGGTATCGTTGACCAGCTTGAATTGATCCAAATCCAGATACAGAAGCACATGGTGAGCCTGCGGATTCTGTCGCGCGTCCTCGACGGCGGCCGTCAGGCGATTCTCGAACTCTCGTCGATTGATCAAGCCGGTGAGCGCATCGTGGCTTGCCTGATAGTGCAGCGCTCGATGCAGACGGCGCTCCTTGCTGACATCGTGAAACACCATGACCGCGCCGATGAGGTTGCCCGCCCGGTCGCGGATGGGCGCCGCCGAATCCTGAATGGCGATTTGCTGGCCGCGCCGATTGACCAGCACGGTATGCTCGGCGAGTCCCAGAACCTGCCCTTCGCGAAGACAACGCGCCACGGGACTCTCACAGGCTTCGCGGGTGATCTCGTCCACGGTGGTCAACACATCTGCGATCAGCAGCCCCTGGGCTTCGCGACTTTCCCATCCCGTCAGGCTTTCGGCGACCGGATTCATATAGTCGATCCGCCCTTCCGAGTCCGTGGTAATCACCGCGTCACCGATCGATTGCAAAGTGACCTGCGCACGCTCCTTGGCCTGGAAAACGGCGGTTTCCGCTTTTTTGCGCTCCGTGATGTCGGTCAGCGTCCCCTCAAAGCCGCAGACCCGGCCGTTCGCATCGCGCACCACGCGGCAATTGTCGACCACCACGAGCATGGAACCATCCTTGCGGCGCATCACATATTCTTCATTGCGCAATTCGCCTTCGATCTCGGCACGACGCGCAAAATTTTCACGATCGTTGGGATACCAAAACAACGCGCCCGCGGGGACTTGATAGAGCTCCTCGGCGCTCGAGTAACCCAGCAGATTCACGATGGCCGGATTGGCGACGAGAATGCGGCCCTCACGCGAGGTTTGATAGACGCCCTCCATTACGCCTTCGAAAAGGCCGCGAAATTTCGATTCGCTGTTGCGCAGAGCGTCCTCCGCGCTACGGCGCTCAATGGCGATCCCCAGGATCTGCGCCATACGCATCATGAGTTCATGATCGCGGGACGACGGAATGCCGGGTTGGCGGCGGTAAACGGCCAAAGTTCCGACCACCTGGCCGTCTGAGGCCATGATGGGCACGGACCATGCGGCTCTGAAGCCCGCCTGCCGGGCTGCCTCACGGCGATATTCCCACAGTGCATCGGTTTCGATATCCGCGACGGTGACGAGGCGGCTCAGGAACACCGCGGCCGAACAAGAGCCGTAGCGGATTTCGATCGGCGCATAGTCCATCGCCTGCACGAACTCGCGCGGCAAACTCGGCGCGACGCCAAAACTCAATGCCTGCTTGTCGCGGTCCAATAAATTGATCGCACAGCAGCTATCCGGCATGGCGCGTTCGATCAGTGCGCAAATCGCCTCGAGCGCCGAGGTCAGCGGCGCATTGGCGGCGATTTTCTCGAATACCCGGCGTTCTCCCGCGGCGATGGCATCGGCGCGCTTGCGCTCGGTGATGTCGATGATGCTGGCCCTGAGCAATCGCCGATGGGTGCTCGGCAGCCGGACGAACCTGACTTCGCATGGAAAATTCTGTCCGTTCGAATCGCAATGCACCCACTCGAACACCGGCACGGCGCCCGCCAGGGCGCTTTCAATGTAGCCGCGAGCCACGCCGAAGGAGGCTGTGCCGTCGGCCTGAACCGCGGGACTGATTTTGTCCGGCCCGCAGCCCAACAGGGTCTCGCGGTTCATCTTGAAAATGCGGCATGCATTGTCGTTGACGTCGACAAATTTTCCCGCGTCCACATCGAACACGACGATGACCTCGGGCGCGTGTTCAACCAATGTGCGGTAACGTCCCTCGCTTTCGCGCACCGAGAGCTCGGCCAGATGCCGCTCGGTGATGTCGCGAATACAGACGATGTAGCCGTCGCGCGAATTGAGCTTGGCCTTGCTGACGGCGATTTCGATGGCGACGCGGCTTCCGCCCTTGGCAAGGCCCCAGGTCTGGGTGGCGGCCAAGTCCACGTGCGTATCGTCAATCTTCGCCGCCAGGCGCTCGAGATATTCGCAGGGGTTCTTCGGATCGATGTCGGCGAAAAGAAATCCCAAGGAGCGGCCGAGTGTCTCCGCGGCGGTGTAGCCGAATATCCGTTCGCCCGTGTGGTTGAACGATTCGATATGGCCGGCCTCATCAACTGTGATGATGGCGTCTTTGACGTTATCGAGAATGGCCTGGAGATGCGACGCGGTTTCCTCGCGAATTTCGCGAGTCATCGCCTGTGCCTCATCGGACATGAGCTGCATGGAGCGCACGACACCGCGCCGTTCGGCGTCGAGCCGATCGTAGTGCGCGCTGACCGCCTGCAGCAGCATGCCTATGTCAGGCTCGTCGCCACGCCCCCGCGTCTCAGCGATTTGTCGCTCCAGCAGAGGGTTGTAGCTCTCTGCCGGCTGCGCTGGCTCGCTGCGAATTGCAGCCGCGGTTTCCCGTGACAAGACCCTGGATCTCCCGCACTTGGATCGGTGCACCCCCGCACCCGAATTCCTCAGATGTTAGGGAGATCCCGGATGCGAGGCGTGACGGGCGTCTCGTTTCGGCCAATATTCGGTTAAATGCCTCAGGTCCCGGTTTCGCGCTCGGAGCGCTTGCGGTCGGTTTCCTTCAAATTGCGTTTGCGCAACCGAATCGAGGTCGGCGTCACCTCGATGAGTTCGTCATCGTCGATGAACTCCATGGCCTGTTCGAGCGTAAATCGGATCGGCGGCGACAACACGACCGCCTCATCCTTGCCGGACGCCCGCATGTTGGTGAGCTTCTTGCCTTTCAGCGGATTGACGACCAGATCATCGAGGCGATTGTTCATGCCGATGATCATGCCCTCATAGACTTCTTCGTTCGCGCCGATGCACAGGCGCCCGCGCTCCTGCAAGCTGAACAATGAATAGGCCAGTGCCACGCCCTGACCGTTCGAAATCAGCACACCGTTCGGGCGCTGGCCCAGTTGGCGCTGCACCACCGGGCCATAGTGATCGAACACGTGATGCAGCAATCCGGTACCGCGGGTCATGGTGCGAAACTCGGTCTGAAATCCGATCAAGCCGCGCGACGGAATCATGTAGTCCAAGCGCACACGCCCACGACCGTCCGCCTGCATATCCTTCAGGTCGGCGCCGCGGCTGCCGAGCGCCTGCATAATCGCGCCCTGCGCATCGCTGTCCGCGTCGATGGTCACTTGTTCGATAGGTTCATGCGCAGCGCCGTCGACCTGTTTGATAACCACGCGCGGCCGCGAAACAGCCATTTCATAGCCTTCGCGGCGCATGTTCTCGAGCAGCACGCCCAGATGCAATTCGCCGCGCCCGAAGACCACGAATTTATCGGGATCTGCGGTCGGCTCGACACGCAGCGCCACGTTGTGGATCGCTTCGCGATCCAGGCGCTCACGGATCTGGCGGCTGGTGACGAATTTGCCTTCGCGGCCCAAGAACGGCGAGGTATTGACCTCAAAGGTCATGCTGATGGTCGGCTCGTCCACGGTGAGGCTGGGCAGCGGCTCGACCGTCGCGGGATCGCACAACGTGTCCGAAACCTTCGGTTCCGAGATGCCCGCGAAGGCAACGATATCGCCCGCACCGGCCGACTCCACTTCGACGCGCGTCAGGCCGTGGAAACCCAAAATCTGCGTAATCTTTTCAGAGCGCTGCTTGCCCTCGCGCGACACGACGGTGACGGTCATGCCGCGCTTGATGGTACCGCGCTTGATGCGTCCAATGCCGATGGCACCGACATAGCTCGAGTAGTCCAGCAAAGTCACTTGCAGCTGCAGCGGACCGTCCACATCCACATCGGGGGGTGGGCAATGTTCCACAATGGTCTTGAACAAGGGCTGCATGTCGCCATCGCGCACCGTGGACTCGAGCCCGGCGAATCCACGCAATGCGGAGGCGTAGATGACCGGAAAATCCAATTGCTCGTCGGTGGCACCCAGCCGGTCGAACAGATCGAAGGTCTGATCCAGCACCCAGCCCGGCCGAGCCTCGTCGCGATCGATCTTGTTGATGACGACGATGGGCCGCAGGCCATGCTTGAACGCCTTTTGGGTCACAAAGCGCGTCTGGGGCATGGGGCCGTCCACCGCATCGACGAGCAGCAGCACGCAATCGACCATGGCAAGCACACGCTCGACCTCGCCACCGAAATCGGCATGGCCGGGCGTATCCACGATGTTGATTCGATAGTCGCCCCAGGTAATCGCCGTATTCTTGGCAAGAATGGTGATCCCGCGCTCACGCTCCAAATCATTGGAGTCCATGACGCGCTCTTGCAAATCCTTGCGCGCATCGAGCGTACCGGACTGGCGCAACAGCTGATCGACGAGGGTGGTCTTGCCATGATCGACGTGCGCGATAATGGCGATGTTGCGAAGTTTCTGAGTCACAGTGAGCCCTAAGGAGGAAACCCACCATTATAGGGCCTTTAGGGTGAAGCCGCCCTAGTTTCAGCGATCAGGGCCAGTTTCAGCGTTCGGCGATGATGGGGATGGAAAAAGCCCGCTGTTCGGTGACGTCGTCGTGTTTGAGCGCCACCGTCACGCCGACGAGCGACACCCCTTCGACGTTGGGCGTCACCTTCACGGTCTGTCGATAGACCTCGGCCGCTTCGTCCGCGGGGATATTAAACTGGCTGGCATCCGGCGCCACGGTGAGATCCTCATCGCCTTTCACTTGAAGAGTGACGGAAGTGGCGGGAATTTGTGCGATGAGGGCAAGATTGATCTCGAGCAATTGTCCGACTCTCGGCCTCGCACCTAAGTCGAACTTCAATTCGACGGGCAGCTGGGACTTGCCCTGAGTTGCCGCCTGCACCATCCCGGCCGTTTGTTCGGCTGCCGTGGGGCCCCTCTTGGTCGCACTGGGGGCCTTGGGCTTGGCGCGGATCACGGCGTTGCCGGCGGCGGGGGCCGAGCCTGAATCCCCGTTGCACGCGCTTAAGCTCGCCACCGCACAGAGCAGCAGAATTGGGATGCTTGTTCTCTCCATCGTCTCGCCAGCCATCCTCGTATCATCACCAAAACTACCGCCAATCACAACGTGCGACCGTCACAACTCCAAAGGCGGTTCGAGCACCGCCGCCAACTGCTCCTCGAGCGAGCGGTAGTGCTGTTCCCAGTAACGCGGCTCGGCAAACCAGGGAAAGGCCTGCGGAAACGCCGGATCATGCCAGCGGCGCGCCAGCCATGCCGAGTAATGAATCATGCGCAATGCACGCAGGGGCTCAATGAGAGCGATCTCACGGCGATCGAACGGCAAAAACTGTTCATAGCCCTTGAGTAAATCATGCAGCTCCGTGCGCATGTCCTGCAGGCCGCCGGACAGCAACATCCACAGGTCCTGGATCGCGGGCCCCGTCAGGCAATCGTCGAGGTCGACAAAGTGCGGTCCCAGATCGGTCCAGAGAATATTGCCGCGGTGACAATCCCCGAGAATGCGCCCGACCCTCGCCCCACCCCAGTTGTGTGCCCGGGCCTCCACCGCGTCCAACAGCTCATCCGTCAGGTCCGCATACTTGGTCGCCAAATAATCCGGCATCCATTCGCCTTGCAGCACAAAATCGCGCGCATTGCGGCCCAGATCGTCCATGCTCAAGGACATGCGCTCGCGGAAGGCAGCGGCCCGCCCCACGGCGTGGATTCGCCCCAGGAAGCGCCCGACCCATTCCCGCTCATCGCCGGAGCCCAGCTCCGGCCAGCGTCCGCCACGGCGCGGAAACACGGCGTAGCGAAAGCTCTGATGGACATGCAAGGACTCGCCCGCTCGCAGGAGCGGTGCGACCACGGGAATTTCCTGGGCCGCCAGCTCGCCGGCAAACGCGTGCTCCTCGCGAATCGCTGCATCGCTCCAACGGCCGGGACGATAGAATTTGGCGACCAACGGCGGACCCTCGTCGAGCCCTATTTGGTACACCCTGTTTTCGTAGCTATTGAGCGCCAGCACCCTGCCGTCGCAGCGAAACTCGAGCGCCTCGATGGCATCCAGCACGGTCTCGGGAGAGAGTTGGGAATACGGCGCTTCGCTGTTCATGCGGGCCAATTCTACAGATACGATACCGTCACTCCTTTTTGGCTGCTGCACGCTGCTAGAATGCCGCCATGCGATTGCCCCGACCCAAGTCTTTGAGCGGACTCATGCTGATCGGATTCACGATCGTGGCCGCTCCGCTGCTGTTTGCGATCGTGAATGCCGCCGTGCAAATGAATCGACTGTCGGTCCGCAGCCAGCAGCTCGTGGTTCACGGCATGCAGGGTACTCGCAACAATCAGCGCATGTTCGAGGAGATCGGCGCACTGGAGCGTCAGGCGCGGCTGTATCAAATCATCGGCAGCGCGGATCTGTTGGACGTGTATGCCCGGCACCACGCACGGCTGATTACCGCCATTCACGAACTGCTCACGCTGCCTTTGGACGACACCTCGCTGCAAGGTGTGCGCGCGGTGGAATCCAAGGCCGAACAATTGCTTCAGGATTTGAAGCATGCGGCGCCGAACTCGAAGCCTATGGCGGAGCTGATCGGCAGCTTTCCGCAGCTGTCGGAGGCGGCGTCCAATGTCTCGGATCGAATCAGCCTGCAGATCGACGGCGAAACCGCGAGCCTGGAATTGGCGACGCAGCATGCGCAGCAAAACCTCGTCTGGCAAACGCTGCTGCTCGTGCCCATGACGCTCGCGGTGGTCGGCGTTTTCACTTACCTGTTCGGCAGGCCCATCAGGGCGATCGACCGGGCGATCAGCGAACTGGGACGCGGCACCTTCTCGAGGCCGATCGCCATCCGAGGCCCGGCGGATCTGGAGCGATTGGCGGCGCAGCTGGAGTGGCTGAGAGGCCGTCTGCTGGATTTGGCGCAGGAAAAAAACCGGTTTCTGCGACATATGTCGCATGAACTGAAAACCCCATTGGCAAATATTCGCGAGGGAACCGAACTGTTGATGGACGGCGCGGTCGGTGAACTGCAGAGCGGCCAGCGAGAAGTCACCGCGATCTTGCGCGAGAACGGAATGAAGCTGCAGCGGCTGATCGAGAACCTATTGTCATTCAGCGCTTGGCAAGCCAAGAGCGTGGGGCTGGAGATTTCCGAGTTCAAATTGCGTCCCTTGATCAAAAGCGTGTTGGAGAATCAGCAGCTCACGCTGGTGGCGCAGCGCGTGCGCCTCGATGTGCAGGTGGAAGATCTCACGCCCTTGGCGGATCGCAGCAAGGTGCGGCTCATCCTGGACAATTTGCTGTCCAACGCCGTCAAGTTCACGCCGCGCGGCGGCACGATTTCACTCCATGCCCGCAGCGAGCGCGAGCAATTGCTGTTGGACGTCATGGACAGCGGGCCGGGCATTCCTGCGGAGGAACGCAAGCGGATATTCGAGGCCTTTTATCAGGGAAAAGCGCCGCAAGGCGGGCACGTCAAGGGAACCGGCATCGGGCTCTCGGTGGTGACCGAATTCGTCAATGCCCACGGCGGCAGTATCGAGATCCTGGAATCCAAGGCGGGCGGCGCCCATTTTCGCGTGCGGCTACCGTTGCGCCACACCGTCCCGGCAACGCGTGAAAAAGCCCATGCCGCATAGTGCAAAACGCATTGCGGCATACGCCCTGGCAGGCGTCTGCCTGGGTGGCTGCGCGGGGCTGGGAAAGTCCAAGCCGCCTGCTCCGGCCGTGCAGGAGCGCCCACAACCCGACGCCGGGGCCGTCGCCCCCTTGCTGGAAATGATGAGCAATCTCCCCCAGGGCGATCCTGCGCGACAGGCGGAAGTGTTCCAGCAGGCGAAGGATGCCGCCGAGCTGCAGCCCACCACCAGCAACAAACTCAAGTATGCCCTGGCCTTGGCGACGCCTGGCTATAGCGGGGCGGATCCCGTCGCAGCACAGCGACAGTTGGCGGAACTGCTGGCGAGGCCTGAAACTCTGCTCCCTGTGGAGCGCCTATTGGCCGCCGTTGAGCTCAAAGAGGTTGAGCAGAGGCTGATCCTGCAGGCTGAAAACGCCCGCATGCGCGACGCGGTGCCCAATGATTCGCACGACAAATTGCAATCCATCAACCGTCGTCTGGCGGCGGAGTCGGACGAAAATGCGAAGTTGCGCAAGGCCTTGGACGAGGCTAGGGCTAAACTTGAGGCGGTAACACATATCGAGCAACGATCTGTCACGGACCGCGGAACCGGCGCCACCCACACGCCATGATCGGAGACGGGAGACCACGCTGAACACCTATTCAAATGCCGCCACCATCCCGTTGTCGTTCGGCCTCCAGTCGAACACGCGCGACTCGTCGACCCCGCAGAAGCGCAAAGCCCGCATATTGGTCGTCGATGATGATCCTGGCTTGCTGCGCCTGTTGACGATCCGCCTGCGGGCCGAAAACTATGAAGTCGAAGCCGTTGAAAGCGCGGCCGCCGCGCTCGCCGCCTGTGTGCGCTTCAGACCGGATCTGGTGATCACGGATCTGCGCATGGACAACATGGACGGCATAGGCCTGCTCAAGGAGCTGCAAAGCCGCTGGCCTGGTTTGCGGGTCATCATTCTAACGGCACACGGAACTATTCCGGATGCCGTGCACGCGACGCAGAGCGGCGCGTTCGGATTCCTCACCAAACCTGTCGACAAGCAGGAACTGCTCGATCATGTGCAAAAGGCACTCAAAGTGTCGGGCTTTGCGCACGTGGATGAAGACTGGCGAGCCAATATCGTCACGCGCAATCAGCTCATGGAGGACAAGTTGGCGCAAGCCAACATGGTCGCCGGTACCGACGCGCGGGTTTTGCTGACCGGCGAGAGCGGAACCGGCAAGGAACTGCTGGCACGCGCGATACACGAGGCCAGCCCGCGCCGCAACAAGCGCTTTGTGTCCATCAATTGCAGTGCGATGGCTGAAAACCTCCTGGAATCCGAACTCTTCGGCCATGAGCGAGGTGCCTTCGCCGGTGCGACGCGCGCTCAGCAGGGCTTGTTCGAAACCGCCGACGGCGGCACCCTGCTGCTCGATGAGGTCGGCGACATGCCGATGCGACTGCAAGTTAAATTGCTGCGCGTGCTCCAGGACAACACGATTCGCCCCGTGGGGGGCGCGGATGCCGTGCAGACCAATGTGCGCATCATTTCCGCGACGCATCGCGACTTGCACGAACTGATGGTCGCCGGCCAATTTCGCGAGGATCTGTACTACCGCCTGAATGTGGTGCACATCGAAGTCCCCTCCCTGGGCCGCCGCCGTGAGGACATTCCCTTGCTCGTCGCCCATTTTCTGGAACAGATCGCCAAGGAATCGGGCCAACGCAAGATCTACGCGCCGGAAGCGGTGGAGTTGTTGGCGACGGCCGAATGGCCCGGCAACGTGCGCCAGCTGTACAACGTCGTGCGGCAAAACGTCGCGCTATCGCATGGCCCGATCATCACGGCCGAGCTGGTGCAGCAATCCCTCGGCGGGAATCCGACCCGGCTACCCTCGTTCGACGAAGCCCGCGATGAATTCACGCGCAATTATCTGTCGCAGATTTTGCAGATCACCACGGGCAATGTGAGTCAGGCCGCGCGCCTCGCGAAGCGCAACCGCACGGATTTCTACAAATTGCTGTCGCGCCACCAACTGCTGCCGGACGACTTCAAGAAGAGCTAGCCCACGGCTTTTGCGCGCCCCATTGCGTGGAACTCGGCGATGGCCGCGACCACGGCATCCAGCTGCGCTTGCGCCAATTCGGGGTAAATCGGCAATGCCAAGGTTTCCTTGGCGGCACGCTCGGATTCCGGAAAATCACCCGTGACGTGCTGTAAATAGGCGAAACACTGCTGCAAGTGCAGCGGCACCGGATAGTAGATCTCGGTGCCGATGCCGCGCTCGGTCAAGAAATCCTTGAGCGCATCTCGGTTTTGAACCCGCACGACGTACTGATTGAAAATGTGCCGGCCGTTCTTGGCAGCCTGGGGCGTCACGATTTTGCTGCCTAAGCCGGAAGCGGCGAACGCCGCGTTGTAAAAAGCGGCATTGCGCTGGCGCGCTTCCGTCCAGCTGTCCAGGTACTTCAATTTTACGCGCAGCACCGCCGCTTGCAGCTCATCGATTCTAAAGTTGCCGCCGATCACCGAATGAAAATACTTTGGCTTGCCGCCGTGCACCCGAAGCACACGCATGCTTTCCGCAAGATCCGCATCGTTGGTCGTGCACAGGCCGGCGTCACCAAAGGCGCCGAGATTCTTGCTGGGAAAGAATGAAAAGCAGCCAATATCGCCGATCGATCCCACGCGCACGCCTTGATATTCGGTGCCGATCGCCTGCGCGGCATCCTCGATGACCTTCAAGCGATGTTGCCTGGCGATCGCCATCAACGGATCCATGTCGGCTGACTGGCCGTAAAGATGCACAGGCATCAGACCCTTGACCCGGCCGCCGGTAGTGCGGTTGATGAGCTGCCCGCCCTGCGCTGCGCATTGCCGGTCCACGAAATCCTCAACGGCCCGAGGCGATATGTTGAATGAGACAGGATCGATATCGCAGAACACCGGCCGTGCGCCCAGACGGGCGATCGTTCCGGCCGTGGCGAAGAAGGTAAAGGGCGATGTAATTATTTCATCGCCCGGCCCCACCCTCAAGGCCATGAGCGCGAGCAGCAGCGCGTCGGTGCCCGAAGAGACGCCGATGCCGGCCGAAGATGCGCAATATCGAGCCACCTCGGCCTCCAGCGCCACCACGTGTTCGCCCAAAATGAAGCGCTGGCTCACACAGACCTGTTCGATAATCGGCATGACTTCGGACCGAATCTGCGCGAATTGAGCCTTAAGATCGAGTAATGGAACGTTTGTCATAGTTGCCTAGAATATCATTGCCGCAAAGATCGCCGACTCCCGCTGGCGGGTCCGATGCCACGTTTGTCGATTGAGGTCACGCATAATCCATGAACTTGGCCGATAATGCAGTGATCATGCCGCGCCTTGAATTGCACTCGAAGAATATAGGCAAAGGCGTTCGCGCTCCAACGGATGCCAGATGACCCAACCGGTGCTGCTCAAGCAAAGCTTTCTCATTGCGATACTGACCGGAATCCAAGCGGTGATGCCCGCCATTGTGGCCGTGGCCTCGCTATACGCGACCATCATCCTGTTTGGCGGCCAATTCGACCCCTCTTCCGCAGCCATCGTCATCGTGGGCGTGCTGTGCCTGGTTCTGGTCCAGCCCCCGCGCGAAGTGAGCAGTCAGCTGACCTCGGCGCGCGCATCCGCCGTCGTGGATGTGATTTTGCGCTGGTTGCTGTTACTGGCGGTATTGCTCGCGGTCGGCTACGTCACCAAGTCGCTCGACGGATATCCGCGGCGCATTTTCCTGACATGGGCGGCACTCACGCCGGTCATCCTGATCGCCGTCACATTGGTGATGCAGGAAATGATGCGCCGATTCCTGATGAACGCTTTCGACAACCGCAGCGCCATCATTGCCGGATACAACACCAGCAGCTTGGAACTCGCGCGGCGCTTGAAGAACAATCCGGGCATGCGCGTGGAAGTGGCCGGCTTCTTCGATGACCGCAGCAGCGATCGGCTCGGCCTGGAATCCGATGCCAATCTCGTCGGGTCCTTGAGCGACATGTCGCAATTCGTGAAGGACAACCGCACGGACGTCATTTTTATCGCTTTGCCGATTCGCCACGTCAAGCGGGTCATGAACCTGTTGGACGACTTGCGCGATACGACGGCGTCAATTTACTACGTGCCGGACATCTTCGTGTTCGATCTGATTCAGGCGCGCTCGGGCGAAATCCACGGCATCCCCGTCGTGGCCATGTGTGAAACTCCCTTTTACGGCTATCGCGGTGTGGCCAAACGGGTCACCGATGTCGGTTTCTCCGCATTGATCCTGCTGTTGCTGCTGCCGTTGCTGGTGCTCATTGCCCTCATGGTCAAGTTCTCGTCGCCCGGGCCCATCGTATTCAAGCAACGCCGCTACGGTTTGGATGGCAGGGAGATCGCGGTGTACAAGTTTCGCACCATGCGGGTCACCGAGGATGGCGCACAGATTCGCCAAGCATCCAAAACCGACAGCCGCATCACCCGCGTCGGCGGCGTGCTGCGCCGCTCGTCGATGGATGAGTTGCCGCAACTGATCAACGTGCTGCAGGGCCGAATGAGCTTGGTAGGTCCGCGACCTCATGCCGTCGCTCACAATGAGGAATATCGCAAGCTCATCAAGGGCTACATGATGCGGCACAAGGTATTGCCCGGCATTACCGGTCTTGCCCAGGTCAATGGTTGCCGCGGCGAGACCTCGAAGCTCGAAGAGATGGAAGCTCGCGTGAATTACGATCTCGATTACCTGCGGCATTGGTCGCCGTTGCTCGACATCAAAATCATTCTGTTGACGGTCGTGAAAGTGTTTCGCGACGAAAAGGCATACTGATACCGCGTCGAAATTGCTCAGCGCAATCCCACCGCGACGCCGGTGGTCACGAATTGCTCGTGGAACAAATACCGGCCCTGCAGAGGCAGGGAGGCATGGCGCGCCAGCGCAATGCTGCGATTGACGTGGATTGTAAACATCCCTCGCGCGGCTCCCCATGCCGGCTCGACGGTCGCATCGTGAAAATTCAAGCGTTCGCCCACCAACGGGTATTGGCATTTGTAGAACGCTTCCTTGGCCGAAAATATCAACGTGGCCGCGGCGGTTTGCTCACCTTCCGGCAATGAGCGCAGCCACGCGATCTCTGACAGGGTGCAGATGCCGCGCCACAGCTCCGCTTTGACGCTTGCGGCTGTCTCGGAATCGATGCCGACGGCACTCAAGGATTCCTTCCTTGCGACGACCGCAGCACAGAAGCCGGCGGTGTGCGTGATGCTGCCGACGATGGACTCGGGCCAGAGAGGTTGCCGGTCGGCAGCGACTTTGACGGGAAAATCCACGATGCCAAATTCGGCCAGGAGCCGATGGGCACACGCCCTTCCCGCCGCGAACTCTTGCGCGCGCTTCTGCACCGCGCCCGGATAATATTGCCTTTCGTCGGGCAACAGCGCTGCAGGATCGCCGGGCTCGCGCAATTCGGCAACGAGCGCGCCTGGCGGGAAGAGCTCGCTCAAACTCATCGTTAGTTTCGCGGAATTGGATTCGATGATGCGCGCCGAGTCACTGCAGTGACGGACATTTTGACAGAATGGCGCGATGCGTTGTCGAGGCGCCGCCGGCCGCTGCTAGAATGCTGAGAATGAGCTCCTTGTGGGATTCCGTTTCATCAGGCGAGCCTGCCGGTGTCTTTCACGGCCGCGCGGGGTCTATTTCACTGGCGGACCTTGCAGGCAGTTCGATACTGGGCGGGAAGCTCGAGTCGCTGCGCGGCCGAACGGTCGTGCTGGCGTTGCGCGAGCAGCTCGCCACCGCGGTCGCACTGGTAGAACTCGACGGCGTCGCCCGGCGACTCGTGCTGTGCACGCCGGACTTGACGCCTGAGCAACTCGCCGGCGTCTGTGCAGCGGCTGAGGCAGACGTGGTGATCGAGCAGGTCTGCGCACAGGCCGCCCGGGAAGATCTTCAGCGCCGCCGCAGCGAGGACACGGAGTGGATACTGCTGACCTCCGGCACGACGGCGGCACCGAAACTGGTTGTGCACTCCTTTGACAGTCTCGCCGGCGCATTGCCGCGGCACCCGACCTCCGCAAGGCCCATGGTCTGGAGCACTTTCTACGACATACGCCGCTACGGGGGCCTGCAGATTTATCTGCGCGCCGTCCTTTCCGCCTCGCCGCTCGTACTTTCAAGTGCCGGCGAGCCGACCCGAGAATTCCTCGCCCGCGCCGGGGCCGCGGGAGTCACGCACATATCGGGTACGCCATCGCACTGGCGCCGGGCATTGATGAGCGGCGACACCTCGCTCATCGCGCCGGAGTACGTCAGGCTGTCCGGCGAAGTGGCGGATCAGACGGTCCTGGACAACTTGCGTTCAGCTTTCCCGAACGCTCGCATTGCCCATGCGTTTGCCTCGACCGAGGCGGGCGTGGCGTTCGACGTGAATGACGGGCTCGCCGGCTTTCCTGCCGGGTTGGTCGGAAACCCAGACGCTGCCATCGAAATGAAGGTGCAGGATGGCACGCTGTGGATTCGCTCCGGCCGCACGGCAGCACGGTATCTCGGCGGCGACCCATCGCCGCTGGCGACAGGCGATGGCTTCGTCGATACCGGCGACATAGTCGAATTGACCGGCCGCCGCTACTATTTTCGCGGCCGCAAGGGCGGCATCATCAATGTCGGGGGTTTAAAGGTCTATCCGGAGGAGGTCGAGTCAGTGCTCAATGCCGATCCTCGGGTGCGCATGTCGCTGGTGAAGGCGCGCCGCAACCCGCTGACCGGCTCGGTGGTCGTGGCGGAAGTCGTACTGTGCGACGCTGATCATTCCACGGATGCGCAAATCGCGGAAGAAGTGAAAAACGACCTGCTGAACGCCTGCCGCCGCACCCTGCCCGCTCACAAGGTCCCGGCGCTGCTGCGTTTCGTGCCTGCACTGGAGTTGAGCGCGGCCGGCAAGCTGGTGCGCCCGGTTGCGTAACGTCATCGTGACGGGCGGCAGCCGCGGCCTGGGGCTCGCGATGAGCACGGCGCTGGCGGCTGCGGGCTATCGGGTCATTGCCGTCGCCCGGGGCTTGAGCCCGGAGCTCACCGCGGCCGTCGCCCAAGCAGCGCAGGATGCCCGAGGCGCCATCGAATTCAGGGGGTGCGACCTATCCCAATTGAGTCTGATTGCACCGCTGGTGCGCGCCGTGCGTGCCGACTTCGGGCCGCTCTATGGCCTGATCAACAACGCGGGATTGGGCACGAGCGGCATCCTGGCCAACATGCGCGATCACGAGATCCAGCGGCTGGTCCAGCTGAACACTGTTTCGCCCATCGTGCTGTCTAAATATGTCCTCAAGTCGATGATGTCGCAGCGCGAGGGCCGGATCGTCAATATTGCCTCCATCGTCGCAGCCACCGGCTACAGCGGCCTGTCGGTGTACAGCGCCACCAAGGCCTCGTTGATCGGTTTTACGCACTCGCTGGCGCGCGAGGTGGGGCAGCTGGGCATTACGGTGAATGCGCTTGCGCCCGGTTTCATCGACACCGAGATGACGCATGAACTCACCGATGCACAGCGCGAGAAAATCGCGCGGCGCAGCGCATTGCATCGCATGCCCGAGCCGGTCGATGTGGCGCGCAGCGTGGAGTTTCTGCTCGGCGAAGGCGGCCGCAATATCACGGGCACCGTGATCACCATTGACGCGGGGAATACGGCTTAATCCAGGATTGGTTCGGCGGTACTGCCGCGTTAGCCGGCTCGACGACCTCGTAGAATCGCCAAGCCACCCAGCAACAGTGTCAGAGCACTCATCGCCGCGACCGGGGTTATCTGCGAGCCGGCGAAGGCGGCAGAGGGGGTGAATAGAAAGAGAAGCGCCGCCACGGAAACTGCGGCGATCATGCGACGAATTTCCATTTTGATCCCATCCCTTAAGAGGCTATTAAGGTGAGTTCTGTGACAGGCCTCCGGCTAGTCCACGAGCCGTGTCATACACACCGTATATTCTCACTCCTTCCTTCTGTCGAGGGATTTTGGATAGGCGATCGCCTCCATGAATTCGTGGCGTTGCTGCGCCTTTCCGCGCGCCGATCTTCCATCGCGAATTTCCGCGTCACAGCAAAATCGCCGTCCGCGAATTGGCTCAATTTCACCGACCGAAGTGGCAAGCGGCGCTCACGG
>JALYIH010000108.1 GCA_030775865.1 Pseudomonadota bacterium | reverse complement strand
GCCCCGATCGCGATGGAGCAGGGCCTGCGTTTCGCCATCCGTGAGGGAGGTAAAACCGTGGGTGCCGGGGTTGTTGCCAAGGTGATCGCTTGATCTGTGCGACCAAAACCGTCGGCGCAGGTGTGGTTGCGAAGGTAATAGCGTAATATCTGCGACCCTTTTGGGACGGGGCCGGCTTCGGCCCCGGAAATTGTTGCGCGAAGCGCATGAAAATCGGCGCGTAAGCGCTTAGGAAAGTTATGGCTAATCAAAATATACGCATCCGCCTCAAGGCCTTCGATCATCGCTTGATCGACAAGTCTGCCCGCGAAATCGTGGACACCGCGAAGCGCACGGGTGCGACTGTCAAGGGTCCCGTGCCACTCCCCATCAAAATGGAGCGTTTCACGGTACTGACGGCTCCTCACGGCGACAAAGATGCCCGTGATCAGTTCGAAATCCGCACGCACAAGCGTCTGATGGACATTTTGAACCCCACGGACAAGACCGTGGACGCCCTCATGAAGCTGGAATTGCCGGCCGGCGTAGACGTCCAAATCAAATTGAATTAGCGCCGGCGCGCAACTTTTCCCCGGGGCCGAAGCGGCCCCGCCGGAAAGCGCAGCCAAAAGCTTGAACCCAGGGCGAATTCGGGTATACTCCCGCGTCCATTTTAGAGGTCGGAGCGCGTGGGTGCCGACGCCAGATTCTTACGGGAATTTGGGGTCCGAGTGTCCAAACCGCTGATCTGTCGCAACGATGCGAGGCTCATTGAAGCCCTCGCTGTATGAGGATTGAAAATGTCCATTGGTCTGGTTGGCCGCAAGTGCGGCATGACCCGAGTATTCACCGACGCCGGTGTAACCGTGCCCGTGACGGTCGTCGAGGCGTTGCCGAATCGCATCTCGCAAGTCAAAAACGATAAAACCGACGGCTATCGCGCGGTTCAGGTCACCATCGGCAGCCGTCGCGCGTCGCGTGTGGGGAAGGCCCTGGCCGGGCATTTTGCCAAGGCAAATGTTGCCGCCGGCTATACCTCCCAGGAATTCCGATTGGCGAAGGGCGAAGGCGACGCGCTGGCCGCCGGCGGCGAAATCAAAGTCGACATGTTCAGCGCGGGCCAAGTCGTCGATGTCACCGGTACCACGGTCGGCAAAGGCTTTCAGGGCACCATGAAGCGGCACAATTTCGCGGGCGGCATGAAAACCCATGGAAATTCGGTATCGCATCGCGCGCCGGGCTCCATCGGCCAGCGCCAGACGCCGGGCCGCGTGTTCAAGGGCAAGCGCATGTCGGGCCATATGGGCGTACGCAATCGCACCATCGAAAATCTGCGCATCGTCGAAGTCGATGCCGTGCGCAACCTCCTGCTGATCAGCGGCGCGGTGCCGGGTGCAGAAGGCAGCCGTGTGATCGTGAGGCCGTCGGTGAAAGCCTTGGGCCAAGCGCGACGTCAGAAGCTGATGCCGAACAAGGCTCCCACTGCCGCCAAGGGCGCTCCCGCTTCGAAAGGCGCTGCTCCCAAGGCCGGCGCAGCCAAAGCTGACAAGAAGTAGACCCAATGAAAGTCCAGCTGAAAAATGCGAAACCCGCCAGCGAGATTCAATTGTCGGATGCGGCTTTTGGGCGCGCCTACAACGAAGCACTGGTGCACCAGGTCGTGACGGCGTACATGGCGGCCGGCCGTGCCGGCACCAAGGCGCAAAAAACCCGCGCGGAGGTCCGCGGGGGCGGCAAGAAGCCCTGGAGCCAAAAAGGCACCGGCCAAGCGCGCGCCGGCTCGATTCGCAGCCCCATTTGGGTCGGCGGCGGCCGCGCCTTCGCAGCCAAGCCGCGCGATTTCTCGCAGAAGGTCAATCGCAAGATGTACCGCGCCGCCATGCAAACCATGGTCTCGCAGCTGGTGCGCCAAGATCGCTTGGTGGCCGTGGAATCAATCGAGCTCACCGCGCCGCGGACCAAGCTGCTCATCAGCAAGTTGGCTGAATTCGGATTGACGCGGGCGCTCATTTTGGTCGAGGCCTACGAAGAGAAATTGTTCTTGGCGGCCCGTAATGTTCCCCATGTGGAAGTGATGGCTGTGTCCGCTCTTGACCCTTTGAGCTTGGTCAAGCATGACAAGGTCATTGCGACGGTAGGCGCCTTGAAGTTGCTGGACCAGCGTCTCGGAGGCGCGAATGAATAAAGAACGTCTCATGACCGTGCTGATTCAGCCGCACGTGTCGGAAAAGGCCGCAACCGTCACCGAAAAGGCGAACCAATACGTGTTCCGCGTGCGTGACGATGCGTCCAAGGCCGAGGTCAAGCAGGCCGTCGAACTGATGTTCGAGGTCAAGGTCGAGGGCGTCAATCTGTTGAATCGCCCCGGCAAGACACGGCGCTTCAAGAATATGGCGGGCAAGCGCAACGGCTTCAAGAAAGCTTATGTGCGCTTGCAGACCGGTCAGTCCATCGACTTCACCGGCGCCTCGGCGAAATAGGAACCTAGGCCATGGCACTCATCAAGATGAAGCCGACCTCACCGGGTACGCGCTTCGTAGTCAAAGTCGATCGTTCGCATCTGCATAAGGGCGGACCGCTCGAATCGCTGACCACCAAGAAGAATCGCACCGGTGCTCGCAATCACTCGGGCCGGCAGACCACGCGCCACATCGGCGGCGGCCACAAGCAGCGTTATCGCCTGGTTGATTTCAAGCGCGACAAGGACGGGATTCCCGGCATCGTCGAGCGTCTGGAATATGATCCGAACCGCACCTCGCATCTGGCGCTGGTCCTTTACAAGGACGGCGAGCGCCGCTACATCCTTGCGCCCAAGGGCGTGAAGGCGGGCGATGAGATTCGCTCCGGTTCCGATGCGCCGATCAAGGCCGGCAACGCGATGCCGCTGCGCCACATACCGGTCGGCAGCACCGTGCACAACATCGAACTGAAGGTCGGCAAGGGCGGGCAGATGGCGCGCAGCGCCGGTGCGTCCGCGCAGTTCGCCGCGCGCGAAGGCGTGTATGCCAGCCTGCGCTTGAAGTCAGGCGAAATGCGCAAAGTACACGTTGATTGCCGGGCGACCATCGGCGAAGTCGGCAACGATGAGCATAATTTGCGCGTCTTCGGCAAGGCCGGCGCGGTGCGCTGGTTGGGAGTTCGCCCGACGGTGCGCGGCGTCGTGATGAACCCGGTCGATCACCCCCACGGCGGCGGCGAAGGCAAATCTGGTCAAGGTAATCCGCACCCGGTGAGCCCATGGGGTCTGCAAACCAAGGGCAAGAAGACGCGTCGCAACAAGCGCACTGACGGCATGATCGTTCAGCGTCGCAAGAACAAACGACTGTAAGATCTGGAGAATTATCAGTGCCTCGTTCGCTAAAGAAAGGCCCGTTTGTGGATTTGCACCTCGCCAAGAAAGTGCAAACCGCCGGCCAAAAGAATGATCGTCGCCCGATCAAGACCTGGTCGCGACGTTCCATGGTCATTCCCGATATGGTCGGCCTGACCATCGCCGTGCACAATGGCCGGTTGCACGTGCCGGTGCTCGTGTCGGAAAACATGGTCGGTCACAAGCTTGGCGAATTCGCCCCCACGCGCACGTTCAAAGCGCATTCCGGCGACAAGAAAGTCACGGCGGCGGAATAGTCATGCAAACCAAAGCAGTTTTACGCTATGCGCGGATTTCTCCGCAAAAATGCCGCCTGGTTGTCGACACCATTCGCGGCAAGTCGGCAACGCTCGCCGTGAACACCTTGAAGTTCATGCCGAAGAAAGGCGCCAAGATCGTTCTCAAGGTGTTGGATTCCGCGATTGCCAACGCCTACAACAATTTCAATGCCGATGTCGATGATCTGAAAGTGACGCGCGTCGAAGTTGATCCGGCGCCGATGCTCAAGCGCTTTCACGCACGTGCCAAGGGGCGCGGCGTGCGCATCGCCAAGCGCAACAGCCACATCCTGGTTCAAGTGTCCGACGGGAAGCGAGAGGCCTAATGGGTCAGAAAGTAAATCCGATTGGTATTCGTCTGGGCATCACCCGCGACTGGTCGTCGAAGTGGTATGCACATTCGAAGAACTTTGCCTCGAATATTCACACCGACTTCTTGGTGCGCAAGTTTCTGAACAAGAAGCTGGCGGACGCGTCGGTGAGCAACATTCATATCGAGCGTGCCGCGCGCCGCGCAAACATCACCATTCACACGGCCCGGCCGGGAATCGTGATCGGCAAGAAGGGCGAGGACATCGAGAAACTCCGCACTGCCGTCGCCAAGATTTTGGGCATGGGCATGAACGACGTGCGCCTCAACATCGCCGAGATCCGCAAGCCCGAGTTGGACGCCAAATTGGTTGCCGAAGGCATTTCTCAGCAATTGGAAAAGCGCGTGATGTTCCGCCGTGCCATGAAGCGCGCCGTCACCAATACCATGCGCTCCGGCGCGCTCGGCATCAAAGTGCGCATCTCCGGCCGGTTGAACGGTTCGGAAATTGCACGTACCGAGACCAATCGCGAAGGACGCGTTCCGCTGCACACGTTTCGTGCCGACATCGACTACGGTCTGGCGGAAGCGCAAACCACTTACGGTGTGATCGGTATCAAGGTTTGGATTTTCAAGGGCGAAGTGTTCGACAAGCCGGAAGCCGAGGCCCCAGAGGGTGAGGCCGAGGGCGCAGCGGCCACTGGCGCGAAAACCGCCGACACTGCGGCGCCGGCCGCAACTTGATCAGGTGACTTAAGCATGATGCAGCCGAAGCGGACCAAGTTCCGCAAACAATTCAAGGGCAAGATCTCGGGCAGCGCGCACCGCGGCAATACCGTGGCGTTCGGCGAGTTCGGCCTCAAGGCCACCGACCGGTGCCGCATGACCGCGCGCGAAATCGAGGCGGCGCGCCGCGCCATTTCACGCCACATGAAGCGCGGTGGACGAATTTGGATCCGCGTTTTCCCGGATGTGCCCATCACCCAGAAGCCGCTCGAAGTGCGCATGGGCTCGGGCAAGGGCAACGTCGAATATTGGGTGGCGAAAGTGCTGCCCGGCAAGGTGCTGTTCGAGATCGAAGGCATGAGCGAAACCATTGCGCGCGAGGCGTTTCGGCTGGCCTCCGCCAAATTGTCGGTATCGACTGCATTCGTCAAGCGTCAGGTGCGTACATGAAGGCTAAAGATTTGCGCGCCAAGGCGCCGAAGGATCTCAGCGAGGAGCTTCTCAAGCTGCGCCGTGAACAATTCAATCTGCGCATGGCCCGTGCCACGGGGCAGGCGGCGAAGCCGGATCAATTTGCGAAGGTGCGTAAGAACATTGCCCGCGTAAAGACGGTGCTTGCGCAGGTGCGTAAATGAACGCACATGAAATTATCGGGCGGGGCCGCCGCGGCCCCGTTGAAAGTTGCGCGAAGCGCATGAGGAAACCGTGATGTCGACCGAAGTACAATCAACAGAAACGGCGGCGGCGGGCGCCGCGCCGATTGCGGGACAACGCCTGCTCACGGGCAAGGTGGTCAGCAACAAGATGGACAAGACCATCGCGGTTTCCGTCGAGCGTCTGGTCAAGCATCCGACCTATGGCAAGTACATTCGCCGCACCACCAAGCTGCTGGCGCATGACGAGAGCAATGAATGCAAGGAAGGCGACACGGTCTCGATCAAGCCGTGCCGTCCGATGTCGCGTCGTAAATCTTGGGTGCTGGTGCGCGTCGTAGATCGCGCCCGGCCGGAATGAGAGGCAAGCCCCAATGATTCAGATGCGAACTATTTTGAATGTGGCCGACAACAGCGGCGCCAAGCGCTTGATGTGCATCAAGGTGCTCGGCGGCTCCAAGCGCCGCTATGCGGCGGTGGGCGATGTGATCAAGGTCAGCGTGAAGGATGCGATCCCGCGCGGCAAGGTCAAGAAAGGCGAGGTGTATGACGCCGTCGTCGTGCGCACCAAAAGCGGCGTGCGCCGCGCCGATGGATCGTTGATCCGCTTCGATACCAATGCGGCGGTGCTGTTGACCAACAAGCTCGAGCCCATCGGCACGCGTATTTTCGGACCGGTGACGCGCGAGCTGCGCAATGTGCAGTTCATGAAGATCATCTCGCTCGCACCCGAGGTGCTGTGATGAAGAAGATTCGCAAAGGCGACATGGTGATTCTGATCGCCGGTCGGGACAAAGGACGCAAGGGCGCCGTCATCGAAGTGCTGGCGGACGATCGCCTGCGCATCGAGGGGCTCAATATGTCGAAGAAGCATCAGAAGCCCAATCCGCAGATGGGAGTGCAGGGCGGCATCATCGAGCGCGAAGCGCCGCTGCATGTATCGAACGTACTGATTTTCAATCCGGCGACTCAAAAGGGCGATCGCATCGGCTTCAAGTCGCTCGAGAACGGCCGCAAGGTGCGCGTATTCAAGTCGAACAAAGAAATGGTCGACGCGAAATAGCGAGTAAAAGACATGGCAGCTAGACTCAAACAAATTTTCAACGAGAAGATCGTGCCGGAACTCAAGCAGAAGCTCGAGCTCAAGAACACGATGGAAGTGCCGCGGATCTTGAAGATCACGGTGAACATGGGCGTGGGCGAGGCGGTGGCCGATAAGAAGGTCATGGATGCCGCTACCGCCGACATGGCGAAGATCACCGGTCAAAAGCCGGCCGTCACGAAGGCCAAGAAGTCCGTTGCGACCTTCAAGGTCCGCGATGGTCAGGCGATCGGCTGCAAGGTGACCCTGCGCGGCGACCGCATGTATGAATTCCTGGACCGCCTGGTGAGCATCGCCATTCCGCGCATCAGGGATTTTCGCGGCATCAGCACCCGATCCTTCGACGGCCGCGGCAACTACAGCCTGGGCGTCAAAGAGCAGATTATTTTCCCTGAGATTCAGTACGACCAAATCGATCAAATTCGTGGCATGGACATCACCATCTCCACGTCGGCCAGAGACGACAAGCATGGCCGCGCATTGCTCGAAGCTTTCAACTTTCCGTTCCGCAAGTAGGGTAATAGCCCATGGCCAAGACGAATATGCTCATGCGCGAGAAAAAACGCCTCAAAGTAGCGAAGAAATACGCTAAGCGGCGCGCTGAGCTCAAAGAGCTGATCCGCGACCCGAAGACCGGGCAGGAGGCTCGTGAAGCCGCGCAAGTGGAGCTGCAGAAGCAGCCCCGCGATGCCGGTGCGACTCGGCAGCGCAATCGCTGCTCGATTACAGGCCGTTCACGCGGCGTATACCGCAAATTTGGGCTAGCCCGCACCAAGCTGCGCGAAGCGGCCAATCGCGGTGAGATTCCAGGCCTGTCGAAGGCGAGTTGGTGAGGCGCGCACTATGAGCATGACTGATCCAATTGCTGATCTTCTGACGCGCATTCGCAACGCGCAATCCGCGGGCAAGCCGACCGTGGGCATGGGCGCTTCGAAGCTGAAAGTGGCCATTCTCAAGGTGCTGAAGGCCGAGGGCTACATTGCGGACTTCGGCGTCGACTCAAGCGGCGCCAAGAGCACGCTGTCCATCGAATTGAAGTATCACGATGGCCGCCCCGTCATCGATCGCATCGAGCGCATCAGCCGTCCGGGCCTGCGAATTTATCGCGGCAAGGATGAATTGCCCAAGGTGCTCGGCGGATTAGGCGTCGCAGTGGTCTCGACGCCCCAAGGCATCATGTCCGACAAACAAGCGCGCGCGGCCGGCACCGGCGGCGAAGTGCTGTTCGTCGTCCAGTAGTTTCAGCAGACGATAACCTCAGGGTTTTACTATGTCTCGAGTCGCAAAAATGCCGGTCGATCTGCCGCAGGGCGTCACCGCCACGATCGGCGCGGAAGCCATTACGCTGAAAGGCGCCAAAGGTTCGCTGACGTTGGCGATCAAGAGCGGCGTCAAAGTCGTGCAACAGGACAAACATTTGGAAGTGCAGGCCGACACAACAGCGGAAGGCATGAATGCCATCGCCGGTGCGACGCGCGCCCATCTTGCGAATATGGTGCTGGGCGTTACCAAAGGTTATGAGAAGAAGCTGGAGCTGGTGGGCGTGGGTTACCGTGCCGCGGTTCAGGCGAAGAGTTTGACGCTGACCTTGGGGTATTCGCACTTGATCAACTATGCGATCCCCGAGGGCATCACCATCGAAACGCCCAGCCAGACCGAGATCATCGTCAAGGGCATCGATCGGCAGCGCGTCGGCCAGACCGCCGCTGAAATTCGCGGCTTCCGGCCGCCGGAGCCTTACAAGGGTAAGGGCGTGAAATATTCGGACGAGAAGATTTCGCTGAAAGAGGCGAAGAAGAAGTAATCATGAAACTGACCAAACAAGACACTCGCTTGCGCCGCGCGCTGCGGGGCCGGGTAAAGATCAAAGAGCTCAGCGCTTTGCGTCTTTCGGTGCATCGCACGCCGCAGCATATGTATGCGCAGATCATTGCGCCCGAGGGCGACAAGGTTCTGGTCGCCGCCTCGACCTTGCAGAAGGACGTGCGCGGGGAATTGAAAACCACCGGCAACATCGAGGCCGCCAAAGCGGTCGGCCGCGCCATTGCGGAACGCGCAAAAGCCAAGGGCATCGCGAAGGTCGCTTTCGACCGTTCCGGTTTCATGTACCACGGGCGCGTCAAGGCGCTGGCAGAGGCCGCTCGCGAAGCGGGTCTCGAGTTCTAACTAGAGGTCTTAAGGCACTATGGCGAGAACAGAAAAACCAATGTCCGGCGATGACCTGCTCGAAAAGCTGGTCGCGGTAAATCGCGTGGCGAAGGTGGTCAAAGGCGGCAAGCAATTCGGCTTTACCGCGCTGACCGTCGTGGGCGACGGCGCCGGCCGGGTCGGATTTGGGTACGGCAAGGCGCGTGAAGTGCCGGTCGCGATCTCCAAGGCCATGATGCAGGCGCGAAAGAGCCTGGTCACGGTTTCTTTGAAGAACGAAACCTTGTTCTATGCGGTCAAAGGACGGCATGGAACCACGCGGGTGTACATGCAGCCGGCCGCGGACGGTACGGGCGTGATCGCCGGGGGCGGCATGCGCGCGGTATTTGAGTGTGCCGGTGTGCGCAACGTGCTGGCCAAGAGCTACGGCTCACGCAATCCCATCAATGTGGTGCGGGCCACCATGGATGCTTTGGCTAAGCTGCGCACGCCCGATGACATCGCGGCAAAGCGCGGCAAGACCGTCGAAGAGATCGTAGGGTAAGTATGGCAAGCAAAGCGCACGTCGATAAGGCGACGACTGAAAAGTCGATCAAGGTCACGTTGATCAAGAGCGTTTACGGGCAGCTGGCCAGTATCCGCGGGTCCGTGAAGGGCCTGGGGCTGCGCAGGATCGGCCACAGCGTCGTGGTGGCGGATACGCCGTCCAATCGCGGCATGGTCAATGCGGCGAGCCATATGCTCAAAGTCGAGGCTGCCTTGGGTTCGGGGAAGATTTAATGCGACTAAATACCATCAAGCCGGGCGCCGGCTCCAAACGAACGCGCCTGCGCGTGGGCCGCGGTGCCTCCGCCGGGCAGGGCAAGACCTGCGGCCGCGGCGTCAAGGGACAGCGCGCCCGCAAGGGCGGTTATCACAAGGTTGGCTTCGAAGGCGGTCAGATGCCCTTGCAGCGGCGTTTGCCAAAGATCGGCTTTCGTTCCGCCATGAAGGCCTCGCGAGCTGAACTGACTCTGTCGGACCTGATGCGAGTTTCCGGCGCCGAGGTCACGCTGGCGGGACTTATCGAAGCGAATCTGGTGCCCGAAAACACCAAGCTCGTGAAAATTATTTTGTCCGGCGCGGTCACCAAGCCGTTCACCATCAAGGGCGTGAGTGTTACCGCGACCAAGGGCGCCAAGAGCGCCGTTGAATCCGCGGGCGGAAAGTTCGAGGCTTAAGGGAAACTCGTGGCCACATCCAGCACCAACGCAGCCGCCGCTCTCGGGGACATCACTCGCTTCGCAGAAATGCGCAAGCGCCTGCTGTTCTTGCTGGGCGCGCTGGTCGTGTACCGGATCGGCACGTTCATTCCCGTGCCGGGCATCGATGCGGCGAAATTTGCCGCCTTCTTTTCGACCCAGAACGGCACGCTGCTCGGCATGTTCAACATGTTTTCCGGCGGTGCGCTGCAGCGTTTCAGCATTTTCGCGTTGAATGTCATGCCGTACATCACCGCCTCCATCATCGTGCAAATGGCCTCGATGGTGTATCCGCCGTGGGCGCAGATCCGCAAGGACGGCGAATCCGGCCGCCGCAAGCTGATGCAGTACACGCGTTACGGTACGGTGGCGCTGGCTGCCTTCCAGGGCTTTGGTGCAGCACTGGCCATCCAGAATTCGGGCAGCAACCTGGTGCCCAATCCTGGTCCGCAGTTCTTGTTCGTCGCCACCATCTCGATCACCACGGGCACATTGTTCGTGATGTGGCTGGGCGAGCAGATCACCGAGCGCGGCATCGGCAACGGCATCACCATGATCATCGTGGCCGGGATCATTGCCGGGCTGCCCCGCGCCATCGGCAATACATTGGACATGGTGCGCACCGGCGAGATGAACCCGCTGATCGTGCTGTTGATTCTGGTGGTCGTGGTGTTGGTCACCCTGTTTTGCGTGTTTGTGGAGCGTGCGTTGCGCAAGATCCAGGTCAACTACGCCAAGCGCCAGGTCGGGCGGCGCATGATGCAGGGTCAAAGCACGCATTTGCCGTTCAAATTGAACATGGCAGGCGTTATTCCGCCGATTTTCGCCTCGAGTTTGCTGGTGTTCCCGGCGACGATCGCCCAGTTCTTCGGCAACAGCCCGAACCCAAATTTCATCCAGAGCGCCTTGCAAAAGATCGCAGCCATCCTCAACTATGGTCAACCGTTGCACGTTGTGCTGTTCGGGCTGCTGGTCGTCGGATTCGCGTTTTTCTATGTGGCGCTGGTGTACGACGCCCGGGACACGGCCGAGAACTTGAAGAAGGCGGGCGCCTTCATTCCGGGAATCCGGCCAGGCCTGCAGACGGGCGAGTATTTGGACAAGGTACTGACCCGCCTGACGCTGTGGGGCGGCCTGTACATCATGGCAGTGTGCTTGCTGCCTGAAATTATTCGCATGGTGAATCCGGCCATTCCGTTTCAATTCGGCGGTACTTCCCTGTTGATCATCGTCGTCGGTGTCATGGATTTCGTCGCGCAGCTGCAGTCCCACATGATGTCGCAGCAATACGAGGGCCTGATGAAAAAGGCCAGCCTTCGGGGTATTGGAGCTAAAAAATGAAAGTTCGTCCTTCCGTCAAGAAGATCTGCAAGAACTGCAAAGTCGTGCGGCGACGGGGCATCGTTTACATCATTTGTTCATCGGACGCCCGCCACAAACAAAGGCAGGGATAATTGATTTCTAAAGAGTTTTCTAATATACTAGCGCGCTTTTTTTCGTGGGCGCGGGTGGAGAAATAGATGGCGCGTATCGCCGGCATCAACATACCGATGAACAAGCATGTCGTCATCGGCCTGACCCACATTTTCGGCATCGGCAACAGCCGTGCCGCTCGCATCTGCGATGCCGCCGGCGTGAAGTATCACGTCAAGGTGAAGGATCTGACCGACGCCGAAGTGGCTTCGCTGCGGTCCCAGGTCGCGAAATTCGCGGTTGAAGGCGATTTGCGGCGCGAAGTGTCGATGAACATCAAGCGCCTGATGGATTTGGGCTGCTATCGCGGCATCCGGCATCGCAAGGGCCTGCCGATGCGGGGCCAGCGCACGCGCACCAACGCTCGCACGCGCAAAGGTCCGCGCAAGCAAGCGGTGAAGATGAACGCGCCGCCGGGCAAGGTCTGATGCTCGCGCAGCGAGCAACTAAAGGACGGCGTCGCAACGACGCCGTAGGAGTTAATTAAATTGGCTGATCCGAAACAGAATACGCAGCAGGCCGCGGCGGCCGCGCAAGGCGCGAAACCCGCGCGCAAGAAAGTACGCAAGAACGTGCTGGACGCGATCGCGCACGTGCATGCTTCTTTCAACAACACCATCATCACGATCACCGATCGGCAGGGCAACACGCTGTCATGGGCGACGTCGGGCGGCTGCGGCTATCGCGGTTCGCGCAAATCCACACCGTTCGCAGCCCAGGTTGCAGCCGAACGGGCCGGCACCGCCGCGCAGGAACACGGTGTGAAAAACGTCGAGGTACGGGTGATGGGCCCCGGCCCCGGCCGCGAATCCGCGGTGCGTGCTTTGAACGGCTGCGGTCTGAAGATCACCAACATTGAAGACGTCACGCCGATTCCGCATAACGGCTGCCGTCCGCCCAAGAAGCGCCGCGTTTAAGCGCGGCGTTTAGAAGTCAATTAAAGGTTCGCAATGGCAAAATATACCGGTCCGAAGTGCAAGCTTTCTCGTCGTGAGGGAACCGATCTGTTCCTCAAGAGCGGCGTAAAGCCTCTCGAGTCGAAGTGCAAACTCGAGGTGCCACCGGGCGGCGCGAAGAGCGAGCGCAAGCAGCGCTTGTCGGAATACGGCCTGCAGCTGCGCGAGAAGCAGAAGTTGCGCCGTATGTACGGAGTACTGGAGCGCCAATTCCGAAATTATTATCAGAAGGCCGCGGGCCGCCCCGGCGCGACCGGCGAGACGCTGCTGCAATTTTTGGAATGCCGCTTGGACAACGTGGTCTACCGCATGGGGTTCGCCTCCACCCGTGCCGAGGCCCGTCAGTTGGTGAGCCACAAGGCCGTGTCCGTCAACGACAAGCTGGTGAACATCGCCTCCTACCAGTGCAAGGCGGGCGATGTGATCAGTTTGCGAGAGAAGGCCAAGAAGCAGACGCGCATTACGGCTGCCTTGACCATTGCAACCCAAGTCGGTTTTCCGGACTGGGTCGAAGTGGACGACAAGAAGTTCTCGGGGATTTTGAAATCAGTTCCCGATCGGCAGGAAATTCTGCCGGACATCAACGAGAGCCTGGTCGTCGAGTTGTATTCCAAGTAGCGCACCGCAGCTCAACGCTGCGTTGTCCCCGGTTAAGTCAACGTAGGTGAAATCCATGCAGGGATCGATCAATGAATTTTTGAAACCGCGGGTCGTCAAAGTACAGCCCGTGTCGCCGCGTCATGCCCGCATCGTGATCGAACCGTTTGAACGCGGCTTTGGTCACACGCTGGGCAACGCGCTGCGCCGAGTGCTGCTGTCCTCCTTGCCGGGGGCGGCGATCACCGAGATCGAAATCGAAGGCGTGCTGCACGAATATACCGCCATCGAAGGTGTGCAGGAGGATGTCGTCGACATTCTGCTGAATTTGAAGGCCGTGGCGATCCGCATGCACACGCGCGATGTCGCCGAAGTGCGCCTCCACAAGAAAGGTCCCGGGCCCGTGACGGCCGGCGATATCGCCGGTGACCATGATCTGGAAATATTGAATCCGGATCTGGTCATCGCCAACTTGACGAAGGCCGGCGAGCTGTCGATGTCGCTAAAGGTCGAGCGCGGCCGCGGTTATCGTCCGGCGGCGCAGCGTATGGCCTTCGAAGAGCAGACGCGCGCGATCGGCCGCTTGCAGCTGGATGCTTCCTTCAGCCCGGTACGCAAGGTGACCTACAACGTCGAGAGTGCGCGCGTCGAGCAGCGCACCGACTTGGACAAGCTCATTCTGGATATCGAGACCAACGGTACGATCGATCCCGAAGAGGCGATCCGCCGCGCCGGCGGGATACTCAAGGACCAGTTGTCGGTGTTCGTTGACCTGCAGGGTCAGGACGAGTCGACCACGAAGGCCACGGAAACGCAGTTCGATCCGATTCTGCTGCGTCCGGTCGATGAATTGGAGCTCACGGTGCGCAGTGCCAACTGCCTCAAAGCGGAGAACATCCATTACATCGGCGATCTGGTGCAACGCACGGAAGTCGAGTTGTTGCGCACGCCGAATCTGGGCAAGAAGTCTTTGACTGAGATCAAAGAAGTTCTGGAGAGCCATGGCCTGACGTTGGGCATGCGCATCGACAACTGGCCGCCGCCGGGATTGAAGCGCGACGACGAGCGCGACGGCATTTGAATCAGCGATAAGAGTTAAGAGAAGAACATGCGTCACAGAAACAGCGGGCGTCAGCTATCGCGAAATGCCTCTCATCGTCATGCGATGTTGCGCAATATGGCGACCTCGCTGCTGCAGCACGAAACCATTCGCACCACGGTACCGAAGGCCAAGGAATTGCGCCGCGTGGTCGAGCCCTTGATCACGTTGGCCAAAGTGGACTCGATTGCCATGCGCCGGCTGGCGTATGCCCGATTGCGCGACGACAACGTCGTGGAAAAGCTGTTCGCAGACTTAGGCCCGCGCTTCAAGGCCCGCGCCGGCGGCTACACGCGAATTCTGAAGATGGAACCGCGCCCTGGCGATTCGGCCGATATGGCGCTGATGCAGCTGGTCGATTCCGCCGTCGTGGCGACCGAAAAGCAGGGCGATACGAAGGCCGCCAAAGCCCCTAAGGCAGCTCCGAAGAAGACCAAGAAAGCGGCGCCCGCCGCTGAGGAAAGCGAGGCGGACGCAAAGCCCAAGCGCCGTAAAGCGAAGGCAGCCGCCTGACCTAAGACGGCGCTCGAGCGGCCACACCTGACTTTAGGCGGCCGCGCCTTGGCGCATGGCGACTCGAGCAAAGGCGTCCCGAGTCATGTTTTCGGGCTTGCTGGCGGTCGCGGCGACATTGTCTTCGATCCGCACGCCGCCATAGGGTTTGAGTTCCTCGACCACCGCCCAGTCGATATGCGCCCGGCGCTCGTCCGCGTGAGCCGCGGCCAGCAACGATTCAATCAAATAGATGCCGGGTTCAACGGTCACCACCACGCCCGGCTCGAGCATCCGAGTGAGGCGCAGATAGGGATGGCCCTTGGGCCGCTCACGCTCATGCCCTTTCGCATCGCCCATGACTCCACCGACGTCGTGTACCTGCAGGCCCAGCAAATGCCCGATGCCGTGCGGAAAAAACACCGCAGTCACTCCCGACTCCAAGGCGGCCTGTCCCGGCAACTTGGTAAGGCCGATCTGCTGCATGACATCGCCCAGGATCCGATGTGCCGAGAGATGCACGTCGCGGTAGTCGCGGCCGGCCATGATCTCGCTACAGAGCGCTAATTGCGCCTTGTCCATCGCCTGTACCAGATCCGAGAACCGTCCCGCGGATCTCGCGTAGGTGCGGGTGATGTCCGAGGCGTAACCCCGGTATTGGGCGCCTGCGTCGATCAAGAAAGAACGTAGGGGCGAGGGCGCCGAGCGTTCCAAATGCTGGTAGTGCAGTACCGCTGCATTCTCGTTATAAGCGACGATGTTGTTGTACGGCATCTCCTCTTCACGCTGTTCGCAGGCTGCCAAATAGCTCATGTGCGCGTCGTATTCTGAGCCTCCGCGGCTGAACGCCGCGAACGCTGCCGCATGGCCAAGGGCGCCCAGTTCGCTGGCCTTGCGCAGGCAGGCCAGTTCATAGGGCGTCTTCACCGCGCGGTCGTAGTCGAGCAGCGCCATCAGATCTTTCGGGTTGATGGACTGAGGGTCCGCGCTCGGCAGCAAGGCCTCGGGACCGATGAAGGCCACGCGCCCCAACGTGGCCCAGTGTGCGGCAGCCTTGGAGTCCTCGTCGATGACGATCACATTGACCGCAGCGGTCCAGGCAGCTAATGGCACCTTGGCCGGCTTGTGCCAGAAATCGTTGGGTTGGTAGAACAGAACCGTGGGACGGCTCCCGGGCACATAGACAAGCACGCAGCGCGGATTGTCGATGATCGGGACCCAAGCCTTGAACTGCGGATTCACCTTGAAAGGGTAGTCCTGGTCATCCAGAAACTGGAGGGGCGGCCGGCCGGCGTGAACGACCAATGCGTCAAAACCACTCTGCGCGAGCGAGCGGTCGGTACGCCGCATGAGCGTGGTGAGATGCGCCGCATATAGCTGATCAAGACTGGAATCGCTCACACGTCCTCCACCACGAAGTGTTCTTATCACCATGAATCGTTCCTAAATTATGCGCCAGATGCGCTTGGCACTATAGGGCTTTAACCCTCCTTAAGATTCCCCGCGTTTAAGGCGTGCGGCAGCGCGCGAAAGAGATATGAAAATGAGCCAAAACACTCTAAAATCGGTCAGGACGTTTGGGTATTAGCCCAAAAAGAACACGCTCGGCCTAATTTTTTGTCCTTAAAATTTCTGGGGTATCGATAGATGAAGACTAAACTTGCTCTGACCGCCTTTGTCGCTGCATTCATGCTGAGTGCCTGCGGCAGCAAGACCGAGGCTCCTGCCCCGGCCGTGACTCCTCCTCCCGCCGCCGCCCCTGCTGCGGACGCCGCTGCCTCTGCCGCTGCTGATTCGGCCGCTGCCGCGAGCGCGGCTGCCGATGCGGCTGCCGCCGCGGCATCAGCTGCGAAGCCGCAATAAGCTTCGTCGATAGTTGATTCCACCAGCCCGGGCGGGCGGCCATCAGGCACGTTCGTCCGGGCTGTGTCTTTTCAAGACTAGGATGAAGACTCGGTGCTCGTCAGTATCCGCGACGTCAGACATTCAAAGCAGGATCGCCGGTGGATCCAGAGCGTCTACGGCGAATACATTGAGTCCCTAGCTGACCTCAACACCGGTTTATTTTCCGTCCTCGGCGCGAACAATCCGCACGAAGATGAAATATTCGCCAACTGGTTTTCCAACGATCAATCGCACCCCCTGCTCATACTCAAAGGGGCGGAATCGGTGGGCTTTGCCTTGGTCACACGGCCGCGCTTCGCCATGGCGGGTGAAAAGACCGCGGACTATCGAATGTCGGAGTTCTTTGTTCGAATGCAGTACCGGCGGGCGGGCATCGGCCGCAATGCCGCCACGTTGATTTTCGACCGCTTTGCGGGCGACTGGGAAATCGTCGAATATATGCGCCATCCCGGATCGGTCGCGTTCTGGCGCGACGTGGTGACCCGCTATAGTGCGGGACGGTTCACGGAACGCTTGCGCAACGGCGAAGTACAACAGCGTTTTGCGAGCCGGCCCTCGGTCTCGAAGAAGTAGCGGGGTTGCGTATTGGCGCGTTTATCGAATGATGAACTCAAGGTATGATCCAACCCGGTCGACATCTTAAGCCCTGTGCAGCCCGCATCTAATGTTGCCTTTGATTTCATACGTAGCCTGGCCGGCGAACTGTCGGGCGGTCATGTCGATCTGCCGTCGTTTCCCGAAATAGCGCTGCAGGTCAGGCGCATCTTGTCCGATCCGAATACGCGGATGGAACAGATCGTTCGTGTGGTCGGCTCCGAACCGGCACTCGCGGCGCGGCTGCTGCGCATCGCAAACTCGGCGGCGATCAATCGCAGCGGGCGCAGCATCACGGATCTGCGCACCGCGATCGCTCGGATCGGCCACAATATGGTGCGCAGCGCCTCGATTTCCTTTTCGATGAATCAGATCCGCAAGGGCAACAAGCTGGCGAATTTGGCGCCGTATCTGAACGATCTGTGGGAGCGCAGCACCTATGTGGCCGCGTATGCCTATGTGCTGGCAAGGACCTGCACTCGGGTCAATCCTGACGAGGCAATGCTCACCGGAATGATGCACGGTATCGGCAAGCTGTACATTCTGACGCGCGCCACCGATCACCCGGAATTATTTGCCAGCGAGTCGGTGCTGAATGACATCATCAACGACTGGTACTCTTCCATCGGCAAGGCAATACTGGAGAATTGGAAGTTCTCCGAGGCGATGGCACGCGCAGTGGGTCAGGACGATTTCTCTCGTCCAGACCTCGAGGAAGCCGATCTAACCGACGTCGTCGGCGTTGCGATCCTGATGGTCTCGTACGGCACCGACATCGCGGGCCTCGAAGCCACCTTGCAGGAGCTGCCGGCCGCGAAGCGGCTGGGCATGAACGAGTCGAAAACAATGGCCGTCATGCAGGATTCCGCCGCGGAAGTCACCGCTTTGAGCCAGGCCTTGACCGACTAGCAGCCTGTTTGCCTAGTTGCCGCACTCGGCTGCGAAGGCTTCGGCAACGTAGTCGACATTGTTCGGCATGATGCCGGCGACGTTCATGCGGCTGTCCGAGAGCATGTAGATGTGATGCTTCTCACGCAGCCTCTCCACCGCCTCGCGCGACACGCCGAGCAGCGAAAACATGCCGTGCTGTGTGCGGATGAAGTCGAACGCGTCATCACCCGTCGCTTCTTGAAGCCTTTGGGCCAGCAACGCGCGCATATCCTGAATTCGCGTTCGCATGGCATCGAGTTCTTGGATCCACTCACGCTTCAGCTGCGGGTCCGCGAAAATCCTTGCCGCAATGGCTGCGCCATGGTCTGGGGGCATCGAGTAGATGCTGCGGGCGATGTGCAGCATGTGGCTCTGCGTGGCGTCTGCGCGCGCCGCGTTTTCACTGATGACGATCAGGGCGCCGACGCGCTCACGATACAGGCCGAGATTTTTGGAGAACGAGACGGCGATGAGCGCTTCGGGCACGCGTTCCACGACCATTCGCACCGCAGCGGCGTCTTGATCGAGGGATGAGCCGAAGCCCTGATAGGCTAGGTCCAGATAAGGCACCAGGCCGCGGCGCTCCAGGATCTCCGCCACTGACTGCCACTGGTCGGGATTGAGGTCCGCACCCGTGGGGTTGTGGCAGCACGCATGGATCAGTACCGCATCGCCTGCGGAGGCGGCCTCCAAGCGCTGCAGCATCGCCTCAAAGCGCAATTGGTGGGTGGTGGCGTCGTAGTAAGGGTAGCGCTCCAGCTTCAGCCCACAGCCTCCCAGCAAGGGCGCATGGTTGCCCCATGTAGGATCGCTCAAGTGCACTGCGACGTTAGGCGCAGCGGCTTTGATCAGCTCCGCGCCCACGCGTAGGGCGCCGCACCCTCCCGGGGTCTGAAGGGTCCTTGCCCGCCGGTCGCGGCGCGTCGCGTGGCCCGAGCCCAGCACCAACTCCTCGACCGCGCTGTTGAACTCCTCGCGCCCCGCGGCACCCACGTAGGACTTGGTGTTTTGGGCCGCCAGAAGCTCTTTTTCCGCCCTGCGGACGCAGTCAAGAATGGGCGTGTTGCCGGAAAGATCGCGGTAAACCCCTACACCTAGGTCGACTTTCCGGTCAAAAGGGTCGGCTCGATATTTAGCCATCAATCCGAGGATGGAATCGGAAACTAATCGCTCAAGTTGTTGAAACAAAAGTTAACGCCCCTGTCTTATTCTAGAGCGCATTATACGGTCCACGCCGGCGCTGAGGCCGGAGAACTCACCGTCTCCAATAGAAGACAGTAGGTCAATGACATTTGCAGGCGTTAGCGTGTACGCTTTAGTCACTCATCAGTGGAGAGTTACCTTATGGCCCTTTGGAATGAAAAACCCACGTCCGCCCCTGCGGGTCCATCCGTTCCTTCATCGGCTTTGACCCCAGAGCGAAGTCCGCCCGACCGCACTGTCAACGATCCCGGATTGGCCGTTTCGCCCCGCCGTCCCACCCCTAAGACCGCCGTTGAGGGTGGAGAGTCGGTGATTGCCGCGAATTTGTCGATCGAAGGTAAGATCGAAGGTTCGGGCAATGTGCGCATGGCGGGCCGCTTCAAGGGCGATGTGCGCATTGATGGGAATTTCACCATGGACAGCGGTGCTCATTTGACCGGCCAAGTGCTTGCCGGCATCGTCGTCGTGGGCGGCGAACTGCAAGGCAATATCGAATCTGCCAAACGAGTCGACGTGCTCGAAGGCGGCGTCATTGTCGGCGATGTGAAGGCAGGCTCCATCACGGTCGCCGCCGGATCGCGCATGCGCGGGCACGTTGAATTCGGCTGGGAAGATGAGAAAGGAAAAGTCAAAGGCTTGGTGAACGGCAGCTAACAATGGCCGTCGCTCGCCAGAGCACCCTCGGCGCTACCCGGGTATGTCCGCACTGCAAAGCAACGGTTTTGCAAAGTGCGAACATATGCCCGGGGTGCCAACATCACCTGCGCTTCAACACCACCAATGCGGAGCCGCAGGATCAGGCGCTTTCAGTGATGCGCATCGAGGGGTCCATTCACAATCCCGGGCGCGGCGAGCAGTGCGAGTATTGCGTGGTGATCGCGATCACCAACGAGCGAGGTGAGAAGGTCGCACGTCAAGTGGTCGGTGTCGGCGCACTGCAGTCGGGCGAGCGGCACAAATACAGTTTCTCGGTGGAATTGATCCCGGTACGCGGTTCGAAGCCGCCGCGAAATTAACAGGAGCCTGCTCAGACAGGCTCCTAGCGTTGAATGCTGCCCTCGATGGCTATGAAGCGCAGAAATTCGGCGCGCGTGCTGGCATCGGCGCGAAACGTGCCGAGCATTTTACTGGTAACCATCGAGACGCCGCGCTTGTGGACGCCGCGCGTCGTCATGCATTGGTGAACGGCATCGATGACGACACCCACGCCGCGCGGCTTCAGGACCTCATTGATGCATCCGGCGATTTGCGCGGTGAGCTTCTCCTGTACTTGGAACCGGCGTGCGTAGCCGTCGACCACGCGCGCCAACTTGCTGATGCCGACCACCCGATCAGTGGGCAAATAGCCGACGTGAGCGCGCCCGATGATGGGCGCCATGTGATGCTCGCAGAACGATTCGAAAGAGATATCGCGCAGCACCACCATTTCATCGTAGCCTTCGACTTCTTCGAAAGTACGCCGCAAATATGCCCCGGGATCGATCGAATAGCCGGAGAACCAATCCTGGTAAGCGTTCGCGACCCGTTTCGGCGTATCGCGCAAGCCCTCGCGGTCGGGGTCATCTCCCGCCCAGCGCAGCAGGGTTTGCACTGCCGCTTCCGCAGCCTTTCGGCTCACGGCGCGAGTTCTTTTTTTTGCCATTTGCGATCTCCATCGCCACGCGTTTTGACGATGCATACGATAGCATGGCGCGCTCGACCAAGATTTCTTCCAGGGTTCAGGGGAGTAGTTCTTGAATAAAAAATTCAGCATGGGATCGGTCATCGCCATTCTTTGCGCGCTGTGCGCACAAGCTGTCTGCGCGGCTCCGCAGAGCGATGCCGTCACGCGAAAGAATGCGCATGACATCTTCAAACAGCTCATTGAAATCAACACCACCGATTCCGTCGGCAGCACGACGCTGGCGGCGCAGGCCATGGCGCAGCGGCTGCTGGATGCCGGATTTCCTCAAGCCGATGTCGTCGTGCTCGGGCCCAATGACCGCAAGGGCAATATGGTTGCACGATACCGAGGCAAGCCTGGATCGAGACTCAAGCCGATCCTGATCATCGGACATCTGGATGTCGTTGAGGCGCAGCGCCAGGACTGGGCAACCGATCCCTTCCAGTTCGTCGAAAAAGACGGCTACTACTACGGGCGCGGCACGCAGGACATGAAGGAGAGCGACGCGATTGCCGTCACCGACTTCATTCGCATGAAAAAGGAAGGCTTCGTTCCCAACCGCGACATCATCTTGGCACTCACGGCGGACGAAGAGGGCGGCAAATCGAACGGCGTGGCGTGGCTTCTTCAGAATCATCGCGAGCTGATCGATGCCGAATATGCGTTGAACCCGGATGCAGGCCAAGTGCGGCCGGACAAACCGCCGGTGGTAGGGTTCGAAGCGACCGAGAAACTCTACGCAGACTACCAAGTGTTGGCGACCAATCCCGGCGGTCATAGTTCGTTGCCGACGCCGGACAACGCGATTTACCACATTGCCGATGCACTCGCGCTGCTGCAGAAATCGCCGTTCCCTTTCGAGCTGAATCCGGTCACTCGCGAGTACTTCACGCAAATGGCCAAGATCGAAAGTGGCCGGACGGCCGCGGATATGCGTGCCATTCTGGCGACGCCGCCCGACCCAAAAGCGATCGAGCGGCTGTCGCGGGATACGCACTCGAATTCCATCATGCGCACCACCTGCGTGGCGACGATGCTGAGCGGCGGCCACGCCGCCAATGCGCTGCCGGGCCGCGCGGAAGCCAATGTAAATTGCCGCATCTTCCCCGGGCATTCCCAGGAGGAGATTCGCTTGAGCTTGGTGAAGTTGTTCAACGATCCGAAACTGACCGTGCGTTATCGGAGCGGCGACAACGGCGAATTGATGGATCATGGTTCGGATCGCAAGGCCATGGCTCCGCCGCCCTTGAGGGACGATGTCATGAACTCGCTGCGTGGCGTCGCGGAGAAGCTATGGCCGGGTGCTACCGTGCTGCCGATCATGGAAGCCGGCGCCTCGGACAGCATTCACACCATGAACGTCGGGATCCCCAGCTATGGTATTTCCGGCGTGGCCATCGAGCGGGAAGATGACAGGGCGCACGGCAGGGACGAGCGCGTCAGGATCGATGCGTACTTCACGGGCGTCGAATTCTACTACCTGTTCCTAAAGGCGCTGACGACACCGGCCGCGTGATGATGGCCGCCCGAAAATCGGCGACCGGTCAATGACGCGCCGCGGGTGATCCACCGGGGCTGCGCGGGACCGCCCGTCCGGCGGCCCCGCCGCGGGTGAACTCGAACTCCAGCAGCCACTGCCGAGGCTCTTGGGCGGCGGTCGGCGCGAACTGCCATTTCTTCGCGGCGTCGGCTGCCAATCGCGCAAAAAACTTGCTCGATCCGCGATTCTCCACCGCCTCGTCGACGACATTTCCCGCGTGATCAACGGTCACGAGCACCGTGACCTTGATTTGGCCGTGAATGGAGTTACGCGTGCGATGGGAGAGGACGGGGGTCTCTTGATGGAGCACGGCGCTCGCCGCGGACGTCGAGGTTGCCGGATTCTCGGCAGCGGGCAGCTGCGAAGCGGGTTGCTGCAAAGAAGTTTGAGCGGCGCTTGCGGCGGGCGGCTCGGACTTCAGGTGTGGCCGAAATGGGCGCATGGCCGCCCAAATTGCCACCAATGCGATAATACTCACGGCGATCGCCGGGCCCAACAAGTGCGCTTTGGATGAACTCTGTCGTGCCTGGGATGAATTCTGCGGGGCTGTGGCTTGGGTGGATACCTTTAGGACGACAGGCTGCTTGGGGATCGCAGGCTGCTTTGAGATCCCAGGCTGCTTTGAGACCGCAGGCTGTGGGGTGATGGGCGCCGGCGCCTGCGATGCGGGCCTGAATTGTGCCTCGAGGTCGAGGATGGTTGGGCGGTCAGCCGGACTGCGACTCAGGCATCGCCGTACCGTGCTCAGAAATGCCGGAGGAAGGGTTGCGGGCACGGCGACGGCGGATCTTTGGTCAAGCGTTGGCGGGCTCTGCGTGAGCGCCTCAACCATGGTGATGCCGAGACCCCAGACGTCGCCGGCGGCGTCAATCGCGCCATTTTTGGCTTCCGGAGGATCGTAGACGGAAGGCTTTGCGATGGTGATCACGGGATCCCCAAAAGCCCGGATGGTGTCGCTCGCCAGCTTGAGCTGATCATTGACGACCAGGAAGTTGGGCGGCTTCAGCTGACCCTGCACCAAATGGTTGCGATGCAGATAAGCCAAGGCGCCGAGGGTTGGATTCAGCATTTCCCGCACTTCGTCGGGGGTGAGGGCCCGGTGAGGAAGAATTTGAGCCAGGGTTTGCTCCGCGTATTCCATCACCACGAAGAGAAATGGATGTCCTCCGAGCTTGCAACGGCCCGATTCGAACGTCCGTATCAGGTGGGGATGGGAAAGGGAGGCGATCCTTTTCCAGTTCGAGAGTTGTGCCTCTGCCAGCGCCGGATCCGCGGGGACGAGCTTGATCGCGGCTTTGGCTAAGTTTTGCGTCTTATATTCGGTAAGGAATACCACGCTGTGGTTCGACCTTCCCAGAAAGCGGCGCAGAGGAAAGACTCCGTTGACAATCTGGCTCTCCCACTTCGTCCAGATCTCGATCTCCGTCATCGATTGCCTACCTCGGGAACACACACTCCCCCGTATCCTGACGAAGATATCACCAAGAGCTGCTCAGGACGCACAGGTGCATGTCAGCGTTTAACGACACATTCGAGGGAACATACTGTGGGTCTAAACCTGCCTTAAGTGCCATAATGAGCATGCAGGAATCCTCACGGGCGCAATATGGCCATCTTACAACTAGTAAGTGCGCGTGAGCGCGATCTGGGCAGCTTGGTCGTGCGCCGCGTCCTCCCCGCAGCGGGACACCCGATGGTGGGCCCATTCATTTTCTTCGACCACATGGGACCCAAGCAATTCGCGCCGGGTCATGGAATCGACGTGCGGCCGCACCCCCACATCGCGCTCGCCACGGTCACCTATCTGTTCGCAGGTTCGCTGGAGCATCGCGACAGCCTCGGCAATGTGCGCGAAATCCGCCCGGGAGATGTGAACTGGATGACGGCAGGACGGGGCATTGCGCATTCGGAGAGGACACCGCGTCCTGCGCGGGAGGCGGGCGAGAAAGTTCACGGCATCCAGAGTTGGGTCGCGTTGCCCGATGGCCACGAAGACATCGAGCCGAATTTCACGCACTACCCGGCCAGTACGCTGCCGCAGCGCGCCCTCGACCGAGTCAGTCTGACGGTGATTGCGGGCGATGCATTCGGCCTGCGCTCGCCAGTCCTCAGTTTGTGGCCGACGTTATATGTGCACGCCGGCTTCGGTGCGGGCGCAACCCTCGAGGTGCCCGCCGAGCATGACGAGCGCGCTGTCTATGTGGTGAGCGGCGAACTCGCCGCGGGCGAGAGCAACATCATCGAGGGTCAACTCGCCATACTGAAGCCTGGAATGAAGGCCACGCTGCGCGCCGTGGGCGAAACGCATGCAATGCTGCTAGGAGGCAAGCGCTTTCCCACGCCGCGTTTCATCTGGTGGAATTTCGTAGCCTCATCCCGCGAGCGGATCGCGCTCGCCAAAGAGCGTTGGGCCAAGGGTCAATTCGCGCCGGTGCCCGGCGAAACCGAATTCATTCCACTGCCGCCCGATTGAGAACATGTCGAAGGAGCTTGTATGAGCGATAAAACTGCAACCGTGCACTGGGAAGGCCGAGGCAAGCAGGGCATCGGCAAGATCAGCACCCAGACCGAAGCCCTGAAAGCCTATCCCTACGGCTTTGCCAGCCGCTTCGAGGATGATAGGCGAGGCACGAATCCCGAGGAATTGTTGGCAGCGGCGCATGCCGCCTGTTTCACCATGGCTTTCTCGTTTGGCTGCGATGCCGCGGGCTACGCCACGGAAGCCGTCGAAACCTTAGCGGCTGTGCGATTGGTGTTGAAAGGAGGGGGCTTCTCCATAGAACACATCGGCTTGCGTCTCGAGGCCAGCGTTCCGCGGATGGACGAGGCGACGTTTCAGAAAATTGCAGCGAAGGCGAAACAGGACTGCCCGCTCTCCAAGGCGTTGGCCAGTGTCCCGGAGATTACGCTGACGGCGATTTTGCGCTGAATACTAAATGGATCGCGGCAGGCGGCAGGCGGCAGGCGGCAGGCGGAAGGCGGAAGGCGCTCAGCAGTGCGACTAGCCACCCGACCGTGATCAACAGGAATGCGATCAGACCACCACCGATCAGCAAGTCCGTCACCGTGAGCGTCACGTAGAGGATCGCGAACAGCAGCATCAAGCCGAAAATGATCCAGGGAATTTTTTCATCCTGATCATCCCGGCAATCCTCGCATTATTTCATCGAGCAGATCCGGACCTCGGTATGCAAAGCCCGTATAGATCTGCAGCAGGTTCGCACCCGCGCGCAAGGTTTCGCGCGCGTTGTCCGCGCTGACGATACCCCCGACACCGATGATGGGAAAGTCTGCGCCCAGCTCGGCGCGCAGCTGGGATATGACCTTGACGGACAGATGGTGCAGCGGCGCCCCGCTCAAACCCCCGCGCTGTTGCGCCACCGGAGGGTTGCCGAGCACATTCAAGTCGCTCGATGTATTGGTGGCGATCACGCCGTCCGGCTGCAGCGCACGAAATTCCTGCGCCAATGCTGAAACCTGCGCCTCGCTCAAATCCGGCGCCACTTTGACCAGCAAGGGCACACGCTTGTCATGGCGCTCCTGCAATATCGCTCGCTCGTCGAGGAGCGCGCCCAGTATCCGCTGCAAGCCGGCGCGATCTTGCAGTTCGCGTAGGCGTGCCGTGTTGGGCGAAGAGACATTGACGGCCACATAGTCGGCATGAGGATAGACCTTGCGCAGGCAGGCAACGTAATCGTCCTGGGCGTTCTCCATGGGCGTGTCGAAATTCTTGCCGATGCTGACGCCGCGAATTCCCCGATAGCGGCTGCGAGAAAGCCGGGCAATCAAGTGATCCACCCCCTTGTTGTTGAATCCCATGCGGTTGATCAGCGCAAGACTTCCGGGAACCCGAAACATACGCGGCTTGGGATTGCCGGGCTGCGGGCGAGGGGTCACGGTGCCTAACTCGACATGGCTGAACCCCAGGGCGCCCAGGGCATCCAGGTAGTCGCCATTTTTGTCGAAGCCCGCCGCGAGCCCCACGGCATGGGCAAACTGCAATCCAAAGCAGCGCACCGACGCTTCGGCCGGCATACGACGTGCCGGCCACAGCGGCCGCACCCATTTCAATCCGATCAGCCCCAGATCATGCGCCAGTTCTGGATCCAGGCGGGTCAGGATCGGCAGCGCAGCTGCCGCGATCGCCGCCGCGGCGCGTCTCAAACGTATCTCCAAGTCGCCAGCGCACCCAGATAAAAGCATGCCTCGGTGAGCAATTGCGTCAAGTCCAGCGCATCGTGCGAACCGCCGGCACGCTTGAACTTGAGGAATGCAATGATTCCCATACCTGCAAGGATGGCGGCGGCAATTCCGATGAGGCCCGGAATGCCCAAGAGCGCGGCCGGCGCGAATCCGATCAACAGCGCGAAGCCCAAAGCCCCGCTGCTCACTTTGGGAGCGGATTTTTCAGGCCGCAGCGCCATGACGGACACCGGCAGCGCGAAACTGGCCGCATAACCGCAAAGCATGATCAATCCCAGCGGCACGTTCGCCGGCGCGGCGAACGGCAGCCTTGCCGCCGATAGCGCCATCAGCGCGTTGTACTTGATGAGCAGCCCCAACGCGCGACTCGAAACCTCGAGCCGCGTTGCCGGCATTCCTCCCTGCCACTCGGTGGTGAGGAGGGCGGTGGACGCCATGGACAAGATCACCGCCACGCTCGTGGGCCAGATTTGCACGGCCAACCAATAGATGACCCCGCCCAAGGTTCCGATCAGCGCCCCGCTGAGCGGCGCAAATTGGCCGGTCACGCGCACTGTGCCGTCATGCCCTTTTACGTTCGAATCCACGCGCCGCGGCCAGCGTGGCGCGCAGATAGTGTCCCGTGTACGAAGCCTTGTTTGCCGCGATCTGTTCCGGGGTGCCGACGGCGATGACGCGCCCACCGTTGTCGCCGCCTTCGGGTCCCAAATCCACGACCCAGTCAGCCGTCTTGATGACGTCCAAATTGTGTTCGATCACGATGACCGTATTGCCCTCGTCGCGCAGCCGCTGCAATACCACCAGTAGCTGCGCGATATCCGCGAAGTGCAGGCCGGTGGTCGGCTCATCGAGAATATAAAGCGTACGTCCAGTGGCGCGTTTCGAAAGCTCCTTGGCCAGCTTGACGCGTTGCGCCTCGCCGCCGGACAGCGTGGTCGCGCTCTGACCCAATCGCACATACGAGAGGCCCACATCGAGCAGGGTCTGCAATTTTGGCTGCACGGTGGGCACCGCCGAGAAGAACGGCAACGCATCCTCGACCGTCAGGTCGAGAATCTCTTGAATATTCTTTCCCTTGAAGCGGATCTCCAAAGTCTCGCGATTGTAGCGTTTGCCTTTACACACGTCGCAGGGCACATAGACGTCGGCGAGAAAATGCATTTCGACTTTGATGACGCCATCGCCCTGGCAGGCCTCGCAACGTCCGCCCTTCACGTTGAAACTGAAGCGGCCGGCCTCATAGCCGCGCGCGCGCGCCTCGGGCACAGCGGCAAAGATTTCGCGAATCGGTGCGAACAAGCCGGTATACGTGGCCGGGTTGGAACGGGGCGTGCGCCCGATCGGGCTCTGGTCGATTTCGATCACCCGATCAATGTAATCCAAGCCTTCGATCCGATCGAAGTGCGCGCTGCCCGCCGACGCATGATTGAGCGAAGTCGCGACCGCGCGAAATAGGGTGTCATTGATGAGCGTGGACTTGCCGGAACCGGAAACGCCGGTGACACAGGTCATCAATCCTAAGGGAAATTCCGCCGTGACTTTCTTCAGGTTATTGGCGGTGGCACCGATCACGCGCAGCATGCGCTTCGGATCAGGAACGTGTCGCAAACCCGGAATCTCGATGCGGCGGCGGCCGCTCAAGTACTGACCCGTGATCGATTCCGGGTGCGCGGCTACTTCGGCCGCCGTGCCTTGCGCGACGACGCGGCCGCCATGCGCCCCCGCACCCGGGCCTAAGTCAACGACGTAGTCGGCCTGGCGGATGGCATCTTCATCATGCTCGACCACGATCACCGTGTTGCCAAGATCGCGCAGATTGACCAACGTGTCGAGCAGGCGTTGATTGTCGCGCTGATGCAAACCGATCGAGGGTTCATCCAGGATGTACATGACGCCGACCAGGCCGGAACCGATTTGACTGGCGAGGCGAATGCGTTGTGCTTCGCCGCCCGACAGGGTGTCGGCACTGCGGTTCAAGGTGAGATATCCCAGCCCAACGTTGCCCAAGAATCCTAGGCGATCGTTGATTTCCTTGACGATCTTCACCGCGATTTCGCCGCGCCAACCGGCCAGCTTGAGCTGGCCGAAGAACTTCAATGCACGCTCCACCGACAACGCGGAGATTTCCGGTACGCCCTTGCCGTCGACGAATACATTTCGTGCGGCGCGGTTCAAGCGTGTTCCCTCGCAATCGGGACAGGGTCTGGAGGAGCGGTACTTGGCAAGCTCTTCGCGCACCGCCACCGATTCGGTCTCGGTGTAGCGGCGCTCGAGATTTCTGACAATGCCCTCGAAGGTGTGCTTGCGCGATACCGTGCCGCCCTTGCCATCCAAGTACTTGAACTCGATTTGTTGGTCCGCGCTGCCGAAGAGCACCAGATCCTTGATCTTCTGCGGCAGCGTTTCGAACGGCGCCTCGATGTCGAACTTCGCGTAGCGCGCCAGGGACTGAATCAACTGAAAATAGTAGGCGTTACGCCGATCCCAGCCGCGGACCGCGCCGCCGGCCAATGACAAATGGGGATTGGCGACGATCTTGCCCGGATCGAAAAAATCCTGGGTGCCGAGGCCGTCGCAAGTGGGACAGGCACCGATCGGACTGTTGAACGAGAACAACCGAGGCTCGAGCTCGCTCAAGGAATAATTGCAGATGGGGCACGCAAATTTATCGGAGAACACGAGTTCCGCGCGCTCCGGATCGTCCATGTAGGCGATGCGCGCGACGCCCTGGCCCAAACGCAGCGCGGTCTCAAAGGATTCGGCCAGGCGTTGACCCAAGTCCGGGCGCACCTTGAATCGATCGACGATGGCTTCGACGGTGTGCTTGCGGCGCACGTCGAGTTTCGGGACCTGGTCCAGTTCCACCACCTTGCCATCGATTCGCGCGCGCACGAAGCCGCCCGCCTGCAATTCCTCGATGAGTTCGGCGTGCTCGCCCTTGCGCTCGGCAATGGCGGGCGCCAGCAGCAGCATCGCGGTTCCTTCCGGATGCTGCAGTACGGTGTCCACCATTTGGCTGACCGTCTGGGCGGCGAGATCGATAGGGTGATCGGGGCAGCGAGGCGTGCCGGCACGCGCGAACAGCAGGCGTAGATAGTCGTGGATCTCCGTCACCGTGCCCACGGTGGAGCGCGGATTGTGCGAGGTCGATTTCTGTTCGATGGAAATGGCGGGCGACAGCCCCTCGATGGTGTCGATGTCGGGCTTCTCCATCATCGACAAGAATTGCCGGGCGTAGGTCGAGAGCGATTCCACATAACGGCGCTGGCCTTCGGCGTATATGGTGTCGAAGGCCAAGGAGGACTTGCCGGAACCCGACAGGCCGGTGAATACAATCAACCGATCGCGCGGCAGATCGAGATCGATATTCTTCAGGTTATGTGTCCGGGCACCCCGGATTCGGATATTTTGCATCTAACCGATTACTATACGCGCCGCGTCAAGTGCGGGTAAAACGCCCAAAGCGCTTGGTGAGCGCGAATTTCTGGATTATTGCGAGCTTGAACGGCAATAGTGGGGCCAGGTTCGCCGTGTACAATATGTGGCATTGAATCGAGGTGGGGGAAGGACATGGCGCGAGGCGTTAACAAAGTAATTTTGGTCGGGAATCTGGGCGCCGATCCGGAGACCCGCTCCATGCCGAGCGGCATGACCGTGACCAATATCCGGATTGCCACCAGCGAATCCTGGAAGGATAAGGCCTCCGGAGCGCAACAAGAGCGCACGGAATGGCACAGCATTGCGCTGTTTGGACGTTTGGGCGAAATTGCCGCCGAATATTTGCGCAAGGGATCGCAGGTATTTGTCGAAGGCAAGCTTCGAACCCGCAAATGGCAGGATAAGCAGGGCAATGACCGATTTACCACCGAAATCATCGCCGATAATATGCAAATGCTCGGCGGCCGCGCGGGCGGCTCCGGCGGCGTGAGCAGCGCCGATCGCGGCTCGGGCGCAAGCGCGCCGCCGCGCGATGACTACGATCAATCCCCGGCGCCGGCCGGCGGAAAAGAGGAATTCGACGACGACATCCCGTTCTAGGACGTACTTTTCAAAAAGTGTAAACATTCCGACCCGGTACCCACAAAGTACCGGGTTTTTTCTTTGTTTACAAATTGCCAAGGTAGGATTATGCTGTGAGTTATAGACTACCTTTTCAATGCGTAAACAAACTAACCCTTTTGCGGTTCGGCTTGTGGTCTTCACCTCGGGTGAGCGGCTTCCGCTTCTTTGCCGTCGCTCGACAGGTACGCCTCTGTTCGAGCCTACCGTTTATGCCATTACTGAGCTAAGGGCGCAGAACAGGGCATCCGCCACGATTCAGCAAGCCCTGCGCGCCGTGATGGTGCTGTACCTGGTGCTCGAACGCCTGAAGATTGGCCTAGACCTACGCTTAGGCGAAGGCAGGCTGCTTGAGCTCGGCGAAATCGAAGAGCTGGTTCGTTGGTGCCGCCTGCCCCTCGAGGCGTTCACAGAGAACCAGCAGCGACCTGCACCGCCTTCGCGGGTCGTGACCCTCGAGAAGGCGCGCATGAAATCCGCCGCGCCCGGCCACGCTGAACTCGACCCTAACACCGTCGCGATTCGCATTCACTACATAAGGGATTACCTGAAATGGCGAGCCGATGGTCACATGCTGAAATTGGGACGCAATCGAGCTGGCACTGGTTTGTCGGACCTTAAGATCAACTCCGAAATCGTCTTCCGATCCCTTGATGAGCACATTCCCTCCTCACATGGTCGCAACGATGCCGAGCAACGTCAGGGCATGTCGGAGTCGGACCTCGCTAAGCTCATTGAGATTATTCAGCCTGACTCACCAGAGAATCCATGGAAGGGGGAACACGCAAAGGAAAGAAATGCGCTGATCATAAGGTGGTTTCTCGCTCTTGGAATTCGCCGCGGCGAACTGCTTGGCGTGCGTGTCTCCGACATTGATTTCCAGATCAACGAAGTCTTGATAGCTCGTCGGGCTGACGATCGGGATGATCCTCGCGCTAATGAACCAAATACCAAAACCCGCGACCGGCTACTGTCGATGGACGAGGATCTTGCCGTCCTCACCCGGCGCTACGTCACAGGGGTGCGCCGACGCATTGAAGGCGCGCGAAAACACCCATTTCTTTTCGTCTCAAATGGAACCGGTAAGCCGCTATCGTTGAGCGGCGTGAACAAGATCTTCGTCGTACTTCGTAAGAAGTGCCCAAGCTTGCCTGACGATCTGTATCCCCACATCTTTCGGCACACGTGGAACGATAGGTTTTCCGACGTGATGGACACTCGCAAAGTATCGGAAGAAACCGAGAAAAAAATGCGCGCCAGGCTCATGGGGTGGTCGGAGACTTCCGGGACCGCCGCCATGTACACGCGAAGACATACGGCGCGCAAAGCAAAAGAAGCGTCCCTCGACCTTCAATCAAAATTTAAGTTGAGGCCGAAAAATGGATCGTAGTTCTAGCCTCGTCGTAGGTACAAGAGCAAACACGGGGATGCTGCCGTCAAGCGCGCGAACGCGCGGGGGCGCCATGTTCGATCCGCGTGCGGACGTCTGGTCGTATAGAGAAGGTGTCACGAAGATAACTATCAATTTCGCTGCGACTGCTGCTCTTTCGTCTGAAATGCAGCACTCCTTGAAGTGGGTACTCGTCTGGTACGCGCAGAACTCATCTGCAAGCCATTTGATCAGTATGCGCGCGCGAGTTCGAGATCTCGTGCAGTTCCTGTCCACGCAGCAATCTACTCGAATTGACGCAATCTCTAAGATTGACCTATTAAATTACAAATCTTCATTGAGCCCGGACACGGCCTGGTACCTGGGAGCCTTGTCCGGGATACTAAAGAAGTGGCACGGCTTGGGATACCCTGGCGTTGCCGACGACGCCGTTGCTCTTTTGAGAGCCCTCAAGGTGCGCGGCAATGCAAAGGGCGTTGCCGTCTTGACGATGGATCCGATCAATGGCCCGTACACAGATCTCGAACAACAGGGAATTCAAGACGCACTGAACGATGCCTTCGCCGAAGGTCGAATCGCGGAGTCCACCTACCTTTTGGCGTGGCTGTTTATGGCCCTCGGGCAACGGCCATCGCAGTTCGCAGCATTAAAGGTCTCTGATATTACAGCCCTGACGATAGATGGCTCGATTCTCTACAACATCAAAGTTCCACGCGCAAAGCAAAGGAACGCAGATCCTAGAGTACAACTCAAGGATAGGCCGCTCGTATCGCAAATAGGCAAGCCGCTACTAGCTTATGCGAACCGGACACGAGACGCATTCCGAGATGAACTGAATCATCCAGAAAACGCTCCATTGTTTCCATGTGCCGTCCCCGGTGAATGGGCTCATGGTTATGAGCATCATCACACCGGCCATAGCTTGGGTGTCCTATTAAGCGAGGCGCTTTCCCAGTTGAACATCCGGTCTGAACGAACAGGCGAGCAGTTGCACATCACATCGACTCGCTTTCGTCGGACCTTTGGAACCAGAGCAGCCCAGGAAGGACATGGTGAGCTGGTAATCGCGGAAATGCTTGACCACTCTGACACTCAAAACGTCGGCGTGTATGTTGCGTCCGTGCCGGAAATCGCGGAGCGCATTGATCGAGCCATTGCGATGGAGCTGGCCCCTCTCGCCCAAGCGTTCAAGGGTGCGCTAATCGCCGATGAGTCCGAAGCAACGCGACGTGGTGATCCGGCGAGCCGCATACTTGATCCGCGAATCGATCGAACCATGAAGCCAATGGGCTCTTGCGGACAGAATTCCTTCTGCGGCTTTAACGCGCCAATTGCCTGCTACACCTGCAAGAATTTTGAGCCGTGGCTGGACGGTCCGCACGAGGCGGTTCTGGAGCATCTCCTGGAGAAGCGGGAGCAGCTTTTGGTGACGACCGATAAGCGAATGGCTGCGATCAACGACAGAACGATCCTCGCTGTCGCTGAAGTGATTCAACTATGTCGTGATGCGACTGCAGAAGTGCCTCGTGGCTGACATCATTCACTTTACACCACGATCTGAGTTTGAGGCCGACGCAAATCTTCGCAACTTCGTCGAAGTTTGCCGCACCCAGTTAACGATCTTCGGTGCACATTTAAAATTCGATGACGATGTATGGGATGTGACCGACGCGCTTGGGTTGAAGCAAACCAAGCGATTGCGCATCGTGTTCAGTACTTTGGGCTCCGTCAAGGCGACGCCGCCAACACCATTTTCCGAGCCGTTTCTATCGTTCGGAAAGGCGTATATGCGATATCAACATGGCCTGAGACCAACAAAGGCGATTGGCGCGCGCATCGCGGCGTTGCGTGCGCTGGAAGCGGCGCTCTCGGAAAATGGTTCGGTGCCAGACCCGACCTCTGTAAATTCCCAAATACTCAATCGTGCGGCCCAACTTTGTACGGAGAGGTTTACGAAAGCAACCGCCTTCAGAGTTGGCGGTCAGCTAGAAATGATTAGTGGCTTTATGGTGGACAACCACTTGATGGCTGTTCCCGTGCGCTGGCGAAACCCGATCCGACGACCTGGAGATTCAGTGCGAGTGGGCAAGGAATTTGATCAGCAGCGGCACGATAAGTTGCCGTCGCCCGCTGCTCTTTCGGCGCTCGCAAATATCTTTCGAATCGCGAAAGAGCCGACCGATGTGGTGATTTCCTCGATTGTCGCAATCCTATGTTCGACCCCAGATCGAATCAACGAATTGCTGTACCTCGCGGCCGATTGCGAGGTGACGCAGACCATCCCCTCTACGGGACAGTCCGCTTACGGCCTTCGGTGGCGTCCCGCCAAGGGTGCCGAGCCGATGATCAAATGGGTAATCCCCTCCATGGCAGATGTCGTCAGAGAGGCGCTGAGCAACATTAGGCGGCTGACTCAGGAGGCACGCGATGTTGCAAAGTGGTACGAGGAGAATCCGTCGCAGTTGTATTTACCGTCGCACCTCGATCATCTGCGTGGCCGCGAGCAACTCTCGACTCAAGAGTTGGCGGAGGTGCTATTTGTGGACCCCGTTGATCCCGTCGCTGTCCGCACATGGGCCAAATCCAATAAACTTGCAGACGCGAGCAGGAGCCTCAAAGAAACGTGGGCCTTTGCGGATGTGCAGGCGGCCGTGCTGGCAAAGCTACCGCGCGGCTTTCCCGTCGCCAATGCTGAACTCGGCCTAAAATACAGCGACGCACTGTGTTTGATTCAAGTAAACCTCCTTCATGTCGAGAAGGCAACGCTGCGAGGCGAGTTGGGGATGATCAACCATGAGCATCTCAGCAATCGACTAGCAAATCGAGCTGACAACCAGCGATCGATGTTTGACCGGCTGGGATTCACCGAACCAGACGGTAGCCCAATCCGCGTCACGACTCATCAATTTCGGCACTACTTGAATACGTTGGCGCAAGTTGGTGGACTAAGCCAACTCGACAT
>JALYIH010000107.1 GCA_030775865.1 Pseudomonadota bacterium | reverse complement strand
ATTGCTGCCCATCGCGCGCAGCTCGTCAAGCTCCGCGTCATATCCTTCCGCAATCACGCCGCCGTCCCTTAGGTAGTGAGGGGGCGCATCGACGATGGCGCGTTTGAGCAATGCGTGCTCATCGTGGTGCGCGCTGATGGCTGCTTTCAACTGCTCCAACAATGGCGATTGCGCGGCGCTGACGATGCGCCGCAACGGATGCAGAGCGGCAAGCGCAGTGCGCAGCTGCGCAAGATCACGAGGACGCGCGGATCGCAGCGCAATTCTCGCCAGAACTCGTTCCAGATCGCCGATGGCACGCAAGCTCTCCGCGAGCTGAGCAGACTGAGCCTGATCGATCAGCGTCGCGACTGCATGATAGCGGGCGCGCAAGATGTCTCGGTCCCGAAGCGGGCGATGCAGCCAGCGGCGCAGCAGTCGGCCGCCCATCGCCGTTGCGGTACGATCAAAGACGCCCGCCAGGGTCAGTTCGGCGGAGCCTGCCAGGCTCTCGTCCAGCTCCAGGTTGCGGCGAGTCGCAGGATCCATGATCAGAGCGGCATCGCGTTCTTCTGTGGTGATCGACAGCAGATGCGGCAGCGCCGATTTTTGCGTCTCGCGAACGTATGCCAGCAGTGCACCGGCCGCGGCGATGGCCAAAGGCTTATCTGCGCAACCAAACCCTGCCAGGTCTCGGGTGCGAAATTGCTCGGTGAGGGCGCGAGTTGCAGAGTCGATCTCGAAGTGCCATGGCGCCCGAGACCTCCAGAGACGATCCTCACCGGCCGAAGTTCGAGTGAGCGCAGGCTGCGCTCCATCGGGCGCCAAAATCTCCGCAGGCCGCAGCCGTTCGACCTCCGCCTCCAGAGATTCGAGGTTCGCGAGTTCCATGACACTGAAGCGGCCCGCCGACAAATCCAGCCATGCAAGCCCGTAGCGCCCTCCCTGACCACATACGCTGGCCAATACATTGTCGCGCCGTTCCTCCAACAAGGCTTCATCGGTCACCGTCCCCGGGGTGACGATGCGAACAACCTCGCGATCCATGGGGCCCTTGGTTTTGCCGGGGTCGCCGCGTTGTTCGCAAATGGCAACCGATTGGCCTTTGCGCACCAATTTTGCGAGGTAGCTGTCGAGCGTGACGGCAGGTACGCCGGCCATCGGTATCGGCGCGCCGGCGGAGGCGCCGCGCTGGGTCAACGCAATGTCCAGAAGCTCTGCGGCGCGGCGCGCGTCATCGTAGAACATTTCGTAGAAATCGCCCATGCGATAGAACAGCAGGACGTCGGGATGCTGAGCCTTGATGCGCAAGTACTGCTGCATCATGGGGGTGTGCTCGGCACTCTTTTGAGAAGGGACGGCCGAACGGGATGTCTCTGAGTTATCCATACGCAATTCTAAACTAGTACACTATTTCCCATGATAGGCAGCGATGCGAAGCTAAAACGTCTTGCTGCGCAAGTGGGACGGCGCCTTCTCAAAGAGCATCGCCATGTGGTGACGGCGGAGTCCTGTACCGGCGGATGGATTGCCAAGGCGCTGACGGACATTGCCGGCAGCTCGCAGTGGTTCATCGAAGGGTTCGTGACCTACAGCAACCCGTCAAAGCTGCGGCAGCTGGGTGTGCCGCGTGCGGTGCTGGAAAAGAAAGGCGCGGTCAGCAAAGAGGCGGTTCGTGCGATGTCGGCCGGCGCGCTTCGTCGTACGGGCGCGCAGATCGCGGTGGCGGTGACCGGCATTGCAGGGCCCGGTGGAGCGGTTCCCGGCAAACCGGTGGGCACCGTCTGGCTGGGATGGGCCACCCGTCGCGGCGGCGCAATACGCGTCCGCACGCAATTGAAGCACTTTCGCGGCGACCGTGATTCGGTGCGCCGGAAGACCGTGCAACTGGCGCTGGAAGGGTTGCTCGCGCGGTAGCCAGGTGCAGTGCCTGGAGGCTTGCAATGCGATTATTCTTTGCACTCTGGCCGGATGCTGATACCGCAACGCGGCTCGCGAGCATCGCTGCCCAGTTAAACGTCCTTGGTCCGGGCCGCCTGGTGCACTCCAAGAACTACCATGTCACGCTGGCTTTCCTCGGCGAAGTTGCCGATTCGCGGCTCCCGCCGGTGCAGCGGGTTGGCGGGTCAGTGCAAGCGCCTCGCTGCACCATTGCATTCGATGCGCTCGAATATTGGCCGCGGTCGCAGGTCGTGGTCGTCACCGCACGAAAAATTCCGCCGGGGCTGCTTCGCCTGGCAACGCAGTTGCATGCGGCGACCGGATTGCCCGCGGAGCAGCTGCGTGTCCATGTAACGCTTGCGAGGAAGATCGCGCAAGCTCCTGTGCTGCAAGCAATGTCTGGAGTTTTCTGGCGAGCGGCCAGCTTTAGTCTGGTTCGCTCCGAAACCGGCGGCGCTGAGTCGGCGTATACAGTAGTCGACACCTGGCCACTACTGGATGAAACGTAAAGTTTGTGGGAAAACTCTGCGAATTCATTGCATATGAGGTGAGCGCCGCGCGCTGAATATGAAATAATAGCGGCTCACCTTGCTGAGGAATATCTATGGAAGAGAATCGTAAGAAAGCTCTCGCTGCCGCGCTGAGCCAGATAGAAAAACAATTTGGCAAAGGCTCGGTGATGCGCTTGGGCGACGCCGCCGCCACGTATGAGGTGGACTCGATCCCCACCGGTTCAATAGGACTTGATATTGCGCTTGGAGTCGGCGGCATACCGCGTGGCCGAGTCATTGAAATTTTTGGCCCGGAATCCTCGGGCAAAACCACGTTGACGCTGGCCATCATCGCGTCGGCGCAGGCCAATGGCGGCACTGCCGCTTTCGTCGATGCCGAGCATGCACTCGATCCGGTGTATGCGGAAAAATTGGGCGTCAAGGTCAATGATCTATTGGTGTCTCAACCTGATACCGGAGAGCAGGCGCTGGAAATCACCGACATGCTGGTGCGCTCCGGGGCGGTCGATGTGGTCGTGGTCGACTCGGTCGCGGCGCTCACACCGAAGGCCGAAATCGAAGGCGAAATGGGCGATCAGCACATGGGGTTGCAGGCGCGCCTGATGTCCCAGGCACTACGAAAACTGACCGGCAACATCAAGCGATCCAACACCATCGTCATTTTCATCAACCAGATTCGAATGAAAATCGGCGTCATGTTCGGAAATCCCGAGACGACGACCGGCGGCAACGCCCTGAAGTTCTATTCGTCGGTGCGCATGGATATTCGGCGTATCGGGGCGATCAAGAATGGCGAGGAAGTGGTGGGTTCGATGACTCGGGTCAAGGTCGTCAAGAATAAGGTGGCGCCTCCGTTCCGCGAGACGGAATTTGAGATCATGTACGGCACCGGGATTTCCAAGGAGGGCGAACTCATCGAATTGGGTGTCCTACACAACATGGTTGAGAAATCCGGCTCTTGGTACAGCTACAAGGGCGAACGGATCGGGCAGGGCAAGGACAACGCCCGCACGTTCTTGCAACAGCACCCCGAGATCGCCAGGGACATCGAGGCGCAGGTTCGCGCCAAGTTGATTCCGGAGAGGGCCACCATGAATCGGGGTGGCGACGTCAAAGAGGCTTAATGCCCTGGTTGGCCGGCCTGTCGAGCCATTAGACGCCCGTGCGGCCCGGATAGCCGCCCTCGATGCGCTGGCGCGGCGCGACTACGCCTCCGAGGATTTACGCGTTAAACTGATCGAGAAGGGTTACGATGCATCTGTCGTGTTGCCCTTGCTCGACGCGCTGCGCGACGAAAAATTAATCGATGATCGGCGTTACCTGGAAAACTTCGTGGCTTATCACGCCGCGCGGGGCCAAGGGCCGCTTCGCATCCGTTTGGACCTGCGTCGGCACGGTTTGCAGGGGCCGGTGGTTGAGGAATACCTCAACACCTATCCTGATTGGATCGCGCAGCTCCAAAAGGCGCGGCTGAAGAAATTTGGCGCCGAAGCGCCGAAGAACTACGCCGACAGACAGCTGCAGGCGCGATTCCTGGGTTACCGGGGTTTCACGGGCGCCCAGATACGAATGGCCTTAGGCTTTGACGTTGAACTTGGTTCAGATACTGAAGACACATGAAACGCGACGCAAGATTGAGATCGATGACAACCTCGGAAATTCGGGCCAGTTTCCTGGAGTTCTTCCGCAAGAACGGTCACAAGGTGCTGCCGTCGAGTTCACTCGTGCCGGTGAACGACCCAACGCTGCTGTTCACCAACGCCGGCATGGTGCAATTCAAGGATTTGTTTCTCGGCAAGGAGACGCGCGACTACCTGCGCGCCGCCACCGCGCAGCGTTGCCTGCGCGCCGGCGGTAAGCACAATGACTTGGAAAACGTCGGTTACACCGCACGTCACCACACGTTTTTCGAGATGCTGGGCAATTTCAGCTTCGGCGACTACTTCAAGCGAGAGGCGATCCACTTCGCGTGGAACTTCATCACGGGCACGTTGGAGATTCCCAAGGACCGTCTGTGGGTAACCGTATACACCGAAGACGATGAAGCCGAGCGCATATGGGTCGAGGAAATCGGCATCGATCCAACGCGCTGTACGCGTATGGGCCAAAAATCCAACTTCTGGGCGATGGGCGACACCGGGCCGTGTGGCCCGTGCTCCGAAATATTCTACGACCACGGGGCAGAAATTCCGGGGGGACCTCCGGGAACTCCCGACGAGGACGGCGATCGCTATGTCGAGATCTGGAATCTCGTGTTCATGCAGTACGACCGCTCATCGGATGGAGTGCTGGTCCCGCTACCGAAGCCCTCCGTCGACACGGGCATGGGTCTCGAGCGCGTCGCGGCGGTGATGCAGGGAGTCCACAGCAACTATGACATCGATTTGTTCAAGTCGCTGATTCGCGCGGCTGCGGAGATTACAGGAACTGATGACTTGGAATCGTCCAGTTTGCGGGTCATTGCCGATCACATCCGCGCGTGCACGTTTTTGATCATTGATGGCGCCGTGCCGTCGAATGAGGGTCGTGGGTATGTTTTGCGGCGCATTATCCGGCGCGCGATTCGCCACGGCTACAAACTGGGCCAGACGCAGCCGTTTTTCCACAAGCTGGTATCGAGCTTGGTGCGGGAAATGGGCTCCTATTACACGGAACTGGTGAGCGGCGAGGCACGCGCCACACAAATACTCGCGCAAGAGGAAACTCGATTTGCCGAAACGCTGGCCACCGGCATGGCGTTGCTCGATGCGGTAGCGGCAAAGCTGACATCCTCGGTGATCCCCGGTGAAACTGTCTTTCGGCTGTACGATACGTATGGATTTCCAGCGGATCTCACGGCGGACGTCGCGCGCGAGCGGGGCCTGAGCATCGATCAGGCAGGGTTTGACGTCGCGATGGAAGCTCAACGCGGGCGCGCCCGGGCGGCGAGCAAGTTCGGCGCAGAGCTGCGCGATACGATCAAGCTCTCCGGCAAGACCGATTTTTCCGGTTACAGCCGTCTCGCTGACGGTGCGCAGGTGACTTCGCTCATTTTCGACGGCGCAATCGTGGACGGCTTACGACCAGGGCAAGAGGGGCAGGTAATTCTGGACCACACGCCGTTCTACGCGGAAAGCGGCGGCCAGATCGGCGATACAGGCGTGCTTAAAAATGCCACTGCACGGTTTACGGTGCGCGATACGCAGAAGATAGGTGCATCGTTTTCGCACGTCGGCGTGCTCGAGAGCGGTGAACTGCACGTAGGCGATGTGGTGGACGCGCAGGTCGACGCTGAGCGTCGCCAGGCGATTGCGCTCAATCACTCAGCGACCCATCTATTGCATGCAGCATTGAGAAAGGTTCTTGGAACGCACGTCGAGCAAAAAGGTTCGCTGGTCGCTGCCGATCGGTTGCGATTCGATTTTTCGCACACCCAAGCTTTGTCACCAGACGAACTGCGTCGAGTTGAGGATCTGGTGAATTCGACAATTCGCGAGAATGCGCCGGTCGAGACACGCGTGATGGCCTTGGACGATGCAGTGGCCGCCGGCGCCATGTCACTGTTCGGCGAGAAATATGACAGCGATGTGCGTGTTCTATCGATCGGTGATTTCTCGATGGAACTTTGCGGCGGAACTCACGTCTCACGTGCTGGCGACATTGGCCTGTTCAAGATCACCGGGGAGTCGGGCGTTGCTGCCGGCATCCGCCGTTTGGAAGCACTCACAGGCCGAGGAGCCTATGAGTGGGTGGTGCACACAGATCAGGTGCTGCGTGATATTGCTGCGATGCTCCGGGGTAGTCGAGAGGACGTGGATGAGAAAGTCCGCGAACTCGTTGAGCGTTCTCGCAGGCTGGAAAAAGAGGTGCAGCAGCTCAAATCGAAGGTCGCAAGCGGGCACGGCGGTGATTTGTCGTCGCGAGCAAAGGATGTCGGCGGCGTTAAGGTTTTGGCCGTGCAGATCGATGGTGCCGATGTAAGGTCGCTGCGGGAGGCGATGGATCAGCTCAAGACCAGGCTGGGCTCTTCGGTAATTGTCCTTGCGAGTGTACAAGAAGGCAAAGTCGTCCTGGTGGCCGGTGTTTCCGACGATTTGATCGCTCGGATGAAAGCCGGTGAGATTGCGGGACTCGTGGCGGCGAAGGTTGGAGGCCGCGGTGGTGGCCGTGCGGATTTCGCCCAGGCAGGCGGTACGCAGCCCGAAAATTTGGGCGCCGCATTAGCCGGAGTGGAGTCGCTGGTGCGCAGCCGGCTGGCTAATTGAACGATTGTTTATTCTGACGAGAAGATGCGAGAAATGCGTTAGGTATTCTTGTATTCTTCGCCCATCGGCCAAAGAATTCCTGACGGGATCAGCTTGACGCGATGCAACGTGCCATCGCAGTACGGTTTGCCGCTCAAGTGCCATGAAGCAAGGAGCTGGATTATGTTGATATTGACCAGACGTGTCGGCGAGACCGTAATGATCGGCAATGAAGTTACGGTGACTGTGTTGGGCGTGAAGGGCAATCAGGTCCGAATCGGTGTGAATGCACCGAAGGACGTCGCTGTTCATCGCGAAGAAATCTACGAACGTATCAAGCGCGAACAAGATCAGGATCCCAGGATGAGCGCGCCGGTCACCAAGATTGTGGATGACGCTTGAACTAGACGTTTAGACTTCCTGGCTTTGCCTAGACTGCTCCGGGCGGGTATCATGCCGCGCTCCGCGAAACCCCGTTGGGTCTTAATCCGGAGAGGTGGCCGAGTGGTCGAAGGCGCGCCCCTGCTAAGGGCGTAAGGGTCAAAAGCCCTTCGAGGGTTCGAATCCCTCCCTCTCCGCCATACGTTAGGTAAATTCTCGTCGGGCTGGATCAGTAGGCCGTGACGGCCACGAAGCGAGGATAACGCCCGTCAGGGCGGCCCCGAAAGGGGCGAGGCGCGCAGCGCCGAGTAATCCCTCCCTCTCCGCCAATATCCGAATTTCAAAATCCGCTATTTAACCCGTTGAATTAACAAGCTTGTCGCCAAAATTCGATTCCATCGCTGACGCAGTCCAAGGCAATGGTCATTGGCAATCGTTGTGGTAATATTCGCGCCCCTGACGCGGCCGAGCTCCTTTTGGAACCGTTGCAGCAGCGTCGGGACAGGTTGCTCGGTTGATCCTCGGGCAAGATTGTCGACAATTTTTCTTTGCGCCCGTAGCTCAGCTGGATAGAGCGCCTGGCTACGAAGAATGCAAGCGCAGGTTCGATTCGGGCGAATTGGGTAGAAGGATTAGGAACTTAGGAGAAGAGGGATTTCCGCACCGGATGCGGAGTGACCAGGGAGTGACCAAGCGCCGGTACAGGCGGGCCGGTCGGTCCGACGACAGATTGATAGAATGGCAATACGCGCCTGTAGCTCAGTTGGATAGAGCGCCTGGCTACGAACCAGGAGGCCGGGAGTTCGAATCTCTCCAGGCGCACCATTATCTATAATAAAATCATATAGTTACGCGCGCGTCGACGGGACCGTGCCTCCTCAAACGGGCTTTTTTTGGTCACTCCCTGGTCACTCCCCGGGCACTCGGCGTGTCAAGCTGCGAGCGTCGCACTGCCGATATCCGGCCTCAGCATTCGACAAATGACCGACCCCACATCGCCGCCAACGCGCGAGCAAGCAATCGCCCTGCTTAAAAGGGGCTTCGGCTCCAGATGGCGGCAGCACAGTACGTGATGCCGATCTGCTGGATTTGCGCGGAGAATGGCCGGCCGCTGATTCTCGGCAACGGTTCAGCGTTCGTCGTCGATCCCGGAGGCGGACCGTTCCTTGTCACTGCCCATCATGTCTACGTGGAATTTTGTGCTGCCCGCGCCGCACGCGCTGACACCGTGTGCATTCTTGATGACCTGACGAAATTTCCGCTCGACCAGCGCCTCATTGCGTCCGATCCCGTTTACGACGTTGCGACATTCAAGATCACGGCGGATGAGCTCGTCATCCATTTGCAATACGGGTTGTCTTTTCCTTTTGATCGGATGTACGAGTTGCGAGAGTTGCTTAAGCACCTGGACGGGCATGTGGCGGACGGCCTCGGGAAACACGTCAAGGGGATTGAGCGGAAAATCGGCAAGCCCATCCGGATCCAAGGCGGCAATATCAGTGAATCGGTCCCCAAAGCTGGCGATTCACGATTGACTTGATGCGATCTGCGCAAAATCCGCAATGAGGTTGTCGTGCTCGCAAGATTCGTCTTCGAGCGAGCGGCGAATGCCAGGGACTGACGCGCCAATAGTTTGTCTCCGCGGCAGACGAGCGGCCGCCGAGGCAACGAACCAGTTCTACGGCCAGCAGGGCGCCAGCCAAAACGGAGACGAATGCGAAGGGAGCGAGAATCCTCTTGTCAGTCAGCGTACCCAGTTGGCCTGTCGAACACAGGGTCTTAAAAAGAGAGTCGTAAGCCACGCCGGCGATGTCCGCGGTGGAAAGAGTGGGGAATCGTGCGGCGATCACCGCGGCAGCGGCGGTGCTGATGCGCTCCGAGCGGACTTCTTCGACTGTTACGCCCAGGTGCTCGGCAATGTGATGTTCGCGCGAGAACTCGGCTTCGTCGGGTTCGTAGATGCAACTCAGGCAAGCATGCGCGGTAGGCTGTTTGTGGTGATGAATGACGACCTCGCGAATGTCCGTGGTCGACGCGTCAAAGACCTCGCCCGGAAATTCATTCTGCAGCTCACGCCGCGCTCGTCTACTGTCCACTGCCACGATCAATCTTGACAACCAAGGCTTGTCAGACCTCTCCGGAAGATCCTGCAGCCGGCATTGGCGCGGCACCAGCTGCAGGGAAGCGAAGTACGGCTGCGCCAGCTTCGCGAGGCGAGCGGCTTTCGGCTTTGCGATGTCATCCGTCTGGAACCAAATCTGTCGGTTTAGATTTCCCGAGGTGACGTGATCGTCGTCAACGATTTCCAAACGGCCCCGCAAATCGAGATAGCGAGCGGCCCACAGCAAGCCATTGCCGATTGCACCGGCGCCGGCCAGGTAAGCGTGACCGAGCTCGATGGGTTCGCTCAGTGCATCCAATTCGACACCCAAGTCTGCGAAACGCAAGATGAGGGGATCAGGCACCGTAGAGGGCAACGCGCTGCCGGTTGCGCGATACACTATCGCCGCCGCGGCATAGCACGCGATCAGTAGCCTGCACAGCGGTGGAATCGGCGCACAGGGCCGCCACGGGCCCGGCTGGCTCGTGATGCTTGCCGCAGTCTCATTCACGTGCAGATACAGATTCTGTCCGTTGGGTTGGCTACTGACCGCGCCGATAATCAGCTTCGCATGGGCCGCTTCGCCGGTCTCACCCACGCTGGCACGTCGGACGGTGCGCGTCAGGAGGTCGCACACATGCTGGGCTATATCTGCCGCAACCGCATCCGTGGGGTCTGCGCAAATGACAATATCGACCTCGAGAGCCTGAGAGGCGGAGTCGACGCTGATCCCTAACGCAGCGGCAAGGGTGAGCGCGTTTTCTTTACGAGCCTCCAGTGTCAGGTAATCGTTAGCCATGATCGAGACAGCTCTGCTTCAGGTATCTCCTGCCACCGGCTCGTTGCCGTAAAGCGAAATACCTTCGTGTGAGATAGGAAGTTTTGTGTGGTCGTCTGCGAGGCGAAGTGAGGTACGACGAGCGATAAAGCGCCTTCGTGGCGAACGATAGCCCATCGGTCGTCTGCCTTTGAGTGAAATGCTTCTGCGGGGTGAGAGTGCACTTGGGCCGCGACCATGAGACGACGCTGCCGCAGCACCGCATGTAGTTCGGTCATGCCGCGAGGCGGGATGTGAAACATGTCGATCTCGGCGGTTTGCTCTGGGCGGTACGCGTCCATGACATCAATCGTGGCTGCGCCTCTGCGCCCTAGCCAAAGGGCGACGCATTCACGGCGGGATTGCCCCGCTTGGCGCAGCCAGCCTAAGGTCGCTTCGACAATCGCTTTTGTGCAGGTCACGTGCATTAACCGCTCCCTTTTTGCCAGGCATGCCACAACTGGGTGAGGATGCCGCCAAGACTATAGTTCGTGAGGTTCTTCAGACTCTCCCATGCATCGCCGGCGTGGCTGGGGTGAGTGTGATACTCCCGCGCCCCGCGCATGCACACGAATGGCCGATTCACCACGGGATGCGGACCGCCATTGAAGACTCCGGTTGGGTTCGGAGGCAGTGCCGTCAGCGGCGCTCCATCCGCGGCGTGCAGACTGATCGACGGCGGCAGATCATTCCAGTCATCGCACGTGAGCTTGACTCTCAGGGTGGTTCTGCCGGGAGCTGAGAATGAGCAGTCAATCAACGGATGGGCGACCGCGTGCAGCGTCCAGCCGCGACGGGCCGCCAGAGCGGCAGACAGGTGAAGCGCATCTTCTTCGAAGAGTGCTTTGGCCGCTGCAGGGTGCATTAGCCACCGCCACCTTCACTCGGACCCCAGTCAATCTCCACCTTGCCCGAGAGCCCGTTTTCGGCATACGTCTTCGCGGGATCAATAACCCGTTTTCCGGACGCGCCAGCGACGCTGGCGACCCAGTTGGTGGTGTCTTTGATGTGAAGGGCATGCTTTGCTTTGTCGAGTTCCACGTGCACGGCCTGCTTGGCCGGGACATCGCTAAAACCCTCCGTGGGGTAGAAGCCCGCCGTGGTCGATATGGAGACCTCGACCTCGTGTTCGTGGTGCTTGGCCTCCTCGTGTTCATTACTCATGGGTATTACTCCTTCGGCCAGGAAAGCTGGTCGTTTCGGTATACATAGTATATGGCCATAAAATACAGTGTCAATGGCTATCTAACACCGTTTTTTGCTTGCATTTATGGCCATCGCCGCTATAATAAACGTCACAAATACAGGAGCTTGCACCCGTGGACCGGCGACAAATGACCCTGATGCTGAGTGATAAGGAAATGACCCTGCTCGATCGGCTTTCAGAAAGCCGCGGCATGTCAAAGACTGCCTTGGTCCGCCAAGCACTGCGGTTGTACCAGTCGGTCACCGAGCGGATCGAGAACGGCGAAAAGGTGTTTGTGGAAAAGCCGTCGACCAAAGAAAAGACTGAGTTAATGGTCATATGAAGGAGTTCCTTCGAACCGTCGCGCTACAGAACCGCCGCTCGAAGGAGTTCGAAGACGCTCAGTTATACCGCGAGCTTGACCAGAAAAACTTTGATGATTTTGAGCAGCTATGGAAACCCATGCTGGAGGCCCGACGGGCCGACTTCGAGTCATGGGAGGCGGCGGCGGAAGGCGATGCTCAAGACTCGCATTGGCACTGGGCGGAAAAGGCGGTCGATGCCTCAACGAGCATGGCGGATGAGACCTATGCCATTGAATGCGCCGACGAAACGCAGGGCCTCATGCTGGTGACATCCGCGGCGTTTGCCCGACTGGAAATTCAACGCGGCCGCGAGATCGTCTACATCGAGTTGATCGCGACGGCGCCCTGGAACCGCCCTAGGCTGGTGAAGAAGGCGGCGCGGTACAAAGGTGTGGGCCGCGCGCTGATCGCCGAAGCGATCAACTTGAGTTACCAGCTCGAGTTCAATGGGCGACTCGGCCTGCACTCGCTGCCGCAATCTCAAAGCTGGTATCGCGATGTCGCTCAATTCACAGATATGGGCTACGACGATGAGAAGGGCATGCAATATTTCGAGGTCACCGAGGCCCAGGCCAAGGCGTTCCTCGCAAACGATTGAGGAGAAGATTATGGAGTCCAAATACACCAACGACTGGTTACGGCGAAAAATCGCAAGTGATCCAGATGATGATCCGGAGGCGGGGCCGATGGTCATTCCGGTGACTTCAGGCGCACGGCACGTGAGCGCGCGTCCGGAAAGTTTTGCCGTGGCGGGCGATCGGACAGGCGTCCCCCTGCGAATTGCGCTCGGTGTACTCGTGCGACAGCTTCGCTCGAGCGCCGGGCTTTCGATTGCCGATCTGGCTGAGCGTGCCGATGTCTCTGAAGAGGAACTGCGTCGTGTCGAACACGATCCGCACTACACGGCGCGGGCGCGGTTGATCCATCAGCTCTCGAGTTATTTTTCCGTCTCGTTGGCCATGCTGTCGCAGATGGCCGGGGCGACCCATGAAGTCGATCGCGTATTGTTCAACGAATCGGTGCGATTCGCGGCGCGCTCGGATGACGTGTCGCGACTGACGGCGGACGAGAGCGCGGCACTCAACGCCTTCGTATCGTTGCTCAACGAGCGCGCGAAGGCGTAACCATGGCAGAAGTGCTCGTCGGGGAATACGAGAAGCGCGATATCGACGGCCACGTCGAGCGCATTCTTCGTGACCTTGGCGATCCTGAACCGCCCCTCGATTTGAGTGACGTTCGCTCGCTGCTGTCGCTCGACTTGCAATACTACAGAAGCACCGATCCGGGCCTCATCACGGAACTGAGCCATCGGTTCACCCTGTTCGCACGCAAGACACTCCCGGATATCGGGCGGCATCTGCTGACCGCGCTGACAAAATCCAAGCTCTGTGCCTTCTGGGTGCCGGAAAGCGCGCGTATTCTCATTGACGAAACCGTTCCCAAGCCGAAGCACCGCTGGATCGAGGCCCACGAGATCACGCACAGCATTGCGCCCTGGCATAAGGGCTATCTATTGGGAGACAACCTCCAAATGGTAGATCCCGCCTGTCACGCGGTGCTGGAGGCCGAAGCCAACTACGGGGCAGGGCGCCTCCTGTTCCTGCAGGACCGCTTCTCAAGCGAAGCCCGTGACTTACCTCTGACCTTCGCCTCCGTGAAGCAGCTCGCGACTCGATATCGAAACTCCATCCAATCCACCTTCTGGCGAATGGTCGAGGAGCGTAATCCGCACGAGCCGTTATTCGGCGTGATTAGCATTCATCCCAAGCACCCCACCATCGGCCGGCACGATGGCCCCGATGCGTGGCGCTATTTCATCCGCTCGTTGGGATTCCGATCACGCTTTGCAAACCTCTTGCCCGAACATCTTTATCCGGCAATCGAGCGGCATTCGTCCAATCGGAAGACGGGACCCGTCTTTGCAGCCGACGAATTGCTGACCGATGCAGCCGGTGTGAGCTGGGATTTTCGATTGGAGTCATTCTCCACTGGCCATGCTCTGCTCACGGTTGGATTTGCCCTGCGCCCGCATGGGATTATCGTCCCGGTCGCTGTCGCGCTTTGATGTTCTTCATGGAAGAGGAAGTGAATCAATGGAAATTTCCTGGCGGTCCGTTTGGAATAGTTTACGAACGTTTGCGTTTTGGCGACCGCGTGTCCGCCGGCTCGATGCCCACCGGTTCGGCAACTACACAGATCGCCCGCCGCCCATGCACTGGTCTCCCTGTCATGACTCAACGCGCGCTCGCTTCAAGGCATCGTTCACCTGTCCTAACGACCATACCTTGACGTTGCGCGTGCACGCTGTTTCCCACGACGGTGCAGTGGCTCCAAGCGTTGTTTGTCCGGACGCGGGTTGCCGCTTTCATGCGTACATTCGTTTGCTAGAGTGGGACTTCGGATCGATCGAATAAGTGAGTTCGGAGGCGTCCATCAGCATCCATTTTTTGGTGGGGGCCTCGTTGGGGGCCTTTGCTCGTGGCACTACATGTTTATTGATTTAAATCATCAGGTTAGGATGAAGGTTCGGTGGCTACACGGCCCACCAATAAATCAACTTGCGACGCCAGGACAACTGGCAAAGGCGCGGGAGTGACCAATGTGTGACCACGCGCTGCGAGTCGTCCAATTGAAGATGGCTGGCCCACCATTTTTGTTGATTGATGGTCAGCGATTGCGTCACGACTTATCACCGCGCCGGGCTCGCGGGGCATTGGGCCGCGCCTCGTACCGGGTAGCGGGGGCATTGGGCTACGAACCAGGAGGCCGGGAGTTCGAATCTCTCCGGGCGCACCATAGCTTTCCTTGACCGAGAACCCTTCATCGTCGCCGGCAGCTCGACGCAGTAATTCGAACTCCTTCCATGGTGATTCCGCACTCCTCAAACCGCCTCGAAACTTGATACTCTTAGCCCATGCCAAAACCTACCCCTCGTAAGAGCCTCGCTTTGACGGCGACATCATCCGTACTCGGCCTCAAGCGTTTTGCGGTCATCAGTGCGGTCGAGGGGCTGAAACTGACACCTAGGGGACAAAAGCGAGTTGCCTCGGGAGAGTCCACCGAGAAGCGACGAGCGGACGTGTTGAAGGCCTATCTGAATCCGAAATGCCCTAGGTGACAGGGAGTCGTTACGACGAAGACGAGATCGAAGATCCATACAGTTATCGTGGTACGGCGTGCCTAAAGAATAAGCTCGGACTGCGCGACGCTGAAACGCTACAAGCGTTTGAATTGGAAATGTCCACTGTGCGAGCCGATGAGCCTCTCCCAGTGGGGCGATTTGGCCCAACGCACTACCGGCGAATTCATCGACATCTGTTTCAGGACGTTTACCGTTGGGCGGGCAGGTATCGAACAATTGCCACCTCAAAGGGGGGCAATCTGTTCTGCCGTCCTCAGTTCATTGAACGTGAAATGACTCGTCTCTTCGGCAGACTAAATTCCGCCGATTTCCTGCTGGGAAGCGCCCATGATAATTTCATCCGATCAGTTGCAGAGTTCCTTTCGGACCTCAATGCCATTCATCCATTTCGAGAAGGGAATGGACGCAGTCAATTGGCGTTCCTACATCTCCTCGCTCTGCGCGCAGGGCATCCTGTTGAAATCGAGCGCATCAAGCCCGCGGCATTTCTTGCTGCGATGATTCGCAGCTTCGCCGGTGATATCCAACCGCTCTCAGAACAATTGACAGCGCTTCTCGTCTAATTTTCGGACGTCTGGCGAGCAAGCAGGCGTCGCGCCCGCACTAATCGAGCCTTCAAATCCGATTGGAATTTCGGATCCTTACGCCGGCTCTCGATATGCTTCGAAATGGCAGCTCGGATGATGTCGGGCAGGGGACCAAGGTTGGTTCGTTATCGCGGTCAGAGCGCAGATGTAGGACCAGCCGTGAGAACCCAGGTAGCATTCCCCAGGAATCAACGGGCAACTGGCTGAATTTCCCCATTGAGCGAATTGTCATCTTTAAAGCGACATTAGAACGACATAAGATGAAACCCAGGCTTCCTCTGGAAATTCCTATGCCTGACGTGGCCACGCCTTTTGTGGGGTTTGCGGAAGAATTCCGGGCGCTGGGACAGCCCGTCATTCAGCCAGAACGATTTGCTGATGCGCTCAACCTCCAACTTCAGGATCTGGCCAAACTCGCCGGCGTTCACCGCACGACGGTGACGGAAACACCGGGCAATGCGCGGTTGCAGGGGTTCTTACGTGAAGCTGTGCGTGCGTTATCGGCAGCGTATGAGGTGACTCGGGATCGCGACCGGTCGATCTTCTGGTTCCGCAACACACCCATTCCGGAATTCGGGCACCGAATGGCCGAAACCATCGTTGCCGAAGGTAAGACCGATGCGGTGATCGCGTACTTGACGTCGATTGCCGCCGGTTCCTCGGGATGATTTTGACTCGGCTTGGCCCGGAAGCGCCTTTCTACCGCGCGCTCACGCCGAGTTGGGCTCATCTCCCCGGAGAGTGGGGCCGGTGCAAACATGCATCGAATGTGGACCAGTTTTTTGGCGACCGTGGCACCATAAATCCACTGGTTACGGCGCCGGTCGGCGTCCAATCAGGTCGCCGGTTAACAACGGAGGCCAAGACGAACGCGATCTGCACGGGCGGCGTAGGTAACAGGAAGGCCCCGGCTTTAAATTCCAATACGTCCTTTGAGATCCGTAGTACAGCTCAAGCTCCGGTGCAATTGAAGTCGGCGATGGAGTTGACAGACCGCGAGCCTCTCTGCGTCGGAACCGAGGAGGGTAACGGCAACAAAGGCTTCTCGACCTCTATAACGCCCGTCAAGCGCTGAACATGCACGAGGAGTTTTGCAACGCCGCGATCTCTAGCGCATGGAGCTGTGCGCTCGACGCACTTCGTTGACGGAAGTCGTTGAGGCCTGATTGCCCCAGCTTGTGCGAACGAAATTGACTACGTCTGCGACCTCCTGATCGGAAAGGCGCCAGGTAAAGCCTGGCATGGTGAACTGCGCCGGTGCCGCAAGTGTGCGCGGGGTCCTGGAGCCTTCGAGAACAATGGCGATCACGGAGAGCGAATTCTCTGCTTGAACGACCTCATTGCCGGCTAAGCGCGGGAACACGCGCTCATACCCCATACCGTCCGGACGGTGACACGCTGCGCAGTTGTCCAGGTAAAGCATCGCTCCGGGCTTGCTGGCATCACCGTTCTTCAGCGCATGGTGTTCGCGTTCGTCATAGAGGAATCGTGCCTGCGGCGTATCGCTTGGATTTGCCAACGTCTTGAGATATTTCGCGGTCGCGACTGCATCCTCCGAGGTCATATATTGGGTGCTGTGAGTGATCACATCGCTCATTGAGCCGAATGCGATACCTCGGGCATTCGCGCCCGACTGGAGGAACTGCGCCAGATCGGCCGTGTTCCACTCGCCGACCGTGCCAGGTCCGCCGCTCCGGAGACTGGGCGCAAAGTAATTGTCGATCACCGCTCCCGCGAGATAGGCGGAGCCATCGGCGGCGGTTGACGCCTTGACCTGCATCGTAAACGCGCGCGGCGTATGACATTCGCCACAATGGCCTAGACCTTCAACGATGTATGCTCCTGTCGCCTCCTCCGACTGCATTCCCGCAGGCGCTGTGAAAGGCGCAGGTGTCGGGGCGAAGAACCAGCGCCAATAGGTGAGCGGCCAACGCATCGACAAGGGAAACAGAATGTCGTTCGGGCGGTTGGGCACGGCAGCCGGGGTCACGCCATGCTTGAAATAGGCATACAGCGAGACGACGTCTTCGGGCTTCGTGATTCGATAGGAAGTAAACGGCATCGCCGGATACAGCGTATGACCTTCTGCCACCCCGAAGCGCAACGCACGATCAAAGTCCGCGAGGCTGTATCGGCCGATACCATGCTCTGGGTCAGGCGTGATATTGGTGGTGTAGATGGCGCCGATCGGAGTCCTCATGCGTAAGCCGCCCGAAAACGGCGGCTTTGATGGAATGCTATGACAGGCAGCGCAATCGCCAAGCTTGGCAAGATAGGCTCCCCGCGCAATCACGGCCGGCGTCGGTGTAGGTCCCACCACGTCGCCCTCGCCGGCAATGTGGTCTGATATCCAGGAAACGCCCATGGCGGCCACAGAAACCGCTATGCCTGCGGCACCGATGGTGAGAAGAACCCTTCTTACCTTCACGTCGGCACCAACGGGCCGGGTGATTTCAGGTACGTGTCCCGTATCTTGGCTGCCGAAAAATACGTCAGACCTGCCAGAAGGCCAGTCGGGTTGTATCCGATATTTTGCGGAAAGGACGAAGCGCCATAAATGAAGAGGTTGGGCACCTCCCAGCTCTGCGAATAGCGGTTGATCACGCTATTGGTCGGATTAGATCCGATGATCGCGCCACCGGTCGTGTGAGTTGTCTGGTAGACGCGGGTGTCGTAGTGATTGCCCGATCGCATGACCAGTGTTACCTGTTTCTCAGGTTTCATGGCGCGCACGATCTCGTCCATCTTCGCCGCCGAATGCGCCGCCATCCTGTACTCGTTGTCGTGCCAGTCAAAGGTAATGCGTAGGAGAGGCAATCCGTGCGCGTCCTTGTAGGTGGGATCGAGGGACAAATACCGATCCCGGTACGACATGACGCTCCCCAGAGCGCCAATCGGCGCAGAATGCCGGTAATGTTTGCGGATTGCCGCCTTCCAGCCGCTTCCCCAGTGTGGCGCGTCCGGCGGAAGCATCATCTGCTCGATGGGGCGTCCGCCTGTTCCTCCCGCGTAGATCAAAGAGCCACCGATAAACCCTAGGTGGGAATGGTCGAAGTGATCGGAGTTGAATTCATCGATGACGCGCTGACCTGCGGCGCCCGCGCCGATGAACGGGTTGATCTCTACGTCCTCACTGAAAAACGCGCCGGTAACACTACACATCTGGTAGGCGTAGTTTTTGCCGACGAGGCCTTCGCCAGTGACAGGATCGTATGGCCTGCCGATTCCTGAAAGCAGCAACAATCGGACATTGTGCATCTGGAACGCCGATAGGATGACCAGCGTCGCCGGCTGCTCAACCTGGACTCCGCTCTCATCGATGTAACTAACTCCAGTTGCAACTTTACCGGCGCCGTCCAGCAGGATCTTCGTTACGTACGCATTCGTGCGCACCTCGAGGTTCCGACGGTCGGCCAGGATCGGGAGGATCGATGTCTGAGGCGATGCCTTTGAATATAGAAAGCAACCGAAGCGCTCGCAAAAGCCGCAAAGATTGCAGGGCCCGAGACGCACTCCGTAAGGGTTTGTGTAGGCAATTGAGCTGTTCGCCGATGGGACCGGAAACGATTTATAGCCCAACTCTGCGGTTGCTTTCTCGAACAGTCGTGCGACATGGATTGGCGGTAACGGAGGTGTTGGGAATTCGTCGCTCCGGGGACCCTCAAAAGGATTTCCGCCCGGTTTGATCTGACCGCGCAAGTTTCCGGCGGTACCGGAAACACCGCAAACTTTTTCGAAGTGGTCAAAATGCGGCTCCAGCTCCTCAAAGCTAACGGGGTAATCCTGAATCGTCATGTCCGCGGGAATGAACTTCCTTCCGTAGCGCTGCTCGATGTGGGTACGCAGTCGCAAGTCCTCCGGCGAGGCGCGCCAAAGCTGGCCATTCCAATGAGTTCCTGCGCCGCCCACTCCATTCCCCAAGATGAACGAACCGTATTTGCGATAGGGAGCGGCGATATCCTGGATTCCATGCCGAATCGTGACGGTTTCGTCGGCGAGCGGCTGCCACAGATCGCCCCTGATGCCGTACTTCAATTCATCGGCGATACGGGGATATTCGAAGTCAGGCGAGGTGTCGCGCGGCGGTCCGCGCTCGAGGGCCACAACCGACAGGCCAGCATCCGTCAGAGTTTTTGCCATGATGGCGCCGGTCCAGCCATACCCGATGATGACGGCGTCGACCGGCCTCTTTCGTTCGGACATCAGGATCTCGCACCATTGATGGCTACCGGTCCGTACGGGTACGGCCGGCCGGCCTGATCGAGCCAATCAGTAAAGTCGGCCCGCGCGCCGGGGAAGCCGATCCATTTCCACGCGGTCATGCCTCGATTTCCTCCATAGAGGGGGTCCGCAAAATAGCCTTCCTTGGTATTCGCCAAGAGTTGGGCAAAAATTATTGGTGCCGGCACGGGGGAGAGCTGCACGGCGTTACTTTCCATCATCTGTAGGAAGCGGTCCTGATCAGCGACAGTGAGATCGGGGAACCGCCTGCCATGCGTGCTTTGCGCCGACGCATTCGCCGCGAGAATTCCAATCCGATAAATTTCCCGAGGACTGTGACGCAGCTGATACCCCAAAGTGGCGGGGGCATCGTTGAGAAACGGACCCTTCAGGTAGAAATAAGCCCCGTGACCGTAAGGCATCTCCATCTGCCGATCGATAAATTCCGGGACCCCTGCGTCGATGCCCCCTGGTCCTGCACCCTCCGCGGGGATTAGGCGTGCAACCGCAGCATTTACGAAAGCCCATTCCGCAGCATTGAAGAAAGTCGGTGCATAAGGCGCCGGCTTTTGGGCCTCTCTCGTGCATGCACCAGCGCCCGTCAATAGAACCGTCGCCGTCGGGGCGAGTGCTAGGAGGAGACGCCTTCTGTCCAACAATGGGGGGATTGCCATAGATTTGCCCCTGGAGAAAGATGAGAGAAACCAAGCGGGTGTCAGAACGCTGACTTGTGAATGGGAATTGCGAATGCATTGGCACGCAACGTCTCCACTGTTAGAAACCGATACCCTTCGGAGTCCAAATCGTATTGCCCGCCGGCATGGGAAGTCATTGAGCGACTTCGTCAGCGATGGGATTTGATAGCGTACCAATGCGCTCAATCTCCACCTCGAATATGTCTCCCGGCCGCATGTAAAGCGGTGGATTGCGCGAGGCGCCGATCCCGCCGGGCGTTCCGGTGATGATCACATCGCCCGGCTCGAGCGTCATCGTGGCGCTCAGCAACGCGATCAGTGTCGCGACGTCAAAGATCAAAAAGCTGGTGTTTGAATCCTGCACCGTTCGCCCATTGAGTCGGCCCCGGATGTGCAAGCCATCAGCGCCCGGCGGCAGCGCGTCAGGAGTAACCAGGCACGGTCCAAAGGCCCCGGTCCTGTCGAAGTTCTTGCCAACGGTCCACTGCGGCGTGCGCATCTGATAGTCACGCAAGGTCGCGTCGTTGAATATCGAGTAGCCCGCAATGTGGTCGAGCGCCGCCTCCTTCATGATTCGCCGCCCGCCGAGTCCGATCACGACGGCGAGTTCGGCCTCATAGTCAAGCTTGTCCGATTCCGGCGGCCGTACAATTGCCGCTCCATGACCGATCAAACTGGTCGCGAAGCGTGCGAAGATCTCAGGATAATCGGGCTTCTTCAGGCCAGCCTCGTTGACGTGATCCTCGTAGTTGAGCCCAACGCAGAGTATCTTGCGAGGGTTCACGACCGGCGGTAGCAAAGTTGCCGCGCGCACGTCAATCACCGGTTCGTCGAGAAGGCGCCGACCCACTTCGGACAGATCCTCGTGCGATCGGATCAAGGCGGTTAGATCACCGGGGTAACGGGGTTTGTCGCATGTGAGGCCGCGGAAACGGTCCCCATCGTTGACGCCGATACCCTGTATTCCATCCACTTGGAAATTGACGATGTGCACCGTTCGCTCTCCCGGTTACGCCTCCGTCATCCCTGCCACGGCTCAAGGAACGTTGCCAGCGCGGAATTGACTGCAACAGGCTGCTCCTCCTGCGGTAGGTGGCCGGCAAACGCGATAGGTGCGGTCGTGAGATCCTCAGCAAATTCGCGCCAAATCTCCACCATGTTGACCATCTTGGCTGCCTCAAACTCACTTCCCCAAAGAGCCAGTGTGGGACAGTGAAGTTTGACGTCCTTGTCAACTTGATCCTGCGCAACATCCTCACGCCAGGCCCGGTAGTCCTCAAATGGACCGCGCAGCCCACCGGGTTGCGCGTACGCATGAACATAGGTAGCGATGTCGGCGTCGGTAAAAGTCTCCGGGTTGTAGGACCAGCCCGTGAGGAGATGCCGCAGCCAGATCTCTTCGCGACCGTGGATCAGCACCTCAGGAACGTCGCGGACACCCTGGAAGAGGAAGAACCAGGCGGCCTGCGCGCTCGCAGCGTTCATATTTCCAAAGAGCACCCGCGTAGGGATGTTGTCGAGCGCCGCAAAGCGCGCCACGACGTCAGGATGATCTTTGGTGAGCCGCAGGCCAACGCGAGCGCCGCGATCATGACCCACAATAGCGGCCCTCTCGATGCCGAGACTCGCCATCAGAGCCCGAATGTCGTTTGCCATCGTGCGCTTGTCGTAGCCGGCAGCAGGCTTTTCCGTCGCACCATAGCCACGCAGGTCCGGCATGATCAGCCGATATCGCAGCCGCAGGGCATCGATCTGATGCCGCCACGCATACCAAGTCTCTGGAAAGCCATGTAGCAGCACGACCGGCGGCCCGGCACCCGCCTCCGCATAGTGCATCTTGATGCCATTCACCACGCGTCGGTGGTGTACAACGGATTCCGTGCTCATGGTTGGTTCAATCCTCTCTGACATCGGTTAGCGCGGGAGTTGCCTGCGACAACACCATAGGCCGATCGTAAATGAACGGTTTCAATTAGCGTGCCCCCCCAATGGGGGTACCGTATGAACGCGGGGTCTGCCCGAGACTGCGCTTGAATGCGCGTGCACTTCGCTGAACCCAGTGCGCTCAAGTCCGAGACGCGTCCACGCCACTCCGACATTGTCACGTGGCGGCCTTTGGCGGTTTATCGGCTTCTGCGTCCGTGGCCTTATATCCTGTGATATCCGCGCAGATCAGTCCCGGGAACACGGCAACGGTCGGTGACACGAGAGCTTCCCTGTGCGATCGAGCAACGTCCCAGTCTCCCGAGGCTGGCAGCCTTTGTCATTCCCCAAACGGGGGACTCGTTGTCTGGGGATGAACCGTTGACACTACCCTCCTATGAAAATCGGGATAAGTTCGCCGGTTGGACGATCGTCTCGCGATGCCCTCTGCATGCTCGTGCGAATCATCTCGATTGCGAGCTCCGCTGTGTTGGTTGCCTCGTGCCACGAGGGTGTTCTTAACCCTCACGGTCCGGTGGGCAAAGCAGAGAGAGTGATTCTCTACGATTCGACCGTAATCATGCTTGCTGTCGTCGTTCCCGTTATCGTGCTGACGCTCGTATTCGCTTGGTGGTTTCGCGCCAAAAACAAGCGGGCCCAGTACCGACCGGATTGGGAGTATTCCGGGCGGATCGAGATGATCACGTGGTCGATTCCGGCGCTGGTTATTTTGTTTCTCGGCGGCATCGCCTGGACCGGCTCGCACGATCTTGACCCGCCGCGAGAGCTGAAGGACTCGGCTGCACCCCTCGATATCGAGGTAATTTCGCTCGATTGGCGATGGCTTTTTATCTATCCGCACGAAAAGATTGCCAGTTTGAACCAGCTAGTCGTGCCGGCCGGCGTGCCACTTCGCTTTCGGCTGACATCGGCGACCGTTATGAATAGCTTTTTCGTGCCGCAGCTCGGCAGCCAGATCTATGCGATGCCGAACATGGTCACTCGGCTCAATTTGGAAGCTGACCAGCCCGGCAATTTCGAGGGTCTGTCAGCCCAGTTCAGCGGCGATGGGTTTTCGGATATGCGCTTTGACCTCGTGTCGGTCGGAGCCGACGAATTCAGAGAGTGGGTGGCTGCCGCCAAGGCACAAGGCGGGTTACTCGACGCCACCGCGTACACGACTTTGGCAAAACCGGCCAAGGCTGAAAGTCCACAGACCTACGCCGAGGTCAGCGAAGGACTGTTCGATTCCATTTCATCGGGTCACCCGGCAGTTAACTCGCTGCCGCGAGGAAGGTAACATAATGGGCAGGCTCAGCTGGGCGGCAATCCCCTTCGACCAGCCGGTCGTCATGATCGCGTCTGGCACAGTCGGCTTCGTTATCTTCTGCGTGTTGGCGCTAGTGACGGCCAAAGGCTGGTGGCCCTACTTGTGGCGCGAATGGATCACCAGTGTCGATCACAAGCGCATCGGCGTGATGTACATAGCGTTGGCGCTGCTGATGCTGGTGCGCGGTTTCTCGGACGCCATGTTGATGCGCAGCCAACTTGCCCTGGCCGCCGGTCACGCACAGGGGTATTTGCCGACCGAACACTACGATCAGATTTTCTCGGCGCACGGCACCATCATGATCTTTTTCGTGGCCATGCCGTTCGTCGTCGGGCTCATGAACTTCGTCTTGCCGCTGCAGCTTGGCGTGCGCGATGTCGCTTTCCCCGTGCTCAACTCCGTGAGCTTCTGGCTGACCGCGGCGGGAGTGCTTTTGGTCAACGTGTCGCTCGTGGTCGGCGAGTTTGCCCGCACCGGATGGCTTGCCTATCCGCCCTTGAGTGAAGTCGCGTACTCCCCGGGGGTCGGCGTCGACTATTACTTGTGGTCCTTGCAGATTTCGGGTTTAGGAACGCTGCTATCAGGCATCAATCTTACGACTACGATATTGAAGTTGCGGGCGCCGGGTATGGGTTACCGCGAAATGCCGATCTTTTGTTGGACCGCGCTCGCCTCGAATCTCCTGATCGTCGCGTCTTTTCCGATCTTGACGGCGACGTTTGCGATGTTGCTGCTCGATCGTTATTGCGGCTTTCATTTCTTTACCAACGAACTCGGCGGCAATCCGATGATGTACATCAATCTCATCTGGAGCTGGGGCCACCCGGAGGTTTACATCTTGATACTGCCCGCGTTCGGGGTGTTCTCGGAGGTGGTCGCAACATTCTCGGGTAAACCGTTGTTCGGCCGCCGTTCGATGGTCATGGCAACGATGGCGATCTGCGTGCTGTCCTTCCTGGTATGGCTGCATCATTTTTTCACCATGGGCGCCGGTGCGGATGTGAACGGATTTTTCGGCATCATGACCATGATCATCGCGGTGCCGACGGGTGTGAAGATATTTAATTGGCTGTTCACTCTGTATGGCGGTCGCATCCGTTTCACGGTTCCAATTTACTGGGCGATCGGGTTCATGGTGACCTTCGTCATCGGGGGTATGACGGGTGTCCTCATGGCGATCCCGCCCGCCGACTTTGTGCTTCACAACAGCCTGTTTCTGATCGCGCATTTTCATAATGTGGCAATCGGCGGAGTGGTCTTTGGGGTCATGGCGGGAATCACTTATTGGTTTCCCAAGGCCTTTGGTTTCACGCTGCATGAGCGGCTTGGGAAGGCCGTGTTCTGGTGCTGGTTCTTCGGCTTCTACCTCGCCTTCATGCCGCTGTACGCGCTGGGACTCATGGGTGCGACGCGGCGAATGCAGCACTATTCGAACCTGCATTGGCAGCCGCTCATGCTCGTCGCGCTCGCCGGCGCTGTGCTGATACTCTTAGGCATCGCACTGACTGGCGTGCAGATCGCCGTGAGTATTCGCCAGCGCGAACGTAATCGCGATCTGACGGGGGATCCGTGGAACGGTCGCACGCTCGAGTGGTCGACTCCGTCCCCGCCGCCGGCGTGGAACTTCTCACATCTGCCGCAAGTGCGCCGCGCAGACGCATTTTGGGCTGCGAAGCAAGAACCCGTGGCCGCGGATGACCGGAACCCGAAGAGGACATACGGATCACTCCATATTCCTCGGAATAATCCGACGGGCGTCTATCTCGCGTTCTTTGCGGTATTGCTGGGATTCTCGCTCATCTGGCGCATCTGGTGGGGTGCCGGATCAGGATTTCTGGGCGCGATTGTCGTGGGACTTATGCAGGCATGGCGAACCGATGGCGAGGTCGAGGTGCCCGCCGAGAAAGTCGAAGCCTTTGAGCGAATCCATGGAGTGAAGAGGAGGGCGGTATGAGCGCCGCGGAGCAAGCACTCGCGACCTCCGATGCGGCGCCGCTCTCGCTACGGGGGCCTGCGCCAACCCGCGTGGTCGCCGGCTACGGCTTTTGGTTGTTCTTGCTGTCCGATATCGTGATATTCGCCGCGCTCTTTGCCGCATATGCCGTGCTTTCAGGCGAAACCGCCGGCGGCCCAACGGCCGCCGATCTATTCGATAAGCGGCACGTGCTGACCGAGACCGCGTGCCTGCTGGCCTCGAGCGTCACCTGCGGTTTTGGCTCGCTCGCCGTGCAAAGCGGGGACCGAACCTCAACTTACTTCTGGATGGCGATCACCTTCATTTTAGGTGTAGCGTTTCTGAGTCTCGAAGTGAGCGAATTCAATCACATGCTTAGCCTAGGCGCGGGTCCCTCCCGCAGTGCCTTCCTCTCGGCCTTCTTTACCTTGGTAGGCACCCACGGACTGCATGTGACCATCGGCCTATGCTGGCTGATCGTCATGCTATTGCAGGTGGCAACCCTCGGATTCCAGCCGATGGTCAGCCGCCGCTTCTTCTGCTTCGGCCTGTTCTGGCACGCGCTCGACATCGTTTGGATCGGCGTATTTACCATTGTGTATTTGGGAGCCCACCTATGAGTACGGAAATCACCGAAATCGAAGCTCAAGGCATGGCTCCGGGTGCCAATGTGAGCAGGCACGGTACCCGGGGAAGCTACCTGATTGGATTGATGTATGCGGTCGTTTTGACCCTCGCCTCCTTTTGGGCTTCGTCAACCGATGTTATTTACCCGCCTGGCGTCCCCATTTTGTTGGGGGTCCTCGCGATTGCTCAGATGGGAGTTCACTTGGTGTTCTTTTTGCACATCTCGAGCGCGCCGGACCAGATCAACAATATTCTCGCGCTCGCCTTTGGAATTTTCGTCGTGGGTTTGCTGGTATTCGGATCGATGATCATCATGGCTCATTTGAATCACAACATGATGCCCATGGATCGGCTGATGCAGATGCAACGCTAGCATGCCTCGAAGGCTCACCTTTGAATCATTCCCTCACTCGTTGGGCATAGGTGCCGACCATCTCATGCCCAAGCTGCCGCTGCAGCCCAGCGGGCGAATATGTCGATTAGCCCACTTAATGGAGGCTTGATATGACCAATGTTGCCGACCGTATAGTTCAAACACTCGAGGCTGCGAATGTTCAGCGCATTTACGGGCTGGTGGGCGATTCGCTCAATGGCATCACAGAGTCACTGCGCGTCCGCGACAAGATCCAGTGGATCCCCGTCCGACACGAAGAAGTCGCGGCATTCGCCGCCGGCGCGGAGGCTCAGCTCACAGGCGAACTCGCGGTATGCGCCGGCAGTTGCGGCCCCGGCAATTTGCACCTGATCAATGGGCTCTTTGAGTGCCATCGCAACCGAGTCCCCGTGGTGGCCATCGCCGCGCATATTCCTAGCACGGAGATTGGCTCGAGCTTCTTTCAAGAAACACATCCGCAATCGCTCTTCAAGGAGTGTAGCCACTACGTTGAGCTGATTTCCGATCCCGTGCAGGTACCGCGAATCGTTGAAACGGCCATTCGCGAAGCCATCGCGAAACAGGGCGTCGCCGTCATCGTAATATCCGGTGATGTCGCATTGAAGGAAGCTGGACCTGCGGTGCCCTCTCAAAGACCGGTATCGCGGCTGCCCCGCGTTTGTCCAGTGGAGGCGGACATCGAGGAACTCGTCGACTTGCTCGAAAGAGCCGAGAGAACGACCATTTTATGCGGTGCCGGATGTGCGGGCGCACACGATGCCGTCGTTGCATTGGCCGCCAAATTAAAAGCCCCTATTGTCCACGCCCTTCGAGGTAAGGAGCACGTGGAATGGGACAATCCTTATGATGTGGGAATGACCGGACTGATCGGGTTCTCGTCCGGATATCACGCCATGGAGGGCTGCGACACGTTGCTCATGCTGGGTACCGATTTCCCGTATCGACAATTCTATCCGACGAAGGCTCGCATCGCCCAGGTCGATATCCGCGGCGAAAACCTCGGACGTCGATGCCGGCTCGATCTCGGCGTCATCGGGGACGTGCGGGAAGTGCTGCCGAGGCTGGTAGAACGAGTGTCGTCGAAAGAGGACGACACGCACTTGAGCGCTGCCGTTCGTCACTATGCCAAGGCTCGCAAGGCGCTCGACGATCTTGCCAACGATCATTCAAAGCACAGGCCTATTCACCCGCAGCTCGTCGCTAAGGTGGTCAGCGACCTGGCTAGCGAGGATGCAATTTTCACGTGCGATGTGGGAGAGCCGACGGTGTGGGCGGCACGGTACCTCAAGATGAATGGAAAGCGCCGGCTGCTGGGATCGTTTCTGCATGGTTCGATGGCCAATGCGATGCCTCAAGCCATCGGTGCGCAGTTCGCGCTGCCCACGCGCCAAGTCATTTCAATGTCGGGGGACGGCGGCTTCGGAATGCTGATGGGCGATCTTCTCACGGTGCGTCAATCGAAGCTGCCGATAAAGATTGTCATCTTCAACAATGGTCTGCTTGGCTTTGTTGATATCGAAATGAAGGCCGGCGGATTTCTGCCGACAGGGACGCGGCTCGACAATCCAGATTTTTCCAGAATGGCGGAATCAATGGGCATTTACGGGGTGCGGGTGGAAGATCCGGGCCAACTGAAAGCGGCGATTTCGACCGCTTTTGCCCACGATGGCCCTGCCGTCATCGATGTATTGACCGACCGTCAGGAACTCGTCATGCCGCCCGAGATCAAGCTCGAGCACGCCAGAGGATTCAGCCTGTGGATGATGAAGGCAGTCCTCAACGGGCAGGCGAATGAGATCGTGGATGTGGCAAAGACTGCGTTTGCTCGTTGATTGAGCGAACTACGGCCGGGAGTGTTACTCCCGTCCCATGCCAAATGGCGTCGGCGATCGTGCGATAAGTCTAGATGGAAAGTTTTTGTTTTCAGGTACAACGCAAAAACATCCGTGAGAATCCCATTCATCCGCCGCTGATTTTCCGCGTCGCCCTGGGTTTCAGATCTGTCGGCGTGATGAGCGGCGCTTGCTGCCGACGCTCGAGATCGTCTTTGTAGTTCGTCGATTATCCTGCCATGATGGGCTCCTAAATTGGCTCGTCGGCTGAGCGCGTCAGGCGGGCACAGATCGAATATGGGCTATTCGGCCTGCGACCGATCCTTTCCGGACAGTGCCTCTCTCACGCCTTCCGCATAGCGCGGATCGGCGTTGTGGAAGTGAGACAGTTGGCGCTCGACAATTTCGCCGGGCACACCCGCCATCGCCGCCGCAATGTTATTGAACAGGCGCGTTTGCTGCTGAGGCGTCATCAGCCGGAACAGCGCGCCCGGCTGCGAGTAGTCATCGTTGCCGGCGTGATGATCGAAGCGGCCGGCGTCGCCATCGATTTTCAGCGGCGGCTCCGCGAAGCGCACGACTTGCCGCGGGCCATTGAAGCTGTTGGGTTCGTAGTAGGCATCCGTGGCCTTCGGCGCATCGAAGCGCATCGGACCATCGCGGTGATATGTATTCACCGCGCTTTTCGGCCGATTCACCGGCAGCATTTCGTAGTGTGTGCCCACGCGGTAACGATGCGAGTCCGCGTACGAGACAATGCGCGCCTGCAAGACCTTGTCCGGGGACCAACTGATACCCGGAACGACGTTCGAAGGACTGAACGCCGCTTGCTCCACCTCGGTGAAGTAATTTATGGGGTTTACACTCAATTCAAGCTCGCCGACTTCGATCAGCGGATAATCGCCGTGCGGCCAGACCTTCGTGAGGTCGAACGGGTTCCAGCGATACGTCTGCGCATCTTGTTCCGGCATGATCTGGACGCAAAAGCGCCAACGTGGAAAATCGCCGCGTCGAATCGCCTCGAACAAATCGCGCTGCGAGCTCTCCCGATCACTGGCAACGACTTGCCCGGCCTCGCCATTGGTCCAGTGCTGGTGACCCTGCATTGTCTTGAAATGATACTTCACCCAGAAGCGTTCGTTGCGTGCGTTGATGAAGCTATACGTGTGGCTGCCGTAGCCGTTCATGTGGCGATACCCGCGCGGCAGCCCGCGATCGGACATTAGGATCGTTATCTGGTGCAGGGATTCTGGTGAAAGCGACCAGAAATCCCACATCGCGGTATTGCTGCGCAGGTTCGTCACCGGATGACGCTTCTGCGTATGGATGAAGTCGGGAAACTTGTACGGATCGCGGATGAAGAAGACCGGCGTGTTGTTGCCGACGAGGTCCCAGTTACCTTCCTCGGTATAGAACTTGAGGGCAAAACCGCGCACGTCACGCTCGGCATCCGCGGCGCCGCGTTCGCCCGCCACGGTGGAAAATCGCAGGAAACATTCCGTCCGCTTGCCGACTTCGGAGAAGATGCCGGCTTTGCTGTAATTCGTGATGTCGTGCGTGATCGTCAGCGTGCCGTAGGCGCCGGAGCCCTTGGCGTGCACGGTACGCTCGGGAATGCGTTCGCGGTTCTGGTGCGCCAGCTTTTCGATGAGTTGATAGTCCTGCATCAGCAAAGGGCCGCGCGGACCCGCACTGAGGGAATTTTGATTGTCGGCAATTGCATTGCCGCCGGTAGTGGTCAGCTGCGCTTCGTTGATTGTCTTGCTCATAGTTTCATCATCCTGTGGTTCGATTCGCCGCGCCGGCTCCGGCGCTTGTTTTCAAACGCTCCGATCTGCTCGCGCCGTCGGTGCGCAGCTCGAGAAGTCCGACCATCACCCGGTCTTCGTCCTTGGCCGGTTGTTCGACCGAGTTGCGCGGCGGGATTAGCCCTGTCGCTCCTCCTGATTGAGCTCGGAGACGCGAGATTAATGCTCTTGAATGCCCTGCCATCCACCACCCAACGCCCGATACAAAGTGACGAGTGCATTCAAGCGATCCGCCCGACTTTGCACCAGCGAAAGTTTGACGGCCAGCAATCCTCGCTCCGCGTCGAGCTGATCCAGATAGGGCGAATAACCCGCACGGTAGCGGTTGGTCGCGAGCGTCAGGGTCCGCGCGAAAACATCGCGCTGCGCTACCAAGGCAGCTTCCTGTTCATCGAGGCGCTGAACGGCGGCAAGTGCATCTTCCACCTCACGGAAGGCGGTAAGCGCTGTCTTTCGATAGGCGAAGGCCGCCTGATCGCGCCGCGCCGCCACGATTTCCTGCTGCGCCTTGAGTCTGCCGCTGTCGAAGACCGGGGCGAGAATGCCTGCGCCGAGCGAAAACACCCATTGCGGACTGCCTGGGACCAGGGTCGAGGCTTCAAGCCCACCCTCCGCGGAGAGTCGCACATCGGGTAGAAAGGCAGCCCGTGCGGAATCGAGCGATCGATCCGCGGCGACAACCTGGTCCTCAGCCGCCAGGATATCCGGCCGGCGTCGAAGCAGCGCAGCCGGTAGCGTTACGGGCACCGAGGGCAGTGTAAGGTCGATCAGATCGACGCCGCGTTCGATGGCACGCGGATTGACACCGAGCAGAATGCTCAGACCGTCTTCCTGACGCGCGATGGCTAGCTGCGCCGCGGGTATCTGTTGAGCAGTGGCTCGGTAATCCGACTCGGCTTGGGCGAGATCGAGCTGCGAGGAATAACCCGCTTCAAAAAGACGCCGGGCAATCTTCAGAGAGTTCGCTCGCTCGACCAGCGTGTCTCGCAGCACCGCAAGACGTGCATCGAAGGCACACAGCGTGATGTAACCGCTTGCGGCAGCCGCCGCGATCGCGAGGCGTACATTGTCACGCGAGGCTTCCGACGACAACAGCGCGGCTCGGGCCGCATCGCCGGCACGTGCCAGCTGTCCGAAGAGATCAAGGTCGTAGGAAATCGACAATTCGGCTTCGCCAACATTTTGGCTTTCCGGAATTCCAAAGCCGGGGTTGATATCACGTTCGCGGCCGCCGCCCGCGCCGACGACGACGTCGGGCAATGTCCGTGCCTTGGCGAGATGGAACTGGCCGCGTGCCTCGGTCACGCGTGAGGCTGCCAGGGCGATGTCGATATTGTTGATGAGCGCGGCATCGACGATGCGCGTCAACACCGGATCGCCGAAGGCCTGCCACCAATTCGCGCTGATGTCTCCGGCTCCGCTCGTATCCGCGCGCCAGGCTGGGGGCGGTGTGACCGACGCGCCCATCGGTATCTTGGGACGTGGACCGGCGCACGCTGCCAGCACCAGAACACCGATAATGGCGAATGCCGGCTTCACGGCGCGCTTCTGGTATTGACGCGCAGCTCCACCGACATGCCTGGTCTGAGACGCGACGCTAACGGCTGCCCCGGATCCACGACGATGCGCACGCCGATCCGCTGCGGAATCTTGATGAAGTTGCCAGTGCCATTGTCGGGTTTTAGAACGGCGAACTCGGACTCGGCCCCGGGAGACAGCCGCTCAACATGGCCGTTGAGCCGCGCGCCGTCGAGGGCGTCGACGGTGAAACTGGCCTGCTGGCCGGGAGCCATATGAGCCGTCTGAGCTTCCTTGAAATCTCCGATCACCCATTTATCGGCGGGCACCAGCGACATGAGAGTCGTGCCACTGGTAACATACTGGCCCATACGCACGCCGACCTCCCCGAGCTCACCTTCTTCCGGCGCAACGATGGTTGTATGGTCGAGATCAATCTGCGCGGCATCCAATTGGGCACGCGCCGCCTCAACCTGTGCCTCGAGGCCGCCCCGCGCGACCTCCACCGTGCGCAGGTTCTGGTGAGCAATGGCTGCGGCGGCCTTTCCTTGGCTGACTTGCGCTTCCGCCTGCCGTAGCGCAGCCAACGTTTGGTCGCGCTCTCGGATCGACACCGAGCCGTCTTCGACCAGATGATCAGCACGAGCCATATCCGCTCGCGCTTTGAGAAGCTGGGCCTGGGCACTCTCGAGCGCCGCGTTCTGGCCGGAAATGGACGCATTTCCCGAGGCCTGTGCCTGTGCATTATTCGCGAGGCTCGCTTCGGCGGCCGCAACATTGGCGCGCGCTTGCGCGACGCGAGTTCGATAGAGGCGATCGTCGACGCGAGCGAGAAGTTGTCCAGGGCTCATCCGTTCGTAATCCGTTACTGGTACGGCTACCACATAACCGCTGACCTGCGACGCGATCACGGTGGTGCGTCCGCGGACGTAGGCGTTCTCGGTCATCTCCTCCGACTCGTGAAAGGGTGGCAGCCGCCACGCCACAAGGATCGCGACTACCGAAGCGACTGCAAAGCCCACGATGCCTGCGATCACGATGGGTCGCCGCGGCTTCGGGCGCCAATGCTGCGTGGGTGCTGGCGCAGGTGTGGGTGTGGGTGTAGGTGTAGGTGTGGGCGCGGTCGCGGGCGCGGACTCAGTCGCGGTAGTGTTCATGCCGGGCTCTCCGATGTCCTCGACCGGTGTCGCCGAAGCTCGCCACGAAACAGCACACAGCCGATATAGATCGCGATCATGAGTGCCATGATCTCAACAAACCTGAACACGTTGCCGTATGCCGCGACGCTCGCCTCTCGAGTCATCGCCCGCCCAAGCAAGCTCGCCCCTTCGGCGACGCGCTGCGCTGAATCGGCCACGACGCCCGCAACGGCGTCCGCGCCGGCGCGAATGCGATGGACAACACCGGGATCTGAGGCGCGCATGTGTTCGGATAGGCCGTGGGCGTGAGCGCGCGCCTGCATGACCTGATAGGTTCCGAGGAGGGCGGAGCCGAGCAATCCACCCACGTTCTGAGTCACACTGAATAGCACCACGAAACTGACGAGAACATCGACGCCGCGGCGAAGCACCCGAAGTAAGCCGTAAACGAGCGCAGGCCCAATGAACAGCGTCGTGCCGAACCCAAGCAGCGCCTGGCTTACATACAATTGCGGTGGTCGCGTAAGATTGGTCGCGTCGGTGTCGATCCACGCGCCGAACGCGATGACGAGCGCGGCAATCATCACCTGCCAGGGAATGCGGCGCTCGGACAAGGTCAGTGCCGCGGTCAGAATTCCCGCCAACATCGCCGCGGCGACGATACCGAAAAGGGTTCGTAGCTGATCGTTGGTCAATCCGCCCGCAGTGAGTAAACCGACCGCGCCGTAAGTCTGCTCGGCGAGTGCAAGCCGCACGAATAACGCGACGGCGCCGAAGCGCAAAATGTCGGTGCCGCTAAGCCAGTCGAACTGAATGAGCGGATGCGCTCTGTGCGTTTCGATCAGCCCTGCGAGAGCAAACAAGGCAACTGCCGCGGCCAGTGCCCAACCGAGCCAGGGAGTATCCATCCACCATTCAAGGCGACCCAGGTTCAGTACCCCGCAGAGTAACAGCATCGCGGGAATGATGAGTGCAATGGTCAGCAGATCGAGCGCCCTAAAAACGCTGCTACGATTGCTTGGCGGAAGTGGAAACGCCAGTGTGATCGCGAGTAAGCCGGTTGCCACTCCCAGCTCGATGAGATGTAGCCCGCGCCATCCATCGACGGCGAGCAGTTCCACGGGTACCATGCGCGCCAACGGCGTACCGAGCTGCGTCAGGCCCATACCAATCACGAGTGCCAGTGGCTTGAGCTTGACCGAAAAGACCTGCATCAGGTAGTAGACCGTGAGCGTTGTGAGACCCGCCGCCGTCACGCCGCTGATTGCGCGTATGAGTACAGCCGAGGCGAGGCCGGGAAACATGAATTGCAACAAATCGGCGGCCGCGTAGGCGCTCAGTAGCGCCTGAGTGACGGTCGGAATGCCAAATTGTGTTCTCGCCTTGACCAGCGTGAGATTCGCGCTGGCATTCATCGCCACATAAATGGCCGACAGCCAGCTCACCTGCGCGACATAGAGACCGAGGGAGCCGGAAATCGAACCTACGTTCACGGTGACAAGTGCATTCGGAAACGCGGAGCACAAGCCCGTCAGCAGCCCGACGCACGCAAAAATTGCGCGGCGCCATGCGGGGTGCTGCGGCGAGAACGGAGAACCCGCGAAGACCGGGCGCTCATCCGGAGCGAATTGATAGGAGTCTGACTCCGAAGATGCCTCTACGCTCATTGGCAGCATGTCGGGATGATGCGACGCGACTCAACCATTCCCTTCCCGGGAGATGATGCGTCTAGAGAGCCACGGTTGATTTTTCTCACGGCGGATTAAGTCCACGACTTACCGGTTCGGAGGAGCCCCTGTGTTCCGGCTCGAGACACCGCTTCTGCGCGCGTGTTGACCTCCAGTTTGAAGAAGATTCGCTTCACATACGCTTTCACGGTCTCCGGTGCGATGGTCAAGGCTTGAGCGATCCGCTTATTGGATAGTCCTCGGCCTACCAGAGTCAGGATATCGCATTCCCTCACGCTTAAACTTTCGCTCGAGCGAACTGCAGCTCCTGCGGCGTGGCGTCTGGTGTTATGTGTTTGCTTGAGCGCCACTATGCTCCCGATATAGGGCACAAGCTCTCGAAACGACGCTCCACGTAGATGCGCGTGGTCGTAGGCGCGTACCAAGAGGCGGTCTATTTCTCTGCCCCCATCGACGAACACCTGATAAAGGCCCGAGAAGCAGCCAAGACTCAAGACCCGTAGAAGAAGGCGGTCCGCCTCGTCCGACTCACCGACAAGGTCGAGCGATACCGCCAAGGGGACGGCTAATCGCAGCGCGGAATACAGATCTTGATTCTTGATGGCTTCCTGATGAAGTTGCCGCAAGGCATCCACGGTGTCCGTCGTGGGCACCGATGTGACTGCAAGTCGCGCGTATGCGATGCGTCGATAGGATTGAACATCTGAATCTGTCCCGCACGCGGACGACGGACAGCATGAGAGGAGCCGATCCAGCCGCGCCGCAGTTAGCTGAGCTTCCTGAAACCGACCGTGTCGCAGTAATAGATCGACTCTCTCGCACAGACTCATCGCAGTCAGTCGCGTCCATTCGCGCCGCCCCCCCAGTTCTTCCGCCTCTTGTAGAATCGATGTGGCGACTACGACCTCCCCTCGATGCATCGCTATTCGCGCAAGAACCTGGTAGGCACGCAGCGCGCATTCCAATACGCCGCTGGTGCGGATAACACGGAGGCGACCTCGGATACAAGCTTCCGCCTCATCGAGTGATCCCTGCTCATACAGAACCTGCGCGACAATACTCGCTGGCAATGCCGGTAGGCCGTCGTTCGGCTTGCATACTGTCTGCGCCGCCTCCAGGGCATCCAGCGCCAACCGCTTTGCCGCCGACAGCCGCAGCTGTTCAAGTTCGAGCCCGGCTTCGACGCAAAGATTGATCACGGCTGCCATTGCGTGGCGCTTCGATAGGATGACGGTCGGACGATGTCTTGGGACGGAGTGAACGCCGTCGAAGTCTCTCAACCGCCAATGCGCAAATCGGCAGACAGCAGAGGCTGCACTGCGCGCCCCTGGAGAGATATCGTCGCACCTCAGAGCCTTCAGCGCGATCTGAAGCGCACTCAGGTTGTTATCTTGAAGGGCCGCGCCCATGGCGCGAAGCACGGCCATTTCGGCGCGTACCCTTCGCGCAAAGCTTGACGGCACGTCGCCCAGCGCACACTCTATTCGGTCGATCCGCTCGTGGGCCTCGCGGAATTCTAACCTGAATAAAAGCTGGCGCGCGCACCGTGCGTCACAACGAATTTGCGTGATTTCGACATCTGTGAGACTGCGTCGGACCTTATCGAGCAAAAACACTTCGCTAACTTGTCGCTCAGGCTCCGCACCAGCGTGCCACGAGGAGTACAACGAGTTTGCATTGTCCCAGAGGCACCGGGCATTGTTTGAGACGGTTTCACAACCCTCCGCGTCCTGAATGCGGGTCACCATGCTATGTTCGGTCATATCGAGTTCCCCCGAGGTGAGCACCGACAGTGAGAGGTGTAGCGCACGTCGTGAGGCTGCGCGACTCGCGCCACGCGCGCGGCGGCTGCCCCGTATAGCGCTTGAAAACGCTGGTGAAGTGTGACTGGGTTTGGAAGCCGACCGATAGCGCGATTTCCACCAGCGCCATACCGGTTCCGGCGAGCATCTCTTGAGCCCGCTCGATCCGCCGACGCAAAAGGTATTCGTGGGGCCGCATACCTGTGGCAGCCCGAAATTGCGCCGCGAAATGCATACGCGTGAGGCCGGCCGACGAAGCAACATCGGCAAGGCTCACGGGCTTGCCGAGTTGGGCCTCGACATAGTCGATGGCTCGCTTCAGTCGCCATCGCGAAAGTGCGCCTACTTTCGCGCGTTCGGCGGTGGCGAGGCGGTGGGTCGAGGAGAGAAGCCTAGCGATGATGGCGATGCCGATGCAGTCCGCATAGATCTGTCCAAACGAGCTACCGATTCGGTCCGCTTCAAGCAAAGCGCGCGACAGCGCATCGACCGTTACATCCTTGCTTGGAATGCCGTTCGAACAAAGCACCGGCGTTGGATGGCCGATGGTGTCGCGGGCGCATTCGGCGATTAGATTGTTGGGTACGTGGAGATGCAAGACATCGTACGGCCCACGGAATAGACAACGAACCGGGACAGCAGGCTGAGTGACGTGGACCGTCCCCGGTGTAGCGACGCCATCATGCACGGTTTGGCCGGCCACTCCAAATCGAATGTTCGTGTTCCGCAATACGATCTTGACGACGTGGCAGTCCGCAGGCGTTTTGGCGTCAAACTCTTGCGTCTGCCCGCTGCTGCCATGCCATCGCGTGGCAACCACCTTCGACGCCGATAACGCCGCGGCCGAGAGGTGACTTGGAACTCGCCAGTCCGTCTCGTCATCAACGATTTGTCGGTGCAGCAATCTGGACTGCACATCGAAAAGCGATTCGGCTGCGGAAGTCCGGGTATCGAAAGAGTACATCGCTCACCTCGCTGAGCGGCATCTTACTTTCGCCGAGCGGATCGATTCCTTGCGCTAATACTGAAAAAATGCTGAAGACAATTCTGAAGGTCTGCGGTGGTCACTCGACATGGTGACGGCGTGCGCATCATTTATGCCAGATGCTCGCGCGACGAAGAAGCTTCGTTACGGGGAATTGGCTGCGGATCTTGCCATCTCATTCAGCGTCGTAGCTAGGACACTGACAGTCGTCCCGGCCTCGGCGCCCAGTCTGTGTCGTTTCGCTATCCAGTCGGGATCATTGTAGGAAAGCCACGTGACACCAGAATTATCCTGCCAGACCAGCGTTCTTAGCGGCAGGTCAATCCCAGTCGTCTGGGCAAGTTCCATCAGCGGAGTGCTGCCTCTTGCATCGCCAAAGATCAGTAGCTCGGTGGGCAGAAGAGACAATCCCAGGGCGGCCGCCGCGGCTCCATGATCGATATGCGCAAATGCGATCATGCCCCTTGCCCTGACTTCGGCCTCAAACCGATTCATGGTCTCTTCGGGCCCGTAACTGCTGCGTATGGTTGTTAATCCGCGTGCGGCCATTGTTTGCACTGAAGAGGCCATTTGTCGGCGTCCTTACCGGTCCTCCAGTCAAGGATGTGGGGCGCTGGTAGTGATCTTGAGACTGGGATGTTTGCGCAGAAAGTCACGCGCCGTCTTTCCAAATCGCTCGTTTGATTGCCAAAATGCCGGGCATCAGGCTTGCGCTGGAAACTCGTCCTCGCCGCAAAACGTCGGCCAGTTGTTTCGCCCCCTGCCGTGTGGCAGGCAGTCTAGCGCGTGCTTGAGACGCTCACAGCAGTCGGCCACTGAGGAGAGGCCTAGCTTTACCGGCGCGCACGCAGCCGACAGAATGACGCCGATCGATGTCCGAAAGCGGAGAAGCACAGTCGAGGGACGCGCGCATGGTGCCAATTTCTCGCTCGTAGCGCGCCATGTCACCTGCGGTAGGCTGAACCTTCGAGCCATGCACCGCCGGCCGGTCCAGGTCTCGAAAGTATTCGGTACAACGTCGCGCGGCCTGTTCGGCTTCACCGCTCTCGGCCAGTTTCTCGAGCGCATACGCCCGAATCGTATCGAGCAACCGCCAGCGACGGGTAGGAGCCGACCCATCCACTGTTACAAGCGATTTGGCGACGAGATTTGCGATCTGTTCGAGGAAGGCGCAAGCAGAATGATGCTCGTCGCTCATCACAGCGTTCGCCGCCTCGAGCGTGAACCCGGCTGCGAAGATGGCTAGCCGGCGGAGCAGGCGCCGCTCCGGCTCGGGTAGTAGTTCGTAACTCCAATCCAGCGTTGCGCGCAGCGTCTGATGCCGTGGCAGCGCCGTTCGACGTCCGCCGATCAACAGCTCGAATCGCTCATCCAGGCGGGAAAGAACCATCTCGGGTCCGAGCATTGCGGCGCGCGCCGCCGCAAATTCGATCGCGAGCGGAATGCCGTCGAGGCGACGACAGATTGCAGCAATCGTTCCGAGTCTCTCTCGGTGCGGCGAGAATTCCAGGTCTAACGCGCTCGCCCTCGCGATGAAAAGCTGTACCGCGCTGTGTGTGAGAACAAAGTCCGAATCTTCGTGTTCGGGGCTCGGGACATCAAGCGGTGGAACCCGATAGACGTGTTCGCCTTCGATCCGCAGGACCTCGCGACTCGTTGCAACAATCGACGTGGCCGGACACAAATGCATGACCGTTTCCGCCATGCGGGCGGCCGCGTCGATGACGTGTTCGCAATTGTCGAGTACGAGGAGGAGTCTTTTTCCTCCGATGGCGCGCGCGACGGATTCGGGGCAAATCTCATCGCTACCCAACTTCAGACCCAGGATGCCCGCGACCATCGACGGGACGAGAGCAGGGCCCGAAAGCGAAACCATATCCACGAGCCGGACATCACCATGAAAGGCCGGGGCTATGCTGCGGGCGACCTCGAGCGCCAGAGCCGTTTTACCGATTCCGCCGGGTCCAGTGAGGGTAATCGCTCGACAGGCGTAGAGAAGCTCCTGCAGCTGCCGCACGGCCCCGTTTCGGCCGATCAGCTCGAACCCGGCCACGGGCAGATTGGTAAGAAGTGGTCGCACCGCCACCCAACTCGGATCGACAGCGACGGGGTCCGTCGGCCAGTTCTCCTTCCGAACCGTCCAATCCCCCACGAGACTGTATCCCCGACCGAAGGATGTCTTCAGCGCTTCTCGATCTGTGCCGAGCGCCCTGCGAATCGCCGATATGTGAACCTGGAGCTTATTTTCCTCGACGATCGCGCCCGGCCATACGCGGGCCATGAGTTCGTCCTTGGTCACAAGTTTTCCTGCCGACTGAACCAGAACCGCTAAGATCTGCAACGCGCGATTCCCGAGCGGAACCGGGACTCCGCGTGCGAACAGCTCACGCCGCGCGAGATCTAGCGCCCACCCACCAGATTCGTATACCAGGTGCCGATGTTGTTCAGGCATGGGCGCCAAAGCATTGTCTCGGTACAGATACGGGCACTTCCTGACCACCGAAGCGGATTTGTACACCTGATCGACTTTCTCTTCGCCAGGCCGCCGGAGTTCCCCCAACGCAGTGTCGAAACCATTCGAACAAATGAGCCCAATCGGTGAAGTTGCAACGCAGCGCAACACACTCGACGTCGAGTCCTCGGCCAGTATGAGAGGGATGGCCAATTCCACTCGTCGTCTCACGAGGAAAGCGTTCAGCGGAGCCTGCTTTGCGCGATATCGACATTCTTGCCCGGTAAGAGTCCACTTGCATCTCCCGGAGGATGCTATTAGCGTATTCCCAACGTAGCAGCCAGCGAGCGCCAGCGAATCACGCTTAACTGGGAGTTGTGGCTACCTAATTCTAGGTAGGAAAGTCATACGGAAACAGCGGATACTCAGGCGAAGCGCATCCGCATATATGGCGTCACTGAGCATGCATTTATAAGAGCGGAGGTAAGCAGGCAGCTCTGACGGACTCCAACTTATCGGACTGAGCCCACGATGCCCGATCCTAATGTGATTCGAATTCTCGCTGCCGACGATCATGCTCTCCTACGGGAGGGGGTAGCCGCCCTAATCGCCACACAACCTGACCTTCGGCTGGTTGCTGAAGCTGCGAGTGGTGCAGAAGCGCTGGAGCAATTCCGAATTACTCGGCCGGATGTCACCCTGATGGATTTGCAGATGCCTGACATGAGCGGCATCGACGCGATCATCGCGATACGCAGCGAATGGCCGGCTGCGCGAATTATCGTACTGACAACATATGCCGGCGATGTTCTCGCCCAGCGAGCTTTGAAAGCCGGTGCGCAAGCTTATGTGCTCAAAGGACTGGTGGGTAAGGACCTGCCAGAAACAATCAGAGCTGTGCATCTCGGACTGAAACGAATTCAAGCGGATGTGGCCACCCAGTTGGCGAATCACACGGCAGATGCCTCGCTGACCACCCGCGAAATCGAGGTATTAACCTTGGTGGCTGAGGGTAATTCCAACAGGGCAATTGCGGCTCGGCTGTCATTCAACGAGGAAACCGCGAAGACCCACGTGCGAAGCATAATGGCGAAGCTCGGTGCAAGCGACCGTACGCATGCCGTCACGATAGGCCTGAGACGAGGGATCATCGAGCTTAAAGTATAGAAACGAGAACTCGACTTATTCGGGCTCTTGCACGACCTTGCCGTAAAACACTTTGTAGAAGGCACTTGAGTAAAACGCCATCAGAGATTCGCAGTTCGCGCTCTTTAATCGACAGCGCGATGTCGATGTGGAATCAATTCGTCCAATGAGCGCCATTCGCCTTGCATTGCTTGCATGCGGTGCGTGTATGCTCTTTCTCTGCAATTCAGCTGCCGGGCTCACTCCGGACAGACAAATCTCCCAATACGCGCACAACGCGTGGCGCGTACAGGACGGCTTCCCCGCTAGCTTCTCATTCGCGCTGACGCAAACCAAAGATGGGTACCTTTGGATAGGAACGAAGTCCGGCATACTGCGCTTTGACGGTGTTCGGTTTGTTCCATGGACCACGCCCGACAGTGAACGTCTGCAACATTCAGATATCACTTCCTTGTTGGGTTCGAGCGACGGAAGTTTGTGGATAGGCACACGCTTCGCCGGCTTATGGCGCTTGAAAGACCAGCGCCTAACTCATTTTCAGAACACCGAGGCGCATATACCCGCAATCTTCGAAGATAGTCGTGGGACGGTCTGGTTCGCTCAAGAAGCGCTCGAAGATGGCAAAAGTGGGCCGCTGTGTCGCGTTATTGCCGAAGGTGTCCGTTGCTATGGCCCGGAAGACGGAGTCCCACAAGCTATAGGCCAATCCATCTCGGAGGACCAGGCGGGACATATATGGCTCGGCACGGACACGGGACTCGTTGATTGGGCACCGGGATCGGTCAGCACGCACAACCCAAGCGGATTGAAATCCAACAAGGGTTTGGCGGGTATTCATGCTCTTGCCGTTGGTTCGGATGGTTCCGCGTTGGTCGGGATCGAGAAAGCAGGTGCAGGCTTGGGCCTTCAGCAGGTTGTCGGCGGAGTTTGGAAGTCGGTCGCCACGCCGGCGTGGGATGGCAGTAGCGTCGCGATAATAGCGTTGTTGCTGGACCGGCACGGTACACTTTGGGCCGGCACAGAGGGCGAAGGGTTATATAGAATCCGCGCTGGAAAAGTGGATCATTTTGGCGCGGCAGATGGCTTGACAGCTGACTATGTAACGCGACTCTATGAAGATCACGAAGACAATCTGTGGGTTTTGACGCCAAAAGGACTCGATAGTTTTCGTGACACGCCGATCATCACCTTCTCACGCAGCGAGGGGATGCACCTGAGCGAGATCGATACCGTGCTTGTCTCAGGCGACGGCGCCGTCTGGGCCGGAGGCAGCGGTGGCTTAGACGTGCTGCGTAACGGAAAGGTTTCGTCTCTGCGGGGCGGGAAGGATCTACCAGGGGACCAAGTCACCTCGCTCCTCGAAGATCACAACCAGCAACTATGGGTTGGCATCGACCAAACGTTATCAATCTACAGAAAAGGTAGATTCCGAGAGATTAGGCGACCCGATGGTAGCCCGCTCGGGTTGGTAGTCGGCATCGCCGAGGACATACAAAATGACGTCTGGGCTGAAATCAGCGCTAATCCACGCAGACTCGTTCAAATTCGCGACCTGAAAGTACAACAGGAACTCTCCGCGCCACAAGTTCCGACTGCGCGCAGAGTGATCGCAGATCCGAGCGGCGGCATTTGGCTGGGTCTTATGTCGGGAGATCTGGCCCGGTATCGAGAAGGGCAGCTCGAAACGATTCGCTTTCCGCGTGTAGCCGACTCTCCTGTCAGTGAGATGATAATGAATTCCGATGGCTCCATCCTAGGAGCGACTGCGTTCGGACTGATTGGATGGAAGAATGGAACGCGGCGGATCCTCACCGTTAAAAACGGCCTACCCTGCGATGGTATCAACACGCTCGTTCTCGACAGTCAGGGTTCCCTTTGGTTGTACGCGCAGTGTGGACTCGTCAGGATCAACAACCAGGAGTTGCAACGGTGGTGGCAAGACGCCGAAGCCACTTTACAGGTAAGAACTTTCGACCCGTCCGAAGGAATACAAACTGGTTATGCTCCGTTTCGGGCGGCCGCAAGATCCGGCAATGGGCAATTATGGTTTGCCAATGGGTACGCGTTGCAGATGATCGACCCCTCTCGACTAAGTACCAACGAAACCCCGCCGCCAGTTCATATAGAGGAAGTGGTGGCGGACCAGAAAGTTTTTCACGTAGAAGACCGCCTGCATCTCGCCGCCCTAACGCGAAATCTCAGTATTCGATATACGGCATTGAGTTTCGTCGCTCCACAGAAAGTCCAGTTCCGCTACATGCTCGAAGGACAGGACAAGGACTGGCAAGATGCGGGTACACGTCGAGAAGCGTTTTACACCAATCTCGCCCCTGGAACCTACCGATTCCACGTCATAGCTTGCAACAACGACGGGGTGTGGAACGAGATTGGAGCAACCATCGCTCTGGACATTCCGCCAACGTTAACTCAGACGAAGTGGTTTGTTCTCGGATGCGTGCTGGCTGGGATACTGGCTTTAGTATCAATTTTTGTATTTCGAACACGCCAAATCCGCACGCAGCTGCGCAGCAGAGCGGAGGAACGTCTTGAGGAAAGGATCGGAGAAAGAACAAGAATTGCGCGCGAATTGCATGATTCTTTGCTGCAAGGCTTTCAAGGAATAATGTTCCGTCTTCAGGCGGTGCGCAGGCTGCTTCCAGGCAAACCCGCGGAGGCCGTTCTCGCGCTCGACACCGCGCTCAACAAAGGCGAGCAAGCAATCAGCGAGGCCCGGCAAGCGGTACAGAATTTGCGCTTGTCCCCCTTTGTAGGGAACGATCTAGCAAAGGCATTGAGGACCTTAGGTGATGAACTTACCGCCGGCCTTAGCGGCAACGATAGGCCGATTTACCGTGTGCGCGCAGATGGCAAAACGAGTGAATTGAACCCCTTGGTCCGCGATGAAATTTACCGGATCGCTCGCGAAGCGCTCAGAAACGCATTTCATCATTCCCGGTCAAACCGAATCGAAGCGCGAATTTTTTATGGAGAATCAACGTTCTCATTGTCGGTTCGAGACGATGGGATTGGCATTGAACCTCATGTGCTGAGCCTGGGCAGCCGCCCCGGCCACTGGGGAATGCCGGGCATGCGTGAGCGAGCAAAGAGCTTCAGTGCGCAACTTGACGTTCGGAGCGTGCTGGGACAAGGAACGGAAGTGGAATTAACCATTCCGGCGAGTGTAGCGTACGCGAAACTTTAATCTCATCGGCGCAGCGTGGTCGGCGACTCGGCGCAGAGACTCCTGCTTCGCTAAAGGCTTTTCCGGCGTCAAGCCGCGCATCGTGCGTTTCTCGCCGGGTCCTCCTGTCCCTCACTTCAGCGCCATTCGTTGGCATTGATTACCCTCCAGCGACCCTACTCGCATCGAGTCGCCACCGTTCGAATTAATCATTTTAAGTTCTATTCAGAAATACGAACTGCAGACGATCGCTCAAAGTATTCCGGAAATAAGCGGCACTGTTACGATATAGAGACCTGTCGTTGGCGCACTTCGTGTCGCCGAGGCGCTCCATAACAGTGTTTGCCCTGAGGAATGCCAGCAGGTCACTTGGAAGTGCCGAGCGAATGAATTGAGCTCTGTCCGTAACCAACAACGAAGATGAGGATTCCATGAACGACCGGACGACATCCACTGTCACCACTACCTCGCGGAGAAACCTATTAGTCGGCGGAGCCGGTGTCGTTGCCGCCGCGAGCCTCTCGGCCACGGCGCTCGCCACCGCGGCCGAACATGCACATAGTTCTGTATCGCCCAGCAAAGGAAAACACTCGATGAGCACGATCACCACCAAAGACGGCACACAGATCTACTATAAGGACTGGGGCAGCGGACAACCCGTAGTATTCAGCCATGGCTGGCCGCTTTCGTCGGATGCGTTTGAAGATCAAATGTTTTTCTTGGCGTCCCGCGGATATCGATGCATCGCCCACGACCGCCGCGGCCATGGTCGCTCGAGTCAACCGTGGACTGGCAATGACATGGATACCTACGCCGACGATCTCGCCGAACTGACTGAACAGCTCGACTTGATGAAAGCCGTGCATGTCGGTCACTCCACCGGCGGCGGCGAGGTTGCGCGCTATATTGGGCGACACGGCACGAAGCGAGTGGCAAAAGCTGTGCTCATCGGCGCTGTACCGCCGCTGATGCTGAAGACTCCCCGCAATCCTGGCGGCTTGCCGCTCAGTGTCTTCGACGGCATCCGAGCCGGGGTCCTGGCCGACCGTTCGCAATTCTTTAAGGATCTGACGTTGCCGTTCTATGGGTACAACCGACCTGGCGCCAAGACGTCGGAGGGAGTACGTGAATCATTTTGGCTGCAGGGGATGATGGCGGGATTCCCTGCGGCCTACTTTTGCATCAAGGCGTTCTCCGAAACGGATCAAACTGACGATCTGAAGCACATGGACATTCCGACGCTGGTCATGCACGGTGACGATGATCAGATTGTGCCGTTCGCCGATTCAGGGGCGCTGCAGGCAAAACTCATCCCGAATGCGAAGCTCAAAGTGTACAAGGGCGCTCCTCATGGACTGTGTACGACAATGAAGGACCAAGTTAGCGAAGATCTTCTCGCCTTCATCAAGGCCTGAAATCACCGGCGAGCGGTGCGACGTCCACCAAAGCGGGTTGTGTCTTACGTGGGTAGAGAGGTAGGCCCGTGACGATTCGAGATCAACAGGCGCCGATGCGCCACGAAATTCACATCGGGCGAATTAGTCTTACCACCGACCTCAGTAACGAAGTAGGCGGAGAGAGTTCAGGACCAAAGTCCCCACGACCGTAAACCGGCGCCGAATACTGACCAGAAAATCGCACGACCGTGGTCGCGATTACAAGCACTTGCGATGCCGATCGGCGTCCAACCATCGTACAGGTTTGCACTCTGTCCATACTCCGCGCGCTGGTGGTAGAGGATTTCGCTGTTGACCTGTTGTCCGATGCGCCAAAACAAGAACACCGTCGTGCTGTTTGCCTGACTCGCGAGCGTGCGGCGGGCTTCTTCGATCAAACCGGACACCGTGGCGAAAAGGTCACTTTGCGCCGCGAGCACGACGGCGCGGCCGCTCGCTTTTGTTTTGGTCACGGGCGGTTTCCTTCCATGCGTCGTATTGCCGGACCGTTTCGATGGGGCCCCGGCGGCTGGGCGTTTGGTTTTCATTGCTTTTCCTTATTCAATGCAGCGTCGAAGCGCAGCAATTTTTGCATTCATGCGGGTGATTGCGCTACTGGTTGCCGTGAGGAGTTCAGAGCGGCGACGCTCGCCGCGGAACCGGAACGCGCTTCAGCGCTTCGGAGATCGGGATTTTTCAGAGAGTGTTCCGCCGCCGTCAGCGTTCACGCTGACTTCAGAACCGGTGGCGGAACCCTGTTTGGCGGGCTCCCAGCCCGGTATGCCCTGCAGGATCAGATCAGCGTTCTTCGATGGGGTGATGTGGCTGTAGTGGTCTTCAATCATGCGGACGGATGTGCCCATTTGTTTGGCGAGGAAGTACACATCGACGCCTTCCATCAAACGGAACGTGGCGTAGGTGTGGCGCAGGCAATAGGATGAGCGCGGTATCTTGGACGAACCGTACAGCAGCTCGGATCCCTTCAGGATGTCTCGGATCCTCTTCGAGAAGAGGGTGGTAGACGACTTCCCCGCGAGGGTGGAGAACACTGGATCATCGGGTCCTGTGGCCTTGCTGATTTCCTTGATGCGCTCGAAGTACGTCGCGACACTATCCGGGGCGACGAGCTCGCGGTACTTGTTCTTGCCGCGCACGTTGAGACAGCAGAATCGGCGTCCTTGTTTGTCGATGCGCGCGTCTACGTCGCGCCAGCGCAGGTTCCGGGCCTCGATCGTGCGCATGCCCGTGTTGGCCATGATGAGGATGAAGTTGTAGATGATGGTGCGGTACCACTTCTTTTCCTCGTTTTGCGCCTGGTTGACCCACTTTCGCGCGTAGGTATGCAGGTGGCGGTACTCCTGCGGGCTGAAAGCTTCTCGGCGCGCCTTGGAGTGCAGAACTTTCCCTTTAGGGACACTGCTGTCTGGGAGGAGGTGCTTGTCGGCGGCATAGCGCAGAATGGCGCGGAAGGTGATCAGTTCATGGCGGATGGTGCCGTCCTGCACCGGCTCACCGCGCGCACCCTTGCCGGTGCGCTTGCGCCAAAGGGGGTATTCCTTCCATTTCTCTTCACCCATCTGGGCGATCTGGATCTTGCCGCAGTACTCGATGAGATGGTTGCGGATGTACGCATCGACCACTTTCCAGTAGGGGGCCGTAATGCGTCCGAGCTCGATCCCTGTCTTAAGCTCGTCGGAATATTTGAGCGCGACCTCTTCGAAGGTCTTCCCGAAGATTGGAACGTTGTGCTTCAGGCGGAAGCGCAGGTCGGCGTAGTGTTCGAACGCCTTCTCTTGTGCTTCTCGCAGGCTCTCGATTTTCAGAGCGACGGTCTTGTAGCGGTCCACCCCGGGGACCTTCATACGGCAATACCATTTGCTGTGCTGGACGTCGCTGCGCCGGAAGAGGATCAGGTCGTCTTTGAGCTTCGTGACATCGGTGAGGAATGCCATGTCGAACTCCGTTTCTGTGCAGGATCTGTGCAGATCTGGCCGCCAACCTCTTGATTCTACATATCTGTGCAGGTGATGTGCAGGAGGTTTATGAAATATTTATTTATATAAAACAGATACTTAGTCGGGAGTTCGAATCTCTCCGGGCGCACCATAATTCGCTTTTCTACATCAACGAGTTAGCCTCGACTGCAGGCGCGCCCGGCTTCACGGGCACATTTGTCGGCCGCGCCATGTTATACAGCGCGGCAATGACTCGACTTTGAGGACGGACGTCCAAGAAAGGCGACTCTTCGAGCGCAACTCGCAGAGGCTGCTCAAGCGCCTCGTCAAATTCGTCGTCGCCCGTGTTGTTCACTATGTCGGCCAACAGAATCGTATCTTTGTCAGTCAGCGCGGCGCTCGTGGCCACGCGGCCCTGCTCTGGTCGTAGACCTCACGGATGGCATCGACGACAGCGTCCGGATCGTCGAATTGGACGTATTCCGAGCTGTTTGGCACAAAGATCTGCTTTGTATTGGAAGAGAGGGTAAGTAAGCGCGCCTGCGCCAGCCCGATCTGATGCTCGTATTCCAGATGCTGGGGGTCGTGCGCATTCGGTGCGGGTAGAAAGTGCACGGCATGATTGCCCGTCGTCAGCACGCGGATCGGACGGGAGCCCAATGATTGATTGTGGTGCTGGAGCCAAGCCTCAGTCGCGGGCATCTGTTCCCACTCGGAGAGAGCGGCTTCGTACAGTGCGACCTTGGACTGCGCGATCTTCAGTAGCGCGGCATTCAATTCCGGCGAAAACTCAGGTTCGGGCAGCCCGCGAAAGAAGAAACGCTGAGCGCATGTCCGCTCCGGGTGTGAGGGTGAGGTCGGCAACGGTCCCCCGGCGGCAACGGCATCGCGGCATTTGCGCAGTTGGGCAATGCCCCCTGCATTGCCCGCGTGATCATCATCCTGCATGGCTTTCGGCTCAAGATCGGTCGCATCGGGTTCGACAAGCACGAGGCCGGCGGTCTCCGCCGTGTACATTTGCGCGAAGGTGCGGGCAGGGTCTCCCCCGGAAGCGTGTCCCACCATGATGTATGGTCCCGCGATTCCGGCGTTGTGCAGTGCTTGATGCAGTTCGTTCGCGATGCGAACGTTTGTGCGCGGCATCGGTCCCGGATCGCTGAAGCCGGCGCCGGCGTGATCGTAGACGCAGGCACGTGTCCAGGCCGCGATCCTCGGCAGCACGACCGCCCAGGCCGGCGCCCAATCCGCGAACGCGGATTCGAATACAACCGCGGGCGAACCGGCTCCCATGCAGTTAAAATTCAACCGGGCGCCATCGCCGGCGGAGACGAGGCGTCCGGGATGCGCATAGATCGTGTCTCCCGGAGCCGCGCTCGCCGCAACGCTCATCAAGAGGGCGAGCAGTGACCAAAAAGGAACAGGATGTTTCATCGTGAACTCCTTTAAAAACGAATATCGCCGGCGCTGTGAGATGATCGAATGGGCATCAATTCCGGTCGATCCGCTAGCCCTGAAGCTTAAGATGATGTTTGGAACGCGCCAGGTTCTCCGTATCTGCCATCAACCAACCTCCAATGCCGAAATGACATCCGTTTCCTGCTCGCCCAAGCGCAGCCATTGGGCCACCAAATGGTGTTGGAGAAGTCGGTCCTTATAATCCCTAGCAGGTCCCTCGAGATGGACGTCATAAGTCTGGAATCGCGTCGCAATCGGCGCAAACATAATATCTGCGCCGCTGAAGTCGCCGAAAAGCCACGGTGAGCCGCCACGGTGTGCAGTCCATATTTCCAGAACCCGCTCGATGTCCACCTTTACTTCCGCGGTCCGGCTCCCGCGGCGGCCCCTTGCGCGCGTATTGACGGGCATTGCCGAGCGCAGCGCGTGAAACGCAGAATGTATTTCGCCGCTGATGCTTCGCGCGCGATCGCGATCCACTCTGTTGACGGGCCACACAGCGGAGTAGTCCTCGTAGAGGTGCTCAAAAATCGCCAGGGTGTCCCAGATTGGCACGCCGCCATCGAGAAGCACGGGCACAAGCCCGGTCTGTCCCCCAAGCGCGCGCACACCCGCACGGGACTGCGCTTGATACAGTGGCACACTCACCTCTTCGAAGGGCACATCAAGTACCTTCATGAGCAGCCACACTCGCATTGACCACGAAGAATAATTTTTTTGTCCAAGGACCAATGTATACGTCACGGCGCGGTACCTTTATCGGGCTTCAATTCGTTAAACTCCAGCACGTTGGAATCCGGATCACGGAGAAAGCAAGTTATGCGCCGTCCCCAGTCGACCGGACCTTCGGTAATCGAAATGTGCGCCATACCAGCCCATTCCAGTATCTCCGCGAGATTGTCAACGATGAACGCAGCATGCGTGTATCCCGGCCATTTTTGCGGGCGGTCCATGAGAACATTGTCCAACTGCGGTGTCGGCTCGCCATTTGGAATCAAGCTCAGCCGCACACCAGCCTTATTGATTATCTCCAACGCGGTCGGAGTGGAATTTCTCTTGTCGAGACGGAAACCCAACGATTTGTAAAAGGCAAGCGATCGCGCGCGATCCGTCACTCGTAGTCCAAGGTGATCGTATGCCATAATTTTTATACGAGGCGTTCGCCGATTCTTGAACATAGAAATATTCATCTCAGATTTTGGTGTTGTGAGATACGAGGAAGGCGAGCACGCGCAGCGCGACAAATCCGCACTCAGATTCACCTGCGGCGTCATGACGCCTGAGGCCAGCCCGTCGTACCCTAGTTCCTCCCCGTAAGGCGTGCAGGGGACTGGGCGGCGAGTGGCCCTGCTAGAAGCAGAGTTGCGAACAATGCCGTCAACGCCAACCATGGTTTGTGCAAGATTGTCACTCCTTTGTACTTTGTAGATGCTTATTAGAGACTGTTAACGCTGTCGGCGCCCTACCTACTTTGCTCGTACACCTCGCGCACGGCGTCCACGACGACATCGGGTTGGTCGAATTGAATGTACTCAGAGCTATGGCTCGTGAAGACTTGGCGTGCATTGGAGGAGAGGGCAAGCCAGCGCGACTGAGCTAACGCGATGTCGTACTCGTACTTAAGGTGCTTCAAGCTTATCGGTCGCTGCGTCTCGAGGTGATGGACGGCGTGGTTCCCCGAGGTAAGTACGCGGATAGGTCGGGCGCCGAATGAACGCCGATGCTTCCGTAGCCAAACTTCGTCGGCAGGCATGTGCTGCATCTCGGAGATGTCCGCGTCCCACATCGCGAGCTTGCTTTGCGCGATCTCCAGGAGCTTGGCATTGAGTTCAGGGGACCATTCAGCCTCGGGCAGGCCGCGAAAGAATTGTTGCGCGCAGTTGGCGGGCGGACGGCCAGGTGCAGATGGCAGGAGCGGCAGGGATCTGCCCTCGGCGATGGCGTTACGGCAGGCCCTGAGATCCGCAACGGCGGCGAGATCGCCGCGATCATCCTCTCGGCGCATCGCGGCTGGTTCGACATCGCTCGGATCGGCCTCGACCAGCACCATGCCAGCCACCTCTTGCATAAAGAGATCCGCGAAAGCTCGGACGTGGTCCCCGCCGAATGAGTGTCCCACCATGATGTACGGCCCTGCGATCTCGGCATTGTGGAGCGCGCCGTGCAGTTCCTCGGCGATGCGCGCGCTGGTGCGGGGCAGAGG
>JALYIH010000106.1 GCA_030775865.1 Pseudomonadota bacterium | reverse complement strand
CTCCCGAGCCACCGGAACGGCCACCACCCGAGCGGCCGCCGCCCCGCGATTGACCCTGGCGCGGTGCGCGCTCGCGCCATACGGCCGGCGGGGGCGCCGTCACGGCGGCCAGATCGACGGTTTCGATGGCCGCACGTGGAATCTGATGGCCGATGTAGCGCTCGATGTCGGGCAGCGAGATCGCGTATTCCTCGCAACCGAAGCTGATGGCGTCGCCCTCGGCGCCCGCTCGTGCGGTTCGGCCGATGCGGTGCACGTAATCCTCCGCATCGTTGGGCAGATCGAAATTGAACACATGGCTCACGTCGGGTATGTGCAGGCCGCGCGAAGCCACATCGGTGGCGATCAATACGGCGATGTCGCCATTGTGAAAATCGCGCATCATTTTCAAACGCTTGTTCTGCGGCACGTCCCCCGACAAGGCCTGGGCGACGAAGCCGTTTGCCGTCAACGTTCTCTCCAGCACTTCGGCGACGCGCTTGGTGTTGACGAAGACCATGGTGCGGCGCGCATCGATGCGCCGCAGTAGGCCCATCAACAGCGGGATTTTTTCCTCGGTCGAGGGGAAGTACAGAATCTGCGTCACGCGATCGACCGTCATCTTGTCCGGCTCGATGCGGATCAGCTCCGGGTTATTCATATGCTCGTACGCGAGTTCCATCACCCGGTGCGACAAGGTGGCCGAAAACATCATGGTGAGGCGCAGCGTCGGGTGGGGCATGCGGCGCAATAGAAAGCGAATGTCCTTGATGAAGCCCAGATCGAACATCCGATCGGCTTCGTCCATGACCGCCACTTGGATATGCCGCAGATCGAACACATGCTGTTTGAAATAGTCGATGATGCGGCCCGGGGTGCCGATCAGCACATCGACGCCTTCCTCGAGAATGCGCCGCTGTTTGTCGTAGTCCACGCCGCCGAATACGATCGCGAGCTTCAGTCCGGTGTACTTGCCGATGGCCTCGGCGTCGGAATGGATCTGAACCGCGAGTTCGCGCGTGGGCGCGATGACGATGGCGCGCGGCGCGTTCACCGGGCGGTTACCCTCCGTCGAGTCGCTCAGCAAGCGATTGAACAGCGCGATCAGAAATGCCGCGGTCTTGCCCGTGCCGGTTTGCGCCTGTCCCGCGACGTCGCGTCCCGCCAAGGCTATCGGCAGCGTTTGGGCCTGAATCGGCGTCGCGCGGGTAAAGCCCTGCTCGGCAATACCTCGCTTCACGGATTCAGGGATAACCAGGGAATCAAATGTAAGCTGACTGAGATGTGCGTCTGACATTTTCGCTTTGTGAATTGCAGAAACTTGCAAAATGATGGGGACCGGATAACAATACGGCCAACCAGGAGCTGGTCTATCCGCTCCCTAACCGTATCATCGGTACCCTTTTAAGGTAATCAAGACCACTAAACCCGCTGTATTGTGCCCGAACGGCCGCGCATCGTCACTTCGCGGTAATAGATTTGGGACCGCTCTTCACAAATAACCCGTCCTTTACCATCAATAAATCCCCTTATGGAGCTGTATCCGCAGTGAGTAACCCAAGTATCGTTCATACCAGCGACGCGACGTTCGACAAGGACGTGCTCAAGTCCGACAAACCCGTACTGTTAGATTTTTGGGCAGAATGGTGCGGTCCCTGCAAAATGATCGCGCCGATCCTCGATGAGATTGCCGATACGTACAAAGACAAGATTCGCATCGCCAAGCTCAACATCGACGAAAATCCCCACACCCCCCCTAAATTCAACATTCGCGGCATCCCCACACTGATCCTGTTCAAGAACGGGACGGTCGAGGCCCAAAAGGTCGGCGCGGTGACCAAGTCACAGCTCGCCGCCTTTCTGGACAGCAACCTGTGAGAGGCTACCTAGGGAATCAATCGCGGGGCGGGGGCCAGGGCGGCGGACAGCAAGGCGGCGGCGGGCAAGGGGGCGGCGGCCGATCGAATCGTTCCAACCGAGGACCACGCAACGACAATCGCAACGGCAATACCAACGGTGGTCGGCCGATGCACGAGGATTACGGCGATTTGCCGGAGGGCGGCGATGATCTAGAAATCATTGCGCCGACCGACCTGGCGCGCAGCCGCAGCTCGATGAATCTGACGGAGCTGAAGAAGCGTCCGATCAGCGACTTGGTCAAGCTCGCCGAGACCATGGGTCTCGAGAATATGGGCCGATCGCGCAAGCAGGACATCATTTTCGGTGTGCTGAAGGCGCACGCCCGCAAGGGCGAAGACATCTACGGCGACGGCGTTCTGGAGATTCTGCAGGACGGCTTCGGCTTCCTGCGTTCTTCCGACTCCAGCTACCTGGCGGGCCCGGATGATATCTATGTCAGCCCGAGCCAGATTCGGCGCTTCAACTTACGCACCGGCGATTCGATCTCCGGCTTGATCCGTCCGCCGAAGGACGGCGAGCGCTACTTCGCCCTGCTGAAAGTCGGCGAAATCAACTTCGACTCTCCGGAAAGTTCGCGCGGCAAGGTGCTGTTCGAAAATCTCACGCCGTTGCATCCCACTGAGCGGCTGAAGCTGGAGCGCGGCAATGGCTCGACTGAAGATCTGACGGCGCGCGCCATCGATCTGGTCGCGCCCATCGGCAAGGGTCAGCGCGGACTGATCGTGTCCCCACCGAAAGCCGGCAAGACCATGTTGCTGCAGAACATCGCCACGGCGATCACGGCCAATCATCCCGAAGTCATTCTCATCGTGCTGCTCATCGATGAGCGGCCGGAAGAAGTGACTGAAATGGCGCGTACGGTGAAGGGTGAAGTCGTGTCCTCGACATTCGATGAACCTGCGAGCCGTCACGTGCAAGTGGCCGAGATGGTGATCGAAAAAGCCAAACGCCTGGTCGAACACAAGAAAGACGTGGTGATTCTGCTCGATTCCATTACCCGTCTGGCCCGTGCCTATAACACCGTCGTTCCAAGTTCAGGCAAAGTGCTAACAGGCGGCGTGGACGCGAATGCACTGCAGAGGCCGAAGCGTTTCTTCGGTGCGGCTCGCAATATCGAAGAGGGCGGCAGCTTGACCATTCTGGCCACCGCGCTGGTCGATACCGGTTCGAAGATGGACGATGTCATTTTCGAGGAATTCAAAGGTACGGGCAATTCAGAAATTCATTTGGACCGCCGCATTGCCGAAAAGCGCACTTTCCCCTCGATCAACATCAACCGTTCGGGCACGCGCAAGGAAGAGCTCATCACCGAGCCTTCGGAGCTGTCGAAGATGTGGATTCTGCGCAAGCTCTTGCACCCCATGGATGAGTTGGCGGCCATCGAGTTCTTGCTCGACAAGATGAAGGACACCAAAACCAACGCGGATTTCTTCGACGCGATGAAGCGTTAGTGCGGACTTAATCTCGGGAGTCAGACATGGAATGGTGGGCGTGGATTGCGGTCGGCGCCGTACTTTTGGTTTCTGAGATGGCTTTCGTTGATGTCCAGTTCTATCTGGTATTCGTCGGCGCATCTGCGCTCATCGTAGGATTTTTGGATCTATCCGGCTTGCTGCCGGCGGTTTGGATGCAGTGGCTGCTGTTCGCCGTCTTGGCGGCATTTTCCATGGTCACATTTCGGCGGCGGATCTATGAGCGCATGCGCCGTAGATTACCCGCAATGAAGCAGGGGCCGGTCGGCGAAACCGTCGTGCTGCCCGCCGCTTTGCAGCCGGGCGAGACCTGCCGGCTGGAGTACTGCGGCAGCTCGTGGAATGCGGTCAACGGAGGAAAATCCCTTATCGCCGCCGGTCAGCTCGCCCGCATCGATCGGGTCAATGGCCTGACCCTCGTTGTACATGGAGAAAACCCGTGAATATGACCCTGGGCTACGGAGCCATCATCATCGCCATACTGATCGTGGTGGTGATTGCCAAGACCGCGACGGTGGTGCCGCAGCAAAGCGCTTACGTGATCGAACACTTGGGCAAGTACAGCCGTACCTTGTCCGCCGGGTTTCATATTCTCGTGCCGTTCATGGAAGTGATTGCCTACCGGCACAGCCTGAAGGAAATCGCGATCGATATCGCCGAGCAGATCTGCATCACGCGCGACAATGTGCAGGTGGGGGTCGATGCGGTGCTGTACATGCAGGTGATGGATCCGCATCTGGCATCCTACGGAATCACCAACTACGGCTTTGCGATTTCGCAGCTCGCGCAGACCACCCTGCGCAGCGAGATCGGCAAGATCGAGCTCGACCGGACCTTCGAGGCTCGCGGCCAGATCAACACCAATGTCGTCAGCGAATTGGACAAGGCATCGTCCCCTTGGGGCGTCAAAGTTCTGCGCTACGAAATCAAGAACATTACTCCGCCGAAGGATGTGCTGTCGGCCATGGAGAAGCAGATGCGCGCCGAGCGCGAAAAGCGCGCGGTCATCTTGACCTCTGAAGGCGAGCGCGATGCCAAGATCAACGCGGCGGAAGGCGACAAGCAGCGCGTGATCAAGCAGTCCGAGGCCAACAAGCAGCAGCAGATCAATGAAGCCGAGGGCCAGGCGCAGGCGATTCTGGCGGTGGCCACGGCAACCGCAGAGGGACTGCGGCAGGTGGGCATCGCACTCTCAGATCGCGGCGGCATCGAGGCCATGCAGCTGCGCATCGGCGAAGAATACGTGAAGCAGTTCGGCAAATTGGCGCAAGTTGGAACCACTCTGGTGGTGCCGGCGAATCTGACCGACCTTGCCTCGATCGTCACGATGGCGACCAGCATCGCGCGTAAGCCGCCTGCGGGCACGCCGCCTGCCGGCGCGCCCGGCATCGCGAAGAGCTAAACGATATTCATGGCTGAGAAGCGCGCTGCCCATTCGATTGGGTTTCTTGAATTCGTGGTGTTGGCGGCGGCGACGATGTCGACCCAGGCCATTGCCATCGATGCCATGTTGCCGGCCTTTCCGATCATCGTGCGGGTGCTGCATGTAGCAGACCCGAATCACGGCCAGTGGATCGTGACCGCGTATATGACGGGGCTGGGAGTGGGCCAATTGTTCTGGGGCCTGATGTCGGATCGATTCGGCAGGCGCCCGATATTGTTCGGGGGCTTGACCCTGTACGTGATTGCGGCGCTGTTGTGCAGCCTCACCGGCAGCTTCCACGGTCTGCTCGCGTGGCGCTTCGTGCATGGCCTCGCCGCGGCCTGCGTGACGGTGACGCGGTCCGTGGTGCGCGATCTGTACGCAGGACGACAGATGGCCCGGGTCATGTCCTTGACCTTCGTGGTGTTTCTGATGGTTCCAATCCTGGCGCCCTCCTTGGGGCAGCTGATTCTGCTCATGGCTCCCTGGCGATACATTTTCGTGGTGTTCGCGGCGTTTGCCGCGATGGTCGCGACGTGGGGATTCCTGCGGTTGCCCGAAACCCTGCACCCTGAATACCGTCTCACGCTGACCCGCCAGCACATCGTTGGCGCGGTCAAGCTGGTGCTCGGTAACCGCGCTTCGATCTGCTACACCCTGGCGATGATGGTCATGTTCGGAACCATCATGGCTTACGTGGGTATGGTGCAGCAGATCTTCTCCGAGGTATTTAGCCGGCCGGCGTTGATGCCGAGCATGTTCGCGCTGTGCGCCATTTTCATGGGTATGGCGGCGTACCTGAATTCACGCATCGTCGAGCGGCTCGGCATGCGGCTCATATCGCATACCGCTTTGCTGGCTTTCATCGCCGTGAGCGGGCTGCACGTCCTCATCGCGGCACTCGGCTGGGAGCAGATCTGGACCTTCGTCGTGTTGCAAGCGGTGGCGATGGGCTGCTTCAGCTTGTCGGTGTCGAACTTCGGTGCCATGGCCATGGAACCGGTGGGTTCAGTGGCCGGAATTGCCGCATCGCTGCAAGGATTCATTTCCACTTTCAGCGGAGCGCTGATCGGGGCCTTCATCGGCAAGCAATTCAACGGCACCACGGTGCCGCTGGTTGCCGGCGCGATGTGCTGCGGATTCGCAAGTCTCGGATTCGTGCTGCTCGCAGAGAAGGGCCGTCTCTTCCGGGCGCACCATTCGAGCAGCGAGACCACGGATTTGAAAAATACGCCGATAGAAGGGGCTAGCCTACAGCGTTGACGCGTCGTGCGGTCTATGGCATACACGAAACTTAGAACCGTAACCGCCAGCCGTTATGTCACTCCTTTGCGGGAGGGAGGATCGCTGCCGGCCATTGTCGAGGCAAGCGACGATGGGCTGTACGTGCTCAAGTTTCGAGGCGCGGGCCAGGGCCCCAAAGCATTGATTGCGGAGCTGGTGGCGGGCGAGATCGGCCGGCTCGCGGGATTGCCGGTGCCGGAGATCGTCTTCGTGGAGCTGCCATCGGACCTCGCGCGTACCGAACCGGATGCGGAAATCCAAAGCCTCATCGGCGCCAGTGCGGGCTTGAATCTTGCCTTGGATTACCTGCCCGGATCGGTAACGTTCGATCCGCTGGTGTTTCAACCTGATCCAAAGCTCGCCTCAGCCATCGTTTGGTTCGATGCCTTCGTCTGCAACGTGGATCGAACCGCACGCAACGTCAACATGCTGATGTGGCATCGCCGGCTGTGGCTGATCGATCATGGCGCCGCCTTGTATTTTCATCATGCGTGGACCAACCGCGACGAGCATGCGCGCTCACCGTTCTCGTTGATCAAGGATCATGTATTGTTGAAATCTGCGAGCATGATCGAAGAAATCGATGCCGAAATGGCAGCGCGCCTCACCGCCGGGAAGATCGCAAGTATCGTCGAACTCATTCCCGATGACTGGCTCGCCGAGGATCCGGGCTTTGCCGGCAAAGCCGAGCAGCGGGAAGCGTATCTCAGCTATTTCACGACGAGGCTCGCCTCTTCGAAAGTATTCGTACAGGAGGCCATTCATGCGCGCGCTGCGCACGTATGATTATGCGGTCGTGCGGGTCGTACCGCGCGTCGAGCGCGGCGAGTTCGTGAACGCCGGAATCATTCTGTCCTGCGATGTGGAACGCATTTTGCAGGCGAGAATCGAACTCGACGAGACCGCATTGCTCGCCATCGATACGCGGGTGGACATGGAACTCGTCAGAAGCGTGCTGGCCACGATCCCGATGATTTGCGCGGGCGGTGAGGGGGCGGGAGACATCGGCAAGATGTCCGCGCGTGAGCGATTTCACTGGTTGGTGGCGCCGCGAAGCACCATCGTCCAAACCTCGCCGGTGCACACGGGCCAATGTGCCGATCCCGAGGCGGCGCTGGAGCATCTCATGCGAACGATGGTGAGGCGCTAATTGCGGCGCACGCGTTCGCGGGCGACCCAGGCTTCCACATCCTCGAGTTTTCTCGGAATTGACGACGTCAGCAATCGGTAGCCGCGGTCCGTCATGACCACCTCATCCTCGATGCGCACTCCGAAGCCCTGGGTAGGCAGGTAAACGCCAGGCTCAACCGTAAAAACGGCCCCGACGGAAATGGGCTTCTCGGCGTCGCCCGCGTCATGCACATCGAGGCCGACGAAGTGCCCGAAGCCATGGATGAAATCCGCAAGATAGCCAGCCCGCCGCAAAGATTCTTCGGCGACATGCTGTAGCTCCGCCATGGAGACGCCTGGCTTGATGGCGGCGAAAATATCCTCTTGCGCTTGGTACACCGCGCGATAGACACGCGCCTGCTCCGCCGTGAAATGTCCCGACACAGGATACGTGCGCGTGACGTCCGAGGCATAACGACCGTAGTCCGCCGCGGCATCGACGACGACCAAGTCGCCGTTCTGCAGGATTCTGGAGTTCTTATCCCAGTGAAGCACAGCACCGTTCGGGCCGCTGCCAACGATGGAGGAATACGACAGACCCGTGGCACCGTTGGCAAAGAACGCATACTCGAGCTGCGTTTGCACATCGCGCTCCGAGACGCCTGCCACCGTCGCACGTGCGATGGCATTGTGTCCGACCGCCGTAATGGCAACCGCGCGCTCCAAGCGTTCGAGTTCTTCCGGTCCATGGGCAGCGCGTAAATCTGCGAGCAGACCTCGCTTGTAGATGACCTTGAGGCCGAAACGACCGGCAACGCGCAGCGCCAACTCGTCATCGTTGCGATCCGCTTTGGCCATGCTCGCCGGCGCGATCATCGCGACACAGCCGTGGTGCAGACCCGCGGAGGACAGCGCGGACTCAGGTGAGCCGCGTAGCACGCGATCGACGCCGTATTTCTTGATCAGCTCCGGCGACACGGGTTCGCGCGGTCCCGTCCAGCGCTCAGCCTCCGGATCCCGCGACTTCAAATAGAGCAGGACTTTTCTGTAAGGCGATTTCGGCTGAAGGACGAGATGCGCGTCCGGTTCGTTGATGCCGGTCAGCCAGAAGAAGTTCGCATCCTGACGATAATCCTCTGTGATGCCATTGACTTCGCCCTGCGAGGAAATGATGGCCACACAATCGCCGAGCTCTGCCAGCACGCGGGCCCTGCGCTGCTCGTAGATGGTGACCGGCAGATCCGGCGGCGGCAGCGGGTTTGGGTGAAAGAAGGCTCCACCGATGGTCGCCGCCAGCACGAGGGAATTGAGCATATCGAAACCCTTGTTTGACTAGTTTCCGCGAAAGATCGTGTTCAACGTGTTTCCGGATGCGGCATCCGCGAATCCATCGAATCTGCCCTGTTCGGCAATGAGCTTCGCAGCGCGCATGAATCCGCCCCAGGCAGCGCGCGCCAACGCCCCGCCAATGCTTACGCGCCGCACGCCGAGCGCAGCGATGTCCGCCATGGTCAGATCGGCGTTAAAACCCACCAGTAGATTGACGGGTTTCGGCGCGACTGCAGCGACCACGGCTCTGATGTCCTCTGCCGAGCGTATTCCGGGCGCGTACAGGCAGTCAGCACCGGCGTTCGCGTAGGCCTTTAATCTGGCGACGACTTGTTCTATGTCGGGCTGCCCGACGAGAAAGCCCTCGGCACGGCCAACCAGCATGGTATTGCCGCCTGCTTGGTCGATCGCCTTGCGGGCCGCGCGAATCCGCTCTATCGCCGCGTCGGTGTCGAACAGAGGTTTGGAGGCCTGACCGGTTGAATCTTCAATAGACAGTCCCGCCACACCGGTTTCTACCGCAAGCCGGACGCTTTCGGCGACTCCCGCCGCATCGGGTGCGAATCCATGCTCGAAGTCGGCATTGATGGGCAGGTCGGTTGCCTCGACCATCTGCGTCAGATGATCCAGCACGCGATCCCGAGACATGCCGCCATCACGGTGACCGTGCGACCATGCGAAGCCCGAACTCGTGGTGGCCAATGCCTTGAAGCCCAAACTCTGCAGATACCGCGCGCTGCCCACATCCCAGGGGTTGGGAATCGCGAAGCAACCGTCTTCGTGCAGTAGATGAAATGTGCGCCGCTTGTCGGCGATGCTGGGTCGGGTGTGTGGCATGCGGAAACTCCAAGCCGTGTGGACTGACTGATCACTCGCGCATCATCGCTCGGTAGCCGATATCCAGCCGGTATTGAACTAGATTCCAGTGAATGGCATGCACGAGATTGTATGCCTGATGCTGCGCGGCGCCGACGCTGTCTCCCAATCCCACCGCGCACAGCACCCGTCCGCCGGCCGTCACGATTTGCGTGCCCTCGGTCCGTGTGCCGGCATGAAACACCTTTCCGGGCAGCCTGACGGCGACATCGAGTCCGCTGATCGGATCACCCTGTCGGTACGCATCGGGATAGCCGCCTGCGGCCATCACCACACCGAGTGCAGCGCGTGAGTCCCATCGGACCTCCACACGATCCAAGGTACCCTCCAGTACTGCCTCGCACAGGTCGACGAAATCGCTCTGCAGCCGCATCAGGATCGGTTGTGTTTCCGGGTCGCCGAACCGACAGTTGAATTCCAGTACGTTGGGCGTGCCGTCCGCGGCAATCATCAGTCCTGCATAGAGGAAGCCACGGTAGGGATTGCCGTCCTGAGCGAGGCCTTTCAAGGTCGGCTCAATCACTTCGCGCATGATGCGCCGGTGCAGCTGCGCCGTGACGATCGGAGCCGGCGAGTACGCGCCCATGCCGCCGGTGTTCGGTCCTCGGTCACCGTCGTCGCGACGCTTATGGTCCTGCGATGTCGCAAGCGCGACGACCTGCTGGTCGTTCGCCACTACGATGAAGCTTACCTCTTCGCCCAGCAGGAATTCCTCGATGACGATGGTGTTGCCCGCGGCGCCGAATTTTCCATCGAGCATCTCCCGGGAGGTTGCAATGGCCGATTCGTGCGTCTCGCAAATCACGACGCCTTTGCCGGCCGCGAGTCCGTCCGCCTTGATCACCAGCGGCAGGCGCTGCGCCCTAACATAGGCCTCGTCGAAATTCGCCGCCGTGAATGTGGCGAAGCTTGCGCTCGGAATATGGTGCCGCTGCAGGAAATCCTTGGTGAAAGCCTTGGAGCCTTCGAGGCGCGCTGCCTTGCGTGATGGACCGAAACAGCACCGACCGGCGGCTTCGAAGCGATCGACGATACCGGCGACCAAGGGCCCCTCCGGACCGATGATGGTCAGACCGATGTCCTTTTCGATGGCAACGCCCAGCAGTGCGTCGATGTCGTCTGCCGCGATGTCGAGGTTGCTCACCCGGGGTTCCAGCGCCGTGCCTGCGTTGCCGGGTGCCACGAAGACATGCTCTATGCGCGGCGACTGCGCGCACTTCCACGCAAGCGCATGTTCGCGACCGCCGCCGCCGACAATCAGAATTCTCATGTCACTAGTGGCGGAAATGGCGCATCCCGGTGAACACCATGGCGATGCCATGCTCGTCGGCTGCCGCAATCACCTCGGCATCACGGCGCGAGCCGCCGGGCTGAATGACCGCCTTGATTCCGAATTCGGCAAGCACGTCCAGGCCGTCGCGAAATGGGAAAAATGCATCGGAGGCAACGGCAGCCGAATCCAAACTCAGGTTTGCATCCCGGGCCTTCATGGCGGCGATCTTGCTGCTGACGACGCGGCTCATTTGGCCCGCGCCGATCCCTATGGTTGCCTTGCCCTTGACGGCGACAATGGCATTGGATTTGACATATTTTGCAACCCGCCAGGCGAAAATCAGATCATCGAGTTCCGCCAGCGTGGGAGGGCGCTTGCTGACCGTTCGCAGTTCCTGAGCCCGCACGGCGCCGCTATCGCGCGTCTGCACCAAAAGGCCGCCGGACACGCTTTTGTATTCGAGCAATTGCGTCACTGGCAGATGCAGATCGCCCGTGATGAGCACGCGCACGTTGTCTCTGGCGCCAAGCGCCGCCTTCGCCGCCTCCGTGATGCTTGGCGCCAATATGACTTCGACGAACTGCTGCTCGACGATCGCGAGCGCCGTGGCAGCATCCAATTCGCGATTGAAGGCAATGATGCCGCCGTAGGCCGACGTCGGGTCGGTGCGATAGGCATGAGCGTAGGCCTCCGCAACGGTGCTGCACCTGGCGGCGCCGCAAGGATTGGCATGCTTCACGATGACGCACCCGGCGGTGTCGAATTGCCGCACACACTCGAGCGCCGTATCGCTGTCGGCGATGTTGTTGAACGACAGTTCTCTGCCCTGTATTTGCTTCGCCTGCGCCACCGATGCGCCGATGGCGCGCGGGTCGGTGTAGAACGCAGCCTGCTGGTGGGGATTTTCCCCGTACCGCAGGTCAAGGTGCTTGCGAAACGAGAGGTTCAAGTCGTCGGGAAATGTGGTGGCCGCGCCGCCGATGGCGCCGGTGAAATAGGCCGATACCATCGCGTCGTACTGCGCGGTGTGTGCAAACGCTTTGGCGCTCAGCTTGCGCCGCATATTCAAGTTGATGCTGCCCTGGTTGGCCGCCAGTTCATCGAGTAGCTCGCGATAATCGTTGGGATCCACGGCCACCGTAACGGAGGCATGATTCTTGGCGGCAGCACGCACCATCGCAGGACCACCGATATCGATATTGTCGACCGCATCCTCGTACGTGCAGTCGGGTCGGCTGACGGTGGCGGCGAAGGGGTAAAGGTTGACCGCCAACAAGTCGATGGGTTCGATGTTGTGTTCGCGCATCACGGCTTCGTCGACGCCCCGCCTGCCCAACAGCCCGCCGTGAATCTTCGGATGAAGAGTCTTCACGCGGCCGCCCATGATTTCCGGAAAGCCCGTGTGCTCGGCGACTTCCTTGACGGGGATGCCGTGGCTCGTCAACAGTTTCGCAGTGCCGCCGGTCGACAAGAGCTCGATGCCGCGTTCTTTCAGTTCGCGTGCGAATTCTACGATGCCGGTTTTATCGGAAACACTCAGTAACGCGCGACGTACGGGCGTGAGCACTAAGAGGTTACTCGTTTATGCCGAACTCTTTGAGTTTCTTGCGCAACGTACCGCGATTGATCCCGAGGATCGTCGCCGCTCGGCTCTGATTGCCCTGAACGTGGCCCATCACCACTTTGAACAGCGGCTCCTCGACTTCGCGCATCACCAGGTCGTACAGATGCGCCGGCTTGTGGCCGTTCAGCGTTTCAAAATAGCATTGCAGGGCCTCTTCGGCCTGCGAACGCAACGGCACTCCCTTGCCATTGACCTTCAAATCGCGGCCATTGAATGTAGGTGCGATCTCTCGACGTGATTTCGATTTCTTTCTAGCGACCATGGCCTTAAGTTCAAATCCCCGTTGATCTTTTGTTGTTATCCAAATGTACGCCTAGGCGGCGCGATCGACACTCGTATCGTAATGCTGCAGCAGTGTGGACAGTTGTTCCTCGGGCGTCTCGATTTGAACGAGTCGATTCCGCAAGTCCTCTTGTCCGGGGTGCTGCCGGAAATACCAACTCAAGTGTTTACGTGCCACTCGAACACCGGTCTGATCGCCGTAGAAGGCATACAGGTCTTCGAGGTGGGCGCGCATAATATCACGGACTTTTTCCAGCGCCAGCACCGCGCGAATTTCTCCGGTGATGAGAAAAAAATTGACTTCGTCGAAGATCCATGGCCGACCCTGGGCCGCTCTGCCGATCATGATCCCATCGCATCCGGTCTGCGCCAGAATTTTTCGCGCTTGCTGCGGAGAAGCGATATCTCCGTTTGCAAATACGGGAATCCTCACATTGGCTTTAATGGCCGCCACGGTTTCGTGTTCGGCATCACCCTGATACATATCCGCGCGCGTGCGCCCGTGAATGGCCAACGCGGCAATGCCGCTGTCTTCGGCGATTCTCGCGATGCGAAGACCGTTCTTATGGTCAGGATCCCATCCTGTGCGCGTTTTCAACGTGACCGGCGCCGCCACCGCCCGCGCAACGGTGCGCAAAATGCGCGCAACGAGTTCTTCGTCCTGCAGCAGCGCGGATCCCGACAGTCGGTTGCACACTTTCTTGGCCGGACAGCCCATATTGATGTCGATGATTTGCGCGCCGGCATCGACGTTGCGGCGGGCGGCATCGGCCATCATTTCTGGGTCAAAGCCGGCGATCTGCACCACGCGGGGGCTGGGCTCGCCCGAATGATCCATGCGGCGGCGCGATTTTGGCGTGTCCCACAACCGCACGTCGGCGCTCAGCATTTCCGATGCAGCCAAACCCGCGCCGAAGCGGCGACATAGAATGCGAAAGGGCCGGTCGGTCACGCCGGCCATCGGCGCGAGCAGGACGTTGGAGGGCAACGCGTAGGGGCCAATCTTGACTGTCATCGCTTGGCTTGCGCCGGCGCCGCGTCGTTGGCACACGAGATTTTTCGATCGCTGCCGCGCAGGCAGACATCGATTTCGAATCCCTCCGCGCTCTTGCCCGGATCCAGGATATCCATGGTTGCGTCCACCCGCTCGCCGGGTGCGAGCAGCCTGGCGGTCGGCTTGCCCAGGTATTCGGAAGGTTCGAAATCGCGCGTACCGATGCTGCTGCCAAAGCGATTGGCGAGGGTGACCCGCAACAGCGGGAAAGGCTCGAGCTGTGCGGCGGCATTCAAGATGCTGGCCCGAACGCGCAAAGTGCCCTCGCCGGCAGGATCGCCTGTCACTCCCCACTGCCTGAGCTGGTAGGCGGAAAGATTCGCCAGCGGTGGCACCGGCGCGCCCATGGTGGAGTACAGAGCGCGCAGCGTCCCGCCCAGGGGAGAATGAGCGGCAAGCCACCCGCGATTTTGGTGGACGATCTGGACAATCAACAGCAGCGCCGATGCGATTGCGGCGATGAGCCATGGCATGAACGATCGTTCGGCTTGGGGCGTGATCGCGAAGGGCGATGCGCGTCGCCGCACAGGTTGAGCGATTCTCTGCGCTTCCAAGGGGGCCTCGGCATCAGCCGGTGACTCCATTCCGGAAAGCATCTCGCGGCGCACATCCTCTGACACTTCGCAGCCGCTCGGGGCTGCCGCATAGAAAACCTCGGCATCCTCCGGGTGCGGTGGCAGAGGTTCCGCGCGGGTCGGGGCCTGCGGTGCGGGGAGCGGCGCCTTTTTTTTGTTTTCGACGAAAATCCGGTCCAATTCCCCCGGAGGAAGGGTGAATTCCATCGATGTCTCGCCCGGGTCATCGGTTGAGTCGCCCTCATTCCAGTCCAAAATTTGCAGGCGGGCTATTTCGGATCCGGGGGGCGCAAACTCGTCGGTGCTTGCCGGCGGCTGGGGCGGCGTCATTGGCGCAGGAGATTCCAGAATGCTGTCGGCGCGAAATTCCAAATCTATTTCGGTCTCGCCGGTGGTGAAGGCGCTGGGATCCTCGGCTAGGTGCGCCAATGCATTGAAGATATCTCCGCATTTCCCGCAACGCACTTGACCGCCCGCCGCCCGCAATACTTCGGCGGACAACTTGAACACGGTCTCGCAATTTGAACATTGCGTAAACAAGTTAAGTCACTTTCCTCGCGTAGATGCAGCACCACTCGTCCCGCTCAACGACCTGCACCATATCAAACCCCGATGCGTATGCCGCTTTTACCGCGTAGGCCTGCGTCTTGAGCAGGCCCGACAGCAGCAAATGGCCTCCGGGCTCGCAGGCCGCGGTCAACTTCGGCGCCAATTCAATCAAGGGCCCGGCAAGTATATTGGCCATCACACAATAAGCGGCATGCAAATCGTGTTCGATGCCTTGCACCGTCATTTGCGGGGAGACCCCATTGCGCAGTGCATTGTCGCGCGTCGCCAGAAGGGCTTGAGGGTCCAAATCCACCGCGGTCACCGACGCGGCCCCCAGTTTGAGCGCGGCGATGCCTAAAATCCCCGAGCCGCAGCCATAGTCGATGACCGTTCGGCCTGCCAGGGACAATGAATCCAAAATCTGCAGGCACAGCGCGGTGGTGGGATGCGTGCCGGTGCCGAAAGCCAGTCCGGGGTCCAGCCGCACGACAATGGCTTGACTGTCATCCGGTGCCTCAGCCTCGCGTGGGCAGACCCAAAGGCGGCGTCCGAAGCGCAGCGAATGCCAGCCGGTAAGCCAGGCGCGCTCCCATACTTGATCTTCGACGGCGCGCACGCGGGCGGTCTTGGTGACATGGTCCCCCAAAGCGGTCGCGAGGCGATCGAGATTGAGCGCCGCGTCGCTCGATTCTTGAAACAAGGCGCGCACCAGTGTGTCGCTCCACAATCTCATTTCGCCGGGCTTGGGCTCGAGCACGGGCTCGTCGCCGCGATCGACGAAGGTAATGGAGCTTGCGCCGATCTCGAGCAGGGCGGCTTCGACCGCCTCGGCGCTTAAGGTTGCGAGCGGAAATTCGATTTCATAGAACGTCATCGATGCAACATCCCGCAAGATGTTACTTCAGGCCCAATCGTCGCTCTAAATAGTGGATGTCGGTACCGCCCTGCTTGAACGCGGAATGGTTGAATATCTCTTGATGCAGCGGGATGTTGGTTTTGATGCCCTCGACCACCATTTCCGCAAGGGCGTTGCGCATGCGTGCAATGGCCGTATCGCGAGTGTCGCCGTACGCGATGACCTTGCCGATCATCGAGTCGTAGAACGGCGGCACGTTGTAGCCGGTGTAAACATGGCTGTCGACGCGGATTCCGGGGCCGCCCGGCGAGTGCCACAGCCGGATCGGACCGGGCGAGGGCGTGAAAGTCTTGGGATCTTCGGCGTTGATGCGGCACTCCACCGCATGGCCGCGGATCTGAATGTCGTTCTGGCCGTAGGGCAGCGGCTCGCCGGCCGCGATCAGCAGCTGGGCTTTGACGATATCGATCCCGGTAACCAACTCGGTCACGGGATGCTCGACCTGCACGCGCGTGTTCATTTCGATGAAGTAGAATTCGTTGTCCTGATACAAGAATTCGAGCGTGCCGGCGCTTCGATAGCCGACTTCCTGGCACGCCTTGGCGCAGCGTTCGCCCATGGTTTTGCGCTGTTTCGCCGTGAGTCCCGGCGCCGGCGCCTCTTCGATGACTTTCTGGTGGCGACGCTGCATGGAGCAATCGCGTTCGCCCAAGTGCACCACATTGCCGTAGTTGTCGGCCAGAATCTGAAACTCGATGTGCCGCGGCTTTTCGAGAAACTTCTCCATGTAAACCTGATCGTTGCCGAAGGCGGCGAGCGCCTCCGACTGCGTAACGCCGATGGCGTTCAACAGCGAGGCGTCGGTATGCACGACGCGCATGCCGCGGCCGCCGCCGCCGCCTGAGGCCTTGATGATCACCGGATAGCCGATGTCCTTGGCGATGCGGAAATTCTCGTCCGCATCCTTGCCGAGCGGACCGTCCGAACCGGGAACGCAAGGCACGCCATAGCTCTTCATGGTTTTGATGGCGGAGACTTTATCGCCCATGAGGCGGATGGTTTCGGCTCTGGGGCCGACGAAGATGAAACCGCTTTTCTCGACGCGTTCGGCAAAATCGGCGTTTTCCGACAAGAAGCCGTACCCTGGGTGAATCGCAACCGCGTCGGTCACTTCTGCCGCACTGATGATGGCCGGCATATTGAGGTACGACAGAGCCGATTGCGGAGGTCCGATGCACACGGTCTCGTCCGCGAGCAGCACGTGCTTGGTGTTGAAATCGGCGGTCGAATGCACGGCCACGGTCTTGATGCCGAGTTCACGGCATGCGCGCAATATGCGAAGAGCGATCTCGCCGCGGTTCGCGATGACGACTTTTTCAATCATCTGTGCGCTATTCGATGATAAACAGCGGTTGGCCGAACTCGACAGGCTCACCGTTCTTCGCGAGCATCGCCGTAACCCGGCCCGCCTTGTCGGACTCGATCTGATTCATCATCTTCATGGCTTCAATGATGCAAAGTATCTGCCCGACCTCGATTTCGCTGCCGATCTCCACGAAGGCCTTGGCACCCGGAGAGGCGGACGCATAGTAGGTGCCGACCATCGGCGAGGTGACCGTGTGCTCATCGTTGCCGGGCGCGCGCTCGCCGGCCGACGTGGCCGGCATGGCTGCGGCGGCCGGCGCCGCATGCATGATGGGAGCGGCTTGGGTGGCAGCGACCTGCATGCCCATTCTCGGGTGACGGCTGATGCGCACCGACTCTTCGCCCTCCGATATCTCCAGTTCCGAGATGCCGGATTCCTCGAGCAACTCGATTAGTTTCTTTACCTTGCGAATGTCCATCCGCGAACCCCTTGAGAATCGATCGTTTTAGGTCTTGGTCAGGCGCGCGATGGCGGCTTGGAGCGCGAGCTCGTAGCCAATCGGGCCCAATCCGTAAATGCAGCCGACCGCGATGTCGGATAGATAAGAGTGATGCCGATAAGCTTCGCGCGCGAACACATTGCTCAAGTGTATTTCGATGAACGGAATGCTTACCGACAGGAACGCGTCGCGCAGGGCAATGCTGGTGTGGGTGAAGGCGCCCGGATTGATGATCACGAAGCCGATCTGCTCGAGCTTGGTCGCGTGGATTTTGCCGATCAATTCGTGCTCGGCATTGCTCTGCGCGGCAATGAGTTCATGGCCTTGGGCCACGCTTAAGCCCTTGAGCTTGGTCTCGATGTCTTGCAGAGTGGCGGTGCCGTACACGCTAGGCTCGCGGGTGCCGAGCAGATTCAGATTCGGGCCATTTAGCAATAAAATTCGAGCCATCTTAAGCGTCAATCCCACGCGACCGCGTTACAAAGGTCCGCGATAATAACCAGAAATGGGATTGAAAAGGCAAGCTTCTGCGGCGAACGTCACTGAAGGCGCTTATCCCGCCTGTTTCGCCGCCAGCTTCTCAAGGCCCTCGGCAATGACGCGGCGCGCTTCGGGGAGCCGGACGCGGTCGTGGTTGAGATCTTGGACCTCGGAAAGGATGAAATCGACCTGTGGGCGGTGCAGCTCGCCGACAAACAAGGCCACCACCTCGCCGCGCCGATCGGTGAAAACCGTAAAAGGAAACGCCGGCGAATCCATGCCGAATTTTGCAGCAACATCCAAAGCATCCTGATCGCCGATGAGCACCGGGTAGTCGATTTTGAACTGGCCGGCGAATTCCTGCACCTTGTCCCGATGGTCCACGGCAATGCCGACCACGGCGACATCCCGTCCGGCCCATTCGGCCGCCAAGTCCTTAAGCAACGGTATTTCCCGCCGGCAGGGCGCGCACCAGGTCGCCCAAAAGTTGATTACCAGTGACTTGCCGCTCCATGCCGAGATGGGGGTGGCCTTGCCCGACAAATCCATGAGCGAAAAATCAGGCAGGCGGGCAGGAATCACGGCATGCGGCCTGACCGCTTCCTGCGCCGATGCCGCTTCGGATGCCGAAATACCCTGGGGGTCGTCGGGTGCACTGGCCCTGCCGGCAGGCACGGCGACACCGTGCTCCTGATGAGTGTCATGAACCAAGTGCATCCTGGTGCCCACCCAAATCCCCAACAGCATGACCAGCGCGGCGCCGAAGAAGCGCGGCCCTAAGGTGTTCATGCAGGAACGTCGAGCTTGCGTCCCTTTCTCAACACCAGCCCGGCAACCAGAAATCCGAATGCACCCCCGATGATCGCGATGGTTTCCCACCGGTAGGGCGGAATGTTCGCCGGCGCCGGGGCCGTGGCAGCGTTTGGGAAAACCACTTTGGTGATGGGCGGGTAGCACAACCCGGCCTCGGCGCAGCCCTGGTAGGTCAGTTTGATCTGGATCGGATGGGCGCCCGCATCGATGCGCGTGTAGGGAACGGTCGCTTCCACCTGCTGGGTATAAATCTCCTGGGTACCCAGGTAGGGGTCGGTTTTGACCGCACCGGGCGGCAGCTGCGGGGCGGAAACCATGAGGTCCGGGCTTTCCGCTTGAACCTGAATCTTTTGTTTGTACAGGTAGTAGCCATCCGCGATAACCCAACGTACTTTCACCGCATTGCCATCGATGCGCGCGGCGACCCGAAATGCGACATCGGGGGGCAGGAAGTCAGTTTCGTTGGATTCAATGCCCCGCATCCACCAGGGCTTGGCGCTGGCAGATCCGGGCGCCCCCAGCATGCACACCAGGAGCAGGGAGACAAAACCAGTTGTTTGGGTTCGTTGCATGCAGCGCACTTTAGTGGCCAAGCCGCAAGGGCGCCAGGCCATAATAATGCTGCGTCACAGCAAAAAATTAGGGCCGCAACCCTTGAATCGTAATATTTCGACGCTATTATTAGCAGCCTCGATGGGGGAGTGCTAACAACACTGACCCTTTAGCTAACCCAAAACTCAAGCATTAGGAGTCTTGTCTTATGAAGATTCGTCCCCTTCATGACCGCGTGATCGTGAAACGAGAAGAGGAGGAGCGTAAGTCTCCAGGTGGGATTGTGATCCCTGACACCGCGACCGAAAAACCGATTTTCGGGAAAGTGATTGCCGTCGGCAAGGGCAAGATTTTAGAGAATGGCGAAATTCGTCCGCTGGACCTCAAGGTCGGCGACAAGATTCTTTTCGGTAAGTACAGCGGTACCGAAGTGAAGATGGATGGTGACGAGCTGGTAGTCATGCGTGAAGAAGACGTCATGGCCGTTGTGGAAGGCAAGTAAGCCTCGAGCGAAAACCGCACTTCGTAGTCCCGCAAATCAAATCTAATTAGAGGTATCTGCAAATGTCAGCAAAAGACGTACGCTTTAGCGACGACGCTCGGGCACGCATGTTCAAGGGTGTGAATATCCTGGCGAATGCCGTCAAGGTCACACTGGGTCCGAAGGGCCGCAATGCGGTGCTCGACAAGAGCTTCGGCGCGCCCACCGTCACCAAGGACGGCGTTTCGGTCGCCAAAGAAATCGAGCTGAAGGACAAGTTCGAGAACATGGGTGCGCAGATGGTGAAGGAAGTTGCTTCCAACACGTCTGACGAAGCCGGCGACGGCACCACCACCGCAACCGTGTTGGCGCAAGCCATCATCCGTGAAGGTCTGAAGTCGGTTGCCGCGGGCGCCAACCCGATGGACTTGAAGCGCGGCATCGACCAAGCGGTCATTGCGGCCACCGAAGAGCTCAAGAAGCTCTCCAAGCCCTGCAAGGATCCGAAAGCGATCGCACAGGTCGGCACGATCTCTGCCAACTCCGACGAGAGCATTGGCAAGACGATTGCCGATGCGATGGCGAAAGTCGGCAAAGAGGGCGTGATCACGGTTGAAGAGGGTTCGGGTCTCGATAACGAGCTCGAAGTGGTCGAAGGCATGCAGTTCGATCGCGGCTACCTCTCGCCGTACTTCATCAACAATCAGCAGGGTCAGAGCGCCGAGCTCGACAAGCCGCTGGTTTTGTTGGTGGACAAGAAGATCTCCAACATTCGCGAATTGCTCCCCTTGCTGGAAGCTATTGCCAAGGGCGGCCGCCAGCTGTTGATCGTTGCTGAAGACGTCGAAGGCGAGGCATTGGCCACGCTGGTCGTCAACACCATCCGCGGCATCGTCAAGGTCGCCGCCGTCAAGGCGCCGGGCTTTGGTGATCGTCGTAAAGCCATGCTGCAGGACATTGCGGTCCTGACCGGCGGCACGGTCATCTCCGATGAAGTCGGCTTGTCGCTCGAAAAGGCGACGCTGAATGATCTCGGCGAAGCGAAGAAGATTTTGGTGGAGAAAGAGAACACCACCATCATCGACGGACACGGCAAGGCGGCCGACATCAAGGCTCGCGTCGAAAGCATTCGTGCGCAGATCGAAGAAGCCACCTCTGACTATGACAAGGAAAAGCTCCAGGAGCGCGTTGCCAAGCTCTCCGGCGGCGTTGCCGTGATCAAAGTCGGTGCCGCGACCGAAATCGAAATGAAGGAAAAGAAGGCCCGCGTCGAAGATGCATTGCATGCGACCCGTGCGGCCGTCGAAGAAGGCGTGGTCCCGGGCGGCGGTGTCGCGCTGGTGCGTGCGTTGAAAGCCATCGAGAAGCTTGTCGGCAAGAACGAAGATCAGACCACGGGCATCAAGATTTTGGCCCGCTCGATCGAAGAGCCGCTGCGTCAGATCGTCACCAATGCCGGTGAGGATGCCGCGGTTGTTCTGAACCGAGTCCGCGAGGGCAAGGGCACGTTCGGCTACAACGCCGCGACCAGCGAGTACGGCGATATGATCGAACTGGGCATTCTGGACCCGACCAAGGTGACGCGTCTGGCTCTGCAGAACGCGGCCTCGGTGGCGGGACTCCTGCTCACGACGGAAGTCATGATCGCCGAGTCGCCGAAGGAAGAAGAGCATGCGCACGCCGGCGGCGGTGGCGGCATGGGCGGAATGGGCGGTATGGACATGTAATACCGGCAATCAGCTGGTTACAGTCAAAAGAGAGCGGGCTTCGGCCCGCTCTTTTTTTTAGCGGGGATTTCACCGAATCGGTCTATATGATCGTGGTTCTACGCTCGTTCGATTCGAGGGTCAAACACCGCGGGCGGATCTGTTCTCCAATTGAACAACCGATACCGAAATAGGCAATTCCCTGCACAGAACTAGCAGGGTTTAATGATTCGCCCACGCCGAGTTGATGTTAAAGGAGAAATGAATCGTGGCAAAAATACCGCCGGGCGTAGGCCCACAGTACCCCCAGGTCGTGGTTCTGGTGGGCGCCACCGGCGATCTTGCTCGACGCAAGCTGTTGCCGGGGCTCTTTCATCTGTCGAGTTCAGGGTTTATTCCCGGCTGCCGGATCATTGGCGTCTCGCTTGATAATCTAGATACCGAGGGCTTTCGACAGTTCGCGCGGGACGCGCTCACCGAATTCTCCACGCGCAATGTTGCGCAGGCCGACTGGGATGCGTTCTCTAACAGCCTTCAATATGTACCGTTGAAAGCCGGTGCCGCCGTGCTCAAGGCAGCTGTGCTGGAGGCGGAGCACAGTTTCAACGTTGAGTGCCGCCGGCTGCACTACTTGAGTGTGCCCCCGAACGCCGCACTCTCCGCCGTGCGCCTGCTCGGTGAGGCCGAATTGGTTGACCGCTCCCGCGTCATTATGGAGAAGCCATTCGGCACCGATCTCGCGAGCGCGGTCTTGTTGAACAGCAAGCTGCACGAGGTGTTCGACGAGGAGCGGATCTTTCGCATTGATCATTTTCTCGGCAAAGAAGCCGCGCAGAATATTCTCGCCTTCCGCTTTGCCAATGGCTTGTTTGAGCCGATCTGGAATCGCAACTTCATTGATCACGTGCAGATCGATGTGCCGGAGAAATTGGGACTGGGCAAGCGATCCGGTTTCTACGAGCATACCGGCGCCTATCGCGACATGGTGGTCACTCACTTGTTTCAGATTCTTGGGTTCATGGCGATGGAGGCGCCGACGTCGCTGGAACCGAGGCCCATCAGCGAGGAAAAAAACAAAGTCTTCCGCAGCATGCTGCCGATCAAGCCTGCCGACGTCGTGCGCGGCCAATACATCGGATATCGATCAGAAGAAGGGGTCTCCCCCGACTCGGATACGGAGACATTCATTGCTTTGCGATGCTACATCGACAATTGGCGCTGGGCCGGTGTGCCCTTCTACCTACGCACCGGCAAGCGCTTGGCCGAGGGGCAACGCATCATTTCGATTGCATTTCGAGAGCCGCCGAAGAGCATGTTTCCGGCCGGTTCTGGAATCGGCGAGCAAGGTCCTGACCACCTGACTTTCGACCTGGCGGATGCCGCTAAAATGTCTTTGTCGTTTTATGGCAAGCGCCCCGGTCCGGGAATGCGTCTGGACAAACTGAGTATGCAGTTCGCCATGCACGATACCGGGCGCATCGGCGATGTGCTGGAGGCGTATGAGCGTCTGATACTGGACGCTATGCGCGGCGACCCCACGCTCTTCACGACCGCCGAGGGCATCGAGCGGCTATGGGAAGTTTCCATTCGCTTGATGGAGGCACCGCCGCCGGTTCGTTTCTATGACCCCGGATCGTGGGGACCAAATGCCGTCCATCAACTCATCGCTCCCCATGCCTGGCGGCTGCCATTCGAGCGAGGTTGGCGAAGTCCCGACGGCGCCGGCAGCTGACATTGCTGCCATCCAAGCCCCTATACAGCCTGCATGAAACAGCCACCCGCACCCTTTACGCGGAAGTCAAAGCGCGTGCGCACGCCACCGGCGAACTGCTTCCCGGTTCGCCGGGCACACTCGTCAAGCGCGCAGGCACGGGACATGAGTACTGGTACCGCTCTCACTCTTCGGCGCCAAGAAAGCGGTCGGAACAATTTGTCTGCAGGGCAAACGATTCGGCAGCCTATGACGCGATGCAGGGCCGCATCGCCAACTCCGTGTGGACAGCGAAGCAGGTGGCGGTGCTCGGCAAGCTCGGCTATCAAGTGGCAGACAAGAGTGTCGCCGGCGTTCTGGTGGAGCTGCACAACCGCAGAATCTTCCAGGACGGTATGGTGGTGGTGGGTACCTTGGCCTACGTGATCTGGCTCAACGAATACGGTGCCGTCGCCGCAACGGCCGGCGCGCAGAACGTGAAACTGGCGCGTCGACAAGCGCTGAAACTGGCGACCCCCATTTCGTTTCTGTCCGCCATGCACGCGACGCAGCTGCCCTTCGTTCTGATTCCGGGCGTGCCGCGCAAGAATCCGTCGACCTCGATGAAGCTGCCCGGCGCCGAAGGCTGCCGCGTGGAAGTGTTCACCCCCGGTCCCCTCTGGGGCGAAATCGTCGCGCTTCCGGAACTCGACTGGCATGCGCAGACGGTTCCCTTCTACGACTACCTGCTCGAAGGCAGCCGCGCCGGCGTCGCCCTGGCCGGCGGGCACTGTATACCCATCCTACTGCCGGACGCCGCTCGCATGATCTGGCATAACCTTTACTCCAGCACGCGCCGTGGGGAGGATCCGGACAAAGCGGAGAGGAGTCTCGTGCAGGCGGCTACGCTGGCGGCCATACTGATCGAGCAGGAGAGCGTGTTGCTTCGCGAGTCTTACCGCGAGGCGCCCCGAGAATTGCGCAACGCCGCTCATTCGCAGCTGCCGCGGCTCGAGAAGCTTCTCGCCGAACACCCTCGAGCACGCGATGAATTTCGGAAGCTAAGATAGCAGTATCATGGCCCCCACGATCCAACGATTCCTCGGCGGTAAAATTATTCGTGATGCCAGGGCCCTGAGGCCGCAGAGCGTCGCGTCACTTATTGAACTTTGCGGTTGATCATCGCATGCACCTTTGCACCGAGATCGTCCAAAGTGAACGGCTTGGTGAGCATTTCCATGCCCGGTTCCAGGAAATCGCCGTGGATGGCGTTTTCAGCGTAGCCGGAGATAAAAAGCACGTTGAGGTTGGGGCGCAAGTTAAGCGCCATTTCCGCGAGTTTCCTGCCGTTGACGTGGGGCAATACCACGTCGGAAATTAGAAGATCAATGCGCTGATTCGATTGCAGCAAGGGGAGGGCAGTGCGGGCATCCGGCGCCAGAAGGATGTTGTAGCCGAGATCTTCCAGAGCGTCGCGGACAATCAGCCGCACAGTGGCATCGTCTTCCACCATGAGGATCGTCTCGCCTTGGCCCCGCGGCGTTTCAACGGTGGCCGTTTGCGGATCAACGGAATTTTGCTTGGCTCTGGGAAGATAGAGCTTGACGGTCGTTCCTTGTCCTAACTCGCTATAAATGCGCAGATGCCCCTGGCTTTGCCTGGCAAAGCCGTAAATGCCAGAGAGGCCCAGGCCCGTCCCCTCGCCGATGGGCTTTGTAGTGAAAAATGGGTCGATCGCCTTTGACAGCACCTCCGGTGACATGCCCATTCCCGTGTCGGAAACGCCGACGACCACATACTCGCCCGGCTGCACGTCTTCCTGTGACGCGGTGTAGGCCTCGTCCAGCCGAACATTCGCCGTTTGGATGCTCAACCGACCGCCATTGGGCATCGCGTCCCGCGCATTGATCGCAAGGTTCAATATCGCGTTCTCGAGTTGATTGGCGTCGGTAAAGGCCGTCCAGAGGTCGCCCGCCAGCGTGCAATTCAACTCGATGTGTTCACCCAACGTTCGAATCAAGAGATCTTCCATGCTGGCGATCAGGCGATTGATGTCATTGGGCCGAGTGTCGAGCAACTGGCGGCGGGCGAATGCGAGCAGCCGGTGCGTAAGTGCGGCTGCGCGCTGCGCGGATGTCGAGGCGGCGTCCATGAAGCGCAACGCATCCTCGGGTTTATTTGCCGCCATGCGTCGACGCATGAGATCGAGAGAAGCCAAGATCCCGGTCAAGAGATTGTTGAAATCGTGGGCAATACCACCCGTGAGCTGACCAATTGCCTCCATCTTCTGCGATTGCCGAAGCGCGTCTTGAGCTTTCGAAAGCTCGATTTCCGACTCGCGCTCGGCGGTGATGTCCCTGCCGGTGCAATACACAAAGTTGTCTTCCTGAATGCCCACCCAAGAAATCCAGCGATAGCTGCCATCTTTGCATCGATAGCGGTTTTCAAATCGGATTGCCGGCTGACCGACCAGCGTCAGCTCAAAACCCGCCCGCGTGTGTTCCACGTCGTCCGGATGCAACAGCTCGAATATCGACATGCTTGCCACTTCGGCCTCTGACCATCCGAGGACTGTCTGCCACGCGGGGTTCGATGTTTCGAAATATCCGTTGGAATTAAGAGCTCCGAGCAAGTCGGGGCTCAGTTGCCAGGTGAGGCCTCGAGCCTGCGGGCGCTCGATCACGCGCCTCTCCAGGTTGGCGTTCAATTCGCGCAGCGCTTGCTCCGTGGCTCGCCGCTCGGTGATGTCCAATCCTTCAACAAAGATCGACGTAACATTGCCCAGTTCGTTTTTGATGGGTTGATAGACGAAATCCAAATATCGGGTTTCGGCAACCGCGCCAGGGGCGCGCTCAAGAACGATCTTCAGGTCCTTCCCGACGAAGGGTTCTCCGCTGGCAAGCACGTTATCGAGCAGTTCAAAAAACCCCTGGCCTTCCAATTCGGGAACGGCCTCGCGAACAGTCAAACCGATGACATTGCGACGGCCAATCAGTTGATGGTAGGCCGGGTTTGCCAGTACGAAACGGTGCTCGGGGCCCTGTAGAAGTGCGGAAAAGCTCGGTGACTTAACAAACATCTCTCGCAGGCGATAGAGTTCCTCTGCGCTCTCTGGTGTGCCTGCGGCATCGGGGGTCCCACTCATATGCTTTATTTATCGAGACACACAGGGATTGTCTTTTTCACTTGAAATACAGCGGCTTACTTCGGTCGCGGCTCTCGCCTATCCTCATCGGGAGTCTTCATTCCCGCCCGCCGCGGCACCACGTGCGAAATCAGTGCGCGCGCGGCATTGTGCTCTTCTTCGTGCAGGGCTGCATCTGGGAGCCCGTGCCGCAGGTTTTCAGTACCCGCGGCGGATCCGCGAACTCTTCGCCGGCTTTGCGGGATCCCTGGCCGTTGCCGAGCCATATCAGCGCTTTCTTACGTTTAGTGATTCGCGGCACGAGTTAATGCTTCGCGGTGGCGAGCGTCGTTTATCATACGCCGCTGCTGCGGTGCCAATCCGCTGCAGGAGGTATCCATGATGCGAATATCGCTGAGCTGCGTGCTGATGAGTGTTTGCCTCGCATCGACGGGGGTCTTGGCGCAATCGGTGCCTCCGGCGATCTTCACGGACCCTCCGGCGGATCCCAGGCATCCGGCAGGGATGACGGTGCTCCACATCCCGAGTCATGGCTTGCTCATCAATGGATTGGTGTATTCGCCGTCGGGTGCCGGTCCGCATCCCACGCTGGTCATATGCCACGGCTTGCCGGGGAATGAAAAGAACCTCGACTTGGCGCAGGCCGCGCGCCGCGCGGGTTGGAATGCCGTCACGTTCAACTACCGCGGTTCTTGGGGCAGCCCGGGCCCATTCCGATTTGCGCAAAATTTGCAGGATGCCGATGCGGTTTTGTCGTACCTGCGAAATCCGGCAAATGCCTTGCAACTGGGCGTTGATCCCTCGCGCATCGCCATCGCGGGCCACAGTATGGGCGGCTGGGTGGTCGCACACACCGCAGCCCACGATCATGCGTTGATTGGCGCCATCCTTATCTCCATGGCGGACATGGGATTGGTTGGCGCCAGGCCGCACGCCCAGGCGGTGGCCTCGATGGCCGAGGACATGGAAACACTCTCTGATGTCACCGCCGAGAGCATGGTCGATGAGCTCAAGGCACATGCGCAGGAATTCGTGGTGGCAGGAACTGCGCAGGGACTTGCCGGTATTCCGGTGCTGGCACTCACGGCCAACGATCATCTGGCAGCGCAGACCGACGCACTGGTCGCCGCGATCAAAGCCAAGGGCGGGACGAAAGTCACTGCGATGCACGTGGACACGGACCACAGTTGGTCAGATCATCGTATCGCCCTCGAGAGCACGGTGATCACGTGGCTGGCAGGATTGAATTGAGTTGGTCCGCCACACAATACGTCGCCTTCGAAGACGAACGCACGCGCCCGGTGCGCGACCTTCTCGCTGCATTGCCGGCAATCGATGCGCGCTCGGTCATCGATCTCGGCTGCGGGCCCGGCAATTCGACGGAGGTTTTGGCCGGGCGCTATCCGGAAGCTCAAGTGGCGGGCATCGATACCTCGCCCGACATGATCGCGGCGGCGCGACGACGGCTGCCGCAGGTCAAGTTTGCGGTGGACGATGTTCGCGACTGGAAGCTCCACGGGCCGTTCGACGTGATCTTGGCGAATGCCGTGCTGCAGTGGGTGCCCCATCATGAAACGCTATTGCCGGAATTCATCGGAAAACTCGCGCTGCGAGGTGGGTTGGCGGTGCAAATGCCGGACAATCTCGATGGACCCGCGCACCGCCTGATGCGAGAGATTGCCGCGCAGGGTCCCTGGGCGGCCAAGCTTGCCGACGCAGCGGCTGCGCGCACGCCGCTTGCCGGCGTCGATTGGTACTACGAATTATTGCGGCCGCTGTGCGCGAAAGTGGATCTTTGGCGGACCACTTACTACCACGCGCTTTCCGGTGGTGCAGCGGCAATCGTGGAGTGGTTCAAGGGCAGCGGCCTCAGGCCTTATATGGAGCCCTTGGACGATGCAGAGCGCAGCGCCTACCTGAAGCTTTACACCGCCGCGATCGCGGACGTCTATCCTTCCAACGCGGATGGCAGCGTTTTGTTGCCATTCCCGCGATTGTTCATGGTGGCGATTCGATAGCAGCGGCTCTCACAACCGCGCGCGATGAGCATCCCAATTCAATACATTGGTTCCGTCCCCGAAGAGTTGCGCGATTCCGTCGAGCGCTGGTGGGAACGCGCATGCGCGCGGGAAGGTTTTCTGATTGCCTACCAAGCGCTGACTGAGCGCCATCGCACGCAGTTGCCGCGCGTGGTGGCGGCCAGTGAGTTTGTCGCCGCCGCATTGATTCAGGACCCACAATCTCTTGAATGGCTCAGTCAACACGATGCGGCCATGCCGAAAGATGCGGCCCTGCCGAACGAGCCGAATGCCGGCTATGAAGGCCAGGCGGCGTCTGCGTCGACGGTCGAACGGGCTCAATTGATTCTGCGCGAGTGGCGCAGACGCGCCATGTTGCGCATTGCCTGGCGCGACATAGCGGGGAGCGCGACCGTGGCGGCGACATTGCTGGCTGTGGCCGACCTGGCCGACGCGACGGTACGCGCGGCTGCATCGGCTGCTCAATTGCATCTGCAGCCGATTTTCGGCAAGCCTTACAGCTCGAAGGAATCATCGTCGCCCTTCATCATTTTAGGTATGGGAAAACTGGGCGGCCGCGAGCTCAACTTCTCGTCGGACATCGACCTTGTTTTCCTCTCTACCGAAGCAGGCGAGACCGCCGGGCCCCGCATCATCGACAATGAAGAGTATTTCAATCGACTGGGCCGCGAAATCATCCGCCTGCTCGATGAGCGCAATGCCGACGGCTTTGTGTTTCGCGTCGACATGCGCCTGCGTCCCTTCGGCGAGAGCGGGCCTTTGGTCGTGAGCCTCGCCTCTCTGGAGGACTACTTACAGCAACACGGCCGCGATTGGGAGCGCTACGCATGGGTCAAAGCGCGCGCCATCGTTGGCGCAGGCGCATATTCCCGCGCTTACGACGAGTTCGTGCGCCCATTCGTCTATCGTCGATATTTGGATTTTGGCGTGTTCGAGTCCTTGCGCAATATGAAGGCGCTCATCGTGCGCGAGGTGTCGCGCCGCGATCTCGATCATCATCTGAAATTGGGGAAAGGCGGGATTCGCGAAGTCGAGTTCATCGTGCAATCCATGCAATTGGTGCGCGGCGGCAGCGACCGGCGGCTGCAAAACCCCTCATTGCTCGACGTGCTGCCCCTCCTGGCCGGCTCCAAACTGGTGTCGGAGAACGACATCGCAGAACTGACGGCTGCGTATCTCGAGCTGCGCAAGGCCGAAAACGCGCTGCAGATGATACGCGACCAGCAAACGCATACCTTGCCGCAGGATCCGCTCGACCGTGCGCGAGTTGCGTTAATCATGGGATTCAGCGATTGGACCAGCGCGGCGGCGCGCGTGGAGTCGACGCTCGGCCAGGTGGCCGCGCAATTCGACGCCTTGTTGTTCGGCGCGCCCGACGCGCAGCGCCGCCACGACGACATCGGTGTGGACTGGCTGGACTCGGAGGATGCGCAGATCGACCGGGAACTGGCCGCCAGCGGCTTTCCACGCAGCGAGATTGCGGCGGTGGCCGCGATATTGGAAGCCTACCGGCATGCAGCGCCGTATCGCCGTCTCGATGAAGCGGGGCATCGGCGCCTGTACGTCATCCTTGCGCGCCTGCTCGAGTCGGCGGCGCAACATGCGGCGCCGGCAATCGTCGTGCAGCGGGTGCTTCGCGTCGTGGAAGCGATCGGCACCCGCGCATCCTATCTAGCGCTGCTCAAGGAACAGCCGGCGGCGCTGGACCGGCTGATCGAAGTGTGTGCCATCAGCGGTTTTTTATCGCGGCAGATCGCCGATTTTCCGCTGCTGCTCGATGAGCTGATCGATGCCAAGGCGTTCGATGAGTTGCCGTCGCGCCAGGGATTTGCGTTGGAGTTGGCCGCGCGTACCGAGCGGTTGTCGCCGGACGATCCGGAAAGGCAAGTGGAGGCATTGCGGCAATTTCAGAAGGTGGCTGTCTTTGCCGTGGCACTCGCGGATTTGACCGGCCGCCTGCCGCTGATGCGGGTCAGCGATCGGCTCACCGACATTGCGGAATTGATCATCCAATGCTGCATGGATCTCGCGTGGCAACAAATGACGCACATGTACGGCACCCCGTATTGCGGTGAGGATTCCGCAAGTCTGCGCCCGGTCCTCGTCGCAGTCGCGGGGTACGGCAAGCTCGGCGGCTTGGAATTGGGCTACGCGTCGGATCTTGACCTGGTGTTCCTGCATGATTCGGCCGGCAGTATTCAGCTCACCAATGGCGAGCGTCCCATGGACAACGGCATGTTCTTTTTGCGCTTGGGGCAACGCATCGTGCATCTGCTCACCATGCATTCGGCGGCAGGCCGCCTCTACGAGGTTGATATGCGTCTGCGGCCGAACGGCAAGGGCGGCTTTCTGATGACCGGCATCGAGGCCTTCGAACGTTATCAACGGGCGGAGGCATGGACCTGGGAGCACCAAGCGCTGCTGCGCGCCCGAGCGGTAGCGGGGAATGCGAAACTCTGCAAGGAATTCGAGGCGGTACGGCGCCGCATCTTGTCGGTCGCCGTGCGGCGGGACACGCTGCGCGCCGACGTGTTGGAAATGCGGCTGCGCATGCGCCGCGAGTTGTCGCGTTCAAGCGCCGGGCAATTCGACATCAAGCAGGATGCCGGCGGCATAGCAGACATCGAGTTTCTGGTTCAGTACTGGGTATTGGCGGCGGCGCAGGCGCATCCGGAACTGCTGACCCACTCGGACAACATTCGACAGCTCGAAGGGCTGGCAGCCGTCGGCGTGGTCGATTACGCGACGGCAGCCTGGCTCAAAGAGGCGTACATCAGCTACCGTACGGTGCTGCATCACCTGTCCCTCGAGGGTGATGACCAACGCATCGTCCCGGCGGCGCCGTACGCGGAGACTCGCGATCGGCTGGGCGAGATCTGGCGCGCGACGTTCGCAACCGCCGCCTGACGGGCCCGCTTAAGTCGCATTGCGCTTCGGGCCGGTGGCGAGCAAAATCGCGGGTCGCCGGACGCCGGCCAAACGAACCCTTTTGAGGGCAAACCTTGCTGAGGAAATTCACCCAATGGATGGACGTTTCACGATTGCGGCAGCGGGCGCGCTGCTGATGGTCCTTGGCGCAGCCGAGGCTTTTTCCGCTCCGCGGCCGGTGAATCCGCTACTCGCGCCGTGGGTGGGACCCGCCGGCGGACTGCCGCCTTTCGACAAGGTCCGCGTCGTGGACTTCAAACCCGCGCTCGAGGCGGCCATGATCGAGAATCTGACTGAAATCGACCACATCACCCGAAATCCCGCTGCGCCGACCTTCGACAACACCATCGCCGCGCTGGAGCGCACAGGACATACCTTCAATCGGGTAAGCGCCATTTACAACGTCTGGTCCTCGACCATGAGCACAGATGATTTTCAGGCGGTGGAACGCGAAATGCAGCCGAAGCTTGCCGCGTTCTCGGACAAGATCTACCAGAACGTGGCGCTGTTCGCGCGCATTCAAGCAGTCTACGGTTCCAAGGAGAACCTGACGCCGGTCCAGCAGCGGCTGTGTTGGTATTACTTCACGAACTTCGTGCGCGCCGGCGCCAAGCTCGATGCGCCGGCCAAGCTGCGCGTCGCACAGATCAACGAGCGTCTTGCCACGCTGTTCGCGAATTTCAGCCAGAACCTGTTGGCTGACGAAGCGAATTATGTCTTGTATTTGAAGAGCGAGGAGGATTTGGCGGGATTGCCGGAACCGCTGCGCGCGGCCGCGGGCGCCGCCGCCGCGGCCCGCGGTCACAACAGCGAATGGGCGATTCTCAATACCCGCTCTTCCATGGATCCGTTTTTGACTTATGCGGATCGGCGCGATTTGCGCGAAAAGGTCTGGCGTACCTTTTACAGCCGCGGCGACAACGGCGATGTGCACGACAATAAAAAAATCATCGCCGAGATCTTGGCGCTGCGCGCGAAGCGCGCAAAGCTCCTGGGCTACCCCACCCATGCGCATTGGCGGGTGGCGGACAGCATGGCAAAGACGCCGGAAGCCGCCATGAATCTGATGATGCAGGTATGGCCTGCGGCGGTGGCGCGCGAGCATGAGGAAGTGGCCGACATGCAGGCCATCGCGGATCGCGAGCATGCCGGCATCAAGATTGCCGGTTGGGATTACCGGTATTACGCCGAGAAGGTGCGCAAGGCGAAATACGATCTGGAGATGAATGAGGTCAAGCCCTACCTGCAGTTAGAAAAGCTGCGCGAGGGCATGTTCTGGGCGGCGGGACAACTCTATGGCTTTACGTTCACGCAGGTGTCCGGGCTGCCGATCGCCAATCCGGACGTGCGCGTTTGGGAAGTCAAGAATGCCGCCGACACTCACGTCGGATTCTGGTATTTCGATCCGTACGCGCGGCCCGGCAAGAATTCCGGCGCGTGGATGAGCGAGTACCGCGGTCAAGAGAATTTGGACGCCAAAGTCTTCCCCATCGTGTCCAACAACACGAATTTCGTGAAGGACGAAAGCGGCGGCCCCTTGTTGATCAGCTGGGATGACGCCGTGACGTTGTTCCATGAGTTCGGCCATGCGCTGCATGGCCTGAATTCCGACGTTAAATACCCATCGCTTGCCGGTACCAACGTGGTTCGCGATTTTGTCGAGTTTCCCTCGCAGCTCAACGAAAACTGGCTCTCCACACCGGAAGTATTGTCGCGATTCGCGTTGCATTACCAAACCGGAAAGCCGATTCCGCCGGAGTTGGTGGCGAAGATCAAGAAGGCCAGCACTTTCAACCAGGGGTTTGCCACCGTCGAATATTTGGCATCCGCGCTTGTCGATATGAAGCTGCACCTGGCCGGCGATCGGCCTATTGATCCGGGCGAATTCGAGCGCACCACGCTGGCATCGCTCGGCATGCCCGCGGAAATGGTGATGCGCCACCGCACGCCGCAGTTCGGGCACATCTTTTCGAGCGACGCATACTCGGCGGGCTACTATAGCTATCTGTGGGCCGAAGTGCTGGATCACGATGCTTTCGAGGCTTTCACCGAGGCCGGCGGCGCCTACGATAAGTCCGTGGCCAAGCGCCTGCACGATGACATCATGGTGGTGGGCAACAGCCTGGATCCCGGCCAGGCGTATCGGAACTTTCGGGGCGCTGACCCCAAGATCGACGGCTTATTGCGGGCGCGCGGATTTGCACCCCAACCGAAACGAGTTCAAGCAAAACAAGTTCAAGCGGAGTGATGAGTATGGCGGCCATGGTCCAGGACGATTCCAAGCATCAATTGATAGTGCCGAACGCGCTGCATCACTACACGGTCAACATGGCCGACCTGCCGCTTTCGTGCCCGATGCCGGGCATGATGCTGTGGAATTCGCATCCCAAGGTTTACCTGCCGATCGAGGCGACGGGCTGGGCCAAATGCCCCTATTGCGGCGCCGAGTACACGCTCAATCGAAATGCGGCCGGTCCCGCCGACAGCAAGTCGGAGACCTGACTTCAAGTTCTGTATTCGGCGTAGGATTTTTCTTCGACTAGCTCGGAGCCGAGTTTGGTATTGATGCGCCGCTTGATGGCCGCGCGCTCGTCGTTCTCGAAATAGACGGCTCTGGCAAACCGGATGAAATCGGCATCGAATTCCTGCGCCCGTTCCTTATCGCGGATGCCGTCTTCGATCACCCACAGTCGTTCGTTGACCTCGAGCAACGCGATGACCTCGGCTTCAATGCCGGCCTTCGCGTAGGCAGAGCCGCGCCAGGTATCCTCGAGCACCTGCAATTCGGTGCGCACGTTGGCGAGTTTCTTCGGATCGCTGATGCGTGTTGATTTGATCCGCAGGATCGTGATCTTATCCAGCAATTCGCCGGGCGATATGGGAACAGTGATTTCGCTCATGGCGGCATCTTAGCGAAAATCCTGCGCCATGAGCGCATCCAGTTTCGCTGTCACGTCCGGCACGGCAATCAGGTCCATGACGCCGGGGCGCTCAATTTTGGTGGTCCACGGGATTTGCGCCGCGGGTTTGTTCAAAAATTTGCGCGCTGCCTCGTCGTACTTGTCGATCGACCACTGACGACTGTAGTAGGGACCGGTGCGCTGAGGATTGGTGGCGGCGTATAGGCCGAGCACCGGCAGCCCGACCATGCCGGCCATGTGTGCGGGACCCGAGTCCGGCGACAACAGCACCGTGCTTTGCGACATGAGGCCGAGCAATTGCGGCAGCGTATCCTGGCCGATTTGATTGACCGGTGCCGTATGCGCTGCCGCGGCAATCGCCGCGCCCATCTGCGCTTCCGCCGAACTGCGTCCGCCCACCAGCACCACGCGCATCTGATGAACCGCGCCGGCATGATCGGCAACCGCGGCGTATCTCTCTGCCGACCAATTGCGGGCGGTGTGGCTGGAGCAGGGACTGATCAACAGTGTGGGGCGCTGGTCGGTGATGATCTGGCGCGCATGGTCGAGCGCGCTTGGCGGCAAGGGCACGTCCCAGTGAGGTGCCCCAGGCTCGATGCCGCAGGCCCGCACGAAGCCCATGAACGAGTCGAGCACGTGCTCTTGGGTCGCCGGCTCAATTTGTGCGTTGGTGAACAGCCATTGCAGTTCGCGCGCGCGCGGGCGGTCAAAGCCCAATTTGATGGGTGAGTTGACCAATCGACTCAGCAGGCTGGCGCGAAAGGACAGCTGCATATCGAGCAGCAAATCGAAACGCTTTGCGCGCAAGACCGTACGCAACCGCCGCAATTCCCGAAGGGTTGCACCCTTGTCGAAGGTGATAAACTCGATTTCCGGAAGTATCTCCGTCATCAGCTTGGCTTCGAGTTTGCCGATGATCCAGGTAAAACGGGTTTCCGGCCATGCCGATTGGAAGGCTCGAAGCGCCGCCAGTGCGTGGCAGGTATCGCCGATTGCCGAGAGACGCAGCAGACACACGTGCTGCAGCGGCGGTTTGAAGTTTAAGGTGGTCATAAGAATGATAAAGGGCGGCCAACGCATTGCCACTGCAACGGGCGTCATGCTGGCTGATCTCAATAGCCTTGGCAATCAGCTGCACAACGCGGGCGGGTCGCTGTTCACGCCGGAATATTGGTCTGCGCGCGGCGAAGTCGCCGCCGTTTCGGGCGGCCGTGGTTCGGCATGGTTCGTAGGGTCTTTGGCCCATGCCTGGGTGCTGCGTCACTATCGCCGGGGAGGTTTCATCGCGCGAATATCAAAGGACCGATATTGGTGGCGAGGCGAGGATCGGGTACGGGCTTTCGCCGAGTGGCGTTTGCTTCAGTACCTTTCCGAGCGGGGCTTAAGTGTTCCCAAGCCGGTCGCAGCGTGGTATCAGCGCACCGGTATGACTTATCGCTGCGATCTCATCACCCAGCGTATCGCGAGTGCTCAATCATTGAGTGCGGCACTGGCATCGGATCCAGTTCCCGAAAGCACTTGGCGGGCCATCGGGGCGGAGATTGCACGTCTTCACCGTCACGGCGTGGATCACGCGGATTTAAATGCGCACAACATCTTGCTCGATGGCAATGAAGGCATAACCCTGATCGACTTCGACCGCGGTCGATTGCGGGTGCCGGGCGCATGGGCTTCGAGGAATTTGCGGCGGCTGCAGCGCTCACTGGCGAAGATATCGCGCAGCTTGCCGCCCGGCCGATTCACGCCGGCGGCCTGGCAGCATTTGTCGGCCGGATATCAGGCGGAATAGCCATTGCGCGGGATTTACACCTGGCTGATTCGATTGGCCGTGCCGTTCGCCTTCGCCGTGGTCCTGTGGCGCGGCCTGCGTGATCGCAGCTACTGGCAAGGCCTGGCGGAGCGCTTTGGATTCGTGCGGCCGCTGCCCGGCCTAAGCATCTGGTTGCATGCGGTTTCCTTGGGCGAAATGTCGGCCGCTGCGCCACTGGTGCGCGCATTGCATGCACGATACCCGCAGCTTCCCCTGATGCTGACTGCGGCGACGCCGGCGGGAAGAGCAAGGGCGAGAGACCTGTTCGGCGCGGTAGCCGACGTTCGTTTCTTGCCCTATGACACGCCGGGTTCGGTTAGACGCTTCCTGGGCCGCAGCCGGCCGCGCATGGCGATCATCATGGAAACGGAACTCTGGCCGAATTTGTTTCGCGAATGCGAGCGCCTCGGGATACCCGTGGTTCTCGCCAGCGCCCGTCTGTCGGAAAAATCGGTTTCGCGCTACCGGCGGTTCGGCAAGTTATTCTCCGGCGTATTCACCACGAACGTGACGGTCGCGGCGCAATCGGCGGATGACGCTGAACGATTCAAATTGGTCGGCGCCCCGGCAGACCAGACCCGCGCGATCGGCAATGTGAAATTCGACCTGGCCGTGGATGCCGGCATCCTCGAGGCCGGGGAAATATTGCGTGCCGCGTACGGCGTCTCAAGACCCGTGTGGATTGCCGGCAGCACTCATGCCGGCGAAGAGGAGCAGCTGCTGCAGGCGCATGCCTTGCTGCAAAGGCATCGCCCCGACGCTCTCTTGTTATTGGCGCCGCGACACAAGGATCGTTTCGCCGCTGTCGCCGACTTGCTCACCCGGCGCGGAATCCCATTCGCCCGCCGCAGCGACATGGCGCACACGCCGGTAGTGCCGATGGATACGTCGGTGCTGCTGCTGGACACCATGGGAGAACTCGCGGCGCTTTATGCGTCGGCTGACGTGGCCTTTGTCGGCGGCAGCTTCGTGCCGATTGGCGGACACAATCTGCTCGAGCCCGCGGCGTTAGGGTTGCCGGTGTTGACCGGACCGTCCCATGACAACAGCAAGGAAATCGCGCTGCTGCTGCTGCGGCGGGGCGCGGCATTGCAGGTGACAGATGCTAAGGACCTGGCGGCGCGCCTGCAGCACCTGCTCGACGATCATGCCGAACGCCGGCGCATCGGCATGATCGGAAAGGACATCGTCGAGTCGAATCGCGGCAGCGTCGAGCGGCTGCTCGCGCTGATTGAACCTTCACTTACTGAGCCTTCGCTGCCGGGGGCACATCCGTCTGCGGCGGGAGCGTCGGCTGGTCCGTCAGCAGAGCGTTGATTCGCTGCAGGCTTTGTTCGGACAGGGTGCCGGCGGCCTGCTGCAGCTTGATCACATCGATCATGTAGTCATAGCGGCTGTGCGAATAGTCGGTCCGTGCCTGAACCCATTGCTGCCTCGATTGCAGTACGTCGACCGCAGTGCGCGTGCCCGCTTCATAGCCCGATTCGGTGGCGCGCAGCGCGATCAGGTTGGAATCGACCGCCCGATGCAGCGCCTTGACCCGCGATATTTCGGAGATCACGCCGAGATAAGCGTCGCGCGCATCGTGCTCGGTCTGCCGTGCCACCCGCTCGAGACGCTCTTTGGCTGCTCGATGCTGATACACCGCCTGGCGCACTTGCGAAGAGACCAAGCCCCCCGAGTAAATGGGAAACGTCAATTGAATACCGATCGAGCGCTGCCGTTGATTCAACGTCGTACCGCCGGCCGGGCTGCCGTTGTCGAATACGTCCACGCCGTTGTTGGTGAGTTTGCCGGCGCTGCCCACCAGGTCCAGCGTCGGCAAGTGGCCGCCGCGAGCGATCGAGGCATTCTCGCGGGCAATGTCTGCCGCCAAGCGGCTCGATACCAGCGATAGATTCTGCTGCAAGGCCATCTCGACCCAGCGGTCCTCGCTAATGGGATCGGGGTTGGCCATCTCGAAGGGCTCGATGGGGCGCGCCAGAGAATCGAACGGGTCGCCGATGATTTCCCGGAGCAGCTCCAGAGTGGAGGCTAAGGTACGTTTGGCGGCAATGACCGCGGCTGCCGTGCTGTCATGGGAGGCCCGCGCCTCCTCCACGTCGGTCACGGCGATGAGGCCGATCTGGTAGCGTGCTTCCGCCTGATCGAGCTGGCGGCTCACCGAAACCAGGGCAAGTTGCTGCGCCTCGAGATCGTCTTGCGCGCCGAGCACGTCAAAATACCGCTGCGCGACTCGTTCGATGAGGTCTTGCTGCGCGGCCTGGTAATCCGCTTCGGCCTGGGCCACTTGAGAATCTGCGCGCTTGAGCGCCTCCCAGTTCTCCCACCGAAACAAGTTCTGCCTCAAATCGACGGTGTAGCGGTGAATGGTGGTGTCCACTTTGCCGCTGAATGGAAAGGATTCGAATACCGTTGAGGGCGTGCCGGCCGACGAACAAGGAACGCCGGCCGGTGTCGTGCCGTTGCAGGGCGGCAATGTAACCGCCTGCGTGGTGTTTTGCGATGCGGTGTCGCGTTCGCGGGAGATCTGTCCGTTACCTGTGAGTTGGGGCAATAACGCCGACAGCGCCTGCGGTTTCGCTTCCAGGGCGGCGAGCCGGGTAGCCTCCGCTTCGCGCAGCTGCGGATCGTTCTGCAGGGCGCGTTGGTAGACGGCCAACAAATCCGCAGCCGGAGCAGGGTTCGTGGCCAGGTAAAGTGCACAGACAATCAGAAATCGCTTCATGAATTACCCATTTGGCGACCGAGCCCAGGTAGTTTAGTGTTGTATATTACTATATCACCTGCAACGGGCAGGTCAATACTGCGGAATCCTAGGGTCTATAACCCGGGACCAGGCCAAAATTCCGCCGGACAGGTTAAAAACTTTGCCAAAGCCTTGGCGCTCGAGAAATTGGGCCACTTGGGCGCTGCGGCCGCCCGAGCGACAGATCACCACTGTTTCCTTGTTCGGGTCCAGCTCACCGATACGGTCGGAAAGCGTAGCCATCGGAATGTGCACCGTGTGCGTCGGTACCGGCGCCAGGGCGACCTCCCAATCCTCGCGTACGTCGAGCAGGGTCATTTCCTCACCGCTCTCGCGCCGATCGAGGAATTCTCGCGGGTTTAGCTCATTACCCATGGCTAAAACACGAACCTTTGTGCCGCGGTCGCATTGATCAGCGGCTCAATGACGGTTTCGAACAAGCTTTCCCGAATCCACTCGGCGTTATCGACGCGGCGCACCAAGATAGCGTCCATCACCGGGGCTTCGCCTACGATGGCGAATAGACGTCCGCCGAGACGCAACGATCGCTCGAAGCGAGCGTCATACACCGGCAGCGAGCCGGTGACGGCGATCGCATCGTACTCGCCCAAGGGAGCGGTGGAAAACGCATCCCGAGTCTCAAACTCCACGCGAGCGTTCGGTATGGTGCGCAAGTTCGCCGTTGCTGCGGCGGTGAATTGTGGATGGATGTCGATGGATCGGGCCTTTGATCCCAGAAGGCTCAAGCATGCGGCGAGATAGCCCAAGCCGCTGCCGACCTCGAGCACGCTGTCGGTGGCGACTACGCTCAGGGCTTGTAAAATACGGCCCTGGATTTTCGGGGCCAGCATCGATTGACCCAATCCGATCGGAATGGGCGCGTCGGCGAATGCCAGCTCCCGATATTCCGTGGGCACGAACGCTTCACGCGGCACCTGCGCCAGGACATCGAGCACGCGAGGATCGAGTACTTCCCATGTGCGTATTTGCTGGTCCACCATTTGCCGGCGAGCGGTCAGGTTATCCATGATTTCTCGTGTGCGATTAAGGGCGCTGATTATGGTCAATTTCCACAGGCTACGCGAGTCCCTTGCGCTATTCTCCGCATCACGATGGTTCGCGACGTGTCCAGCTCATGAAGGGCTTCTAACTATCAAGCGCCGCTAAAGCTAGTCGTCATTGAGGTCAGCGTTGATCCTGTCTTCCCTTGCGTTGTGGTTGGTAACCGCGGCCATTTTGGCGGTGGGTGCGGTCGTGCTTTATGCGTGGAAGCGGCGCCAGGAGCGAGCCGTCAACGCTTTCTCGCGCCAGATTCAATATCTCATCAACGAAGGCGGCGCGTCGGGCCGCATCGCGCTCAATGCGGAGCCCGGCGCGTTAGGCAGGCTCGGCGGCGCCGTCAATAAGCTGCTGGAAGATATCGAATTGCGCGGCGCGCAGCTGCAGGATCGCGAACAGCTCTTCCAGCGTCTGGTCGAAACGGTGCACGACGCCGTGCTCGTGCATCGCGGCGCGATTCTCTTCGCCAACGCACGCTTCTTGTCGCTGCTGGGCCTGAAGGCGCCGGATGTCGTCGGCAGACCGCTGACCGAATTCGTCGCACCGGAATATGTTGAGTTGGTGGATAACAATCTGCGACGGCGTCTGGCCGGAGAATCGGCGGCGGAGCGCTACGAGATCGAGCTGATGGACCGCCAAGGCCAAGTCACGCGCGTCGAACTCTCGAGCACCGTGATCGACAGCTCGGGGAAACCTGCACTGCTGCTCACGGCGCTGGAAATGCTGCCCGGGGCCGTGCGCGATGAGACCCCGCACAAGCCGCGCGCCATGGCGACGCTCGATGCCATGGGAGAGAGCGTGATCACCGTCGATGCCGAAGGGCGCATCGACTACATGAATCACTCCGCAGAGGTTCTGTTGGGTCAGCAAGTCGCTCAAGTCCTCGGCAAGACTTTTCCCGAGGTTGCCTCGTTGGTGGATGAGAACGATCGGCGATCGCTCGGCGATCCGGTGCAGAGGGCCCTGACTACCGACGGCCGCGCAACCGCGGCAAAGCGCGCAGTGCTGGTGCCCGTCAACGCCGGCTCGGAGCGGTTCGTGGAGATCAGCGTCACGCCGCTCAAGGTAGACGACAAAGAGATTATGGGATTGGTGCTGGTGCTCCATGACACCAGCGAGCTGCGCGGTCTTACGCGCCAAATGACCTATCAGGCCAGCCACGATGGGCTGACCGGCCTCGTCAATCGGCGCGAATTCGAGCGCCGGCTGCAGGAAGCCATGGATTCCGCCCTGACCAGCGACATCGGGCACGCGCTGTGCTACCTGGACTTGGATCACTTCAAGGTGGTCAACGACACCTGCGGCCACACCGCCGGCGATAACATGTTGCGCGAGATCGCATCGCTCATCAAAGAAGCGGTGCGCGATTCGGATACCGTGGGGCGCATCGGCGGCGATGAGTTCGCGCTGCTGCTGGTCGGGTGCCCGCTGGAAAAGGCCCGCCAGATTGCCGACAACGTCGTCCGTTCGGTCAATGATTTTCGCTTTGTCTGGAAGGACAAGATATTCAACGTCGGCGTCAGCATCGGTCTGGTGGAAATCGGACGAGACAGCGGCACCATCGAAGACATCATGAATTCGGCCGACTCCGCCTGCTATGTGGCGAAGAAACAGGGCGGCTTGCATGTCCATGTCTATTCGGCCCGCGAGGAGGCGAGCGCGCGCCATAGCGGCGAGATTCATTGGCTGCTGAAGTTGCAAAGAGCGCTGCGCGACAACAAGTTCGAACTCTACTTTCAGCCCATCGTGCATGCCCGGGCCGGCGGCGTGAGCGGTCCGGCGCTCGAAGTATTCGTTCGCCTCGCATCCGAGAACGGCCAGCCGGCCTCGCCGCCGGCGGAATTCATCCGCGCGGCTGAGCGATATCGCTTGATGCCGCACGTGGACCGCTGGGTCGTGCAGGCTGTGTTCGCCGCGCTCGGCCGCGGCGGCTTGAAGCTGCCGCCGGGACGCAGCGTCGCCATCAACCTTGCCGGCCAGACGCTGGGCGACGCAGAGTTTCTGGAATTCGTTGTCGAGTGCTTCGATCACACCGGCGCCAGCCCGACTGATATCTGCTTCGAGGTGACCGAGAGTGCGGTGGTGGCGAATCTGGATCATGCGCAACGTTTCATTGCCGTTCTGCATGGCATGGGGTGCGAGTTCGCGCTCGATAATTTCGGCAGCGGATTGAGTTCTTTCTCAACCTTGAAAACGCTGCCCATGGATTATCTGAAGATCGACGGCTCCTTCATCAAAAACCTTAGCCAGGACACGGTGAATCAAGCCATGGTCGCCGCGATGATCGACTTGTCGCGCAGCTTGAATTTCCGCGTGGTCGCCGAACAGGTCGAAGATCAATGGGCATTGGATACCGTGACCGGCATGGGCATCGACTTTGTGCAGGGTTTCATCGTAGGCCGCCCCCAGCCCTTGTCGATGGTCCCCGGCGGCTCGTAGGCGGCCATACCCCGTAGGCGCTTATAACGGGCCGGCACCCGCTCATAACAAACATCTATGGCATTTCCCCTCTGCTTAGGAGGAAAATCCCTCATCGACCTGAGGAATTCCGTGCACGGGGTGCTACATGCATATTTTTGAGGACAACACCAAATCAATCGGCCACACGCCGCTGATACGCATCAACCGCCTCGACGGCAGCAGCGGGGCCACCATCCTGGCCAAGATCGAAGGCCGCAATCCGGCCTACTCGGTGAAATGCCGCATCGGGGCCGCGATGGTTTGGGACGCTGAAGAGCGCGGCGCGCTCAAACCCGGCATGTCCATCGTCGAGGCCACCAGCGGCAACACGGGCATCGCGCTGGCATACGCGGCCGCCGCGCGCGGCTACGGCTGCGTGCTCACCATGCCGGACACCATGACCATGGAGCGGCGCAAGGTCGTGGCGGCGCTGGGGGCGAAGTTGGTTTTGACGCCGGGCGCCAAGGGCATGAAGGGCGCCATCGCGAAGGCCGAAGAATTGGCCGCCGCCAATCCGCAAAAGTATATTTTGATGAGGCAATTCGATAATCCCGCCAATCCGGGCATTCACGAGAAAACCACGGGTCCGGAAATTTGGGACGATACCGACGGCAAGGTGGACATCTTCGTCAGCGGCGTCGGCACCGGCGGCACGCTGACCGGGGTATCGCGCCATATCAAAAACACCCGCGGCAAGAAGATCTTGACCGTGGCGGTGGAACCGACCGCCTCGCCGGTCATCACACAAACCCGGGCCGGCCAACCTTTGACGCCCACGCCGCACAAGATTCAGGGTATCGGCGCGGGATTCGTGCCTAAGAATCTGGATTTATCCGTGGTCGATCGCGTCGAGCAGGTCACCAACGAGGAAGCCATCGAGATGGCGCGCCGCTTGGCGCGCGAAGAGGGCATTTTGTCGGGTATCTCTTGCGGTGCGGCGATGACCGTCGCGGTGCGCCTGGCGCGCGATCCCAGCAACAAAGGCAAGACCATTGTGGTGATTCTGCCGGACGCCGGCGAGCGTTACTTGTCGGGCGCACTGTTCGAAGGGCTGTTCGAAGAAGTCGAGAAGATGCAGGCGGTCGGCTGAGAATCCCATGAACGCCACGTTCTCAAAAAAGCCCCGGGCGACGGCTGCTAAGGAACTCACCGGCGAGTTGCTCCGCAGCTATCTTGGGGATGAGCGTGCGCGCCGTATTTCGCACCGCTATCTACCCTCGCGCGAAGCGATCGTCGAGATACTGGAGTCGGTGCTCGATTTGATGTACCCGGGCTACTTCGGCCGGCAGGACCTGAGTGCCGACAACTTGAGTGAGCATCTTGACCAAATGGTGGCGGCGCTGGTGCCGAAGCTCGAGCGCGAGATGGAGCACTGCCTGTGCTATGGCCGCGAGCGCGAAGCGGCGTCGCCGGAATTCGGCGAATGTGCACCGCGCGCCCACGAGCTGGCGGATATCTTTCTGCGGCGCTTGCCTGAGATACGGGCGCTGTTGATACGGGACGTGCAGGCGGCCTTCGACGGCGATCCCGCGGCGCTGAACCTGGACGAGATCATCCTGGCTTATCCGGGCGTGCTCGCGGTCAGCGTGTATCGAATCGCGCATGCCTTGTACGATCTGGGCGTGCCGATGATGGCGCGCATCATGACGGAGTGGGCGCATTCGAAGACCGGTTGCGACATTCATCCGGGCGCGACCATCGGCGCGGCCTTTTTCATCGATCACGCCACCGGCGTGGTGATCGGCGAGACCACGCACATCGGCGATGGCGTCAAGATTTACCAGGGCGTCACCTTGGGCGCACTGTCGCTGCCGCGGGATGCGAGCGGACATCTCATTCGCGGCAAGAAGCGTCATCCCACGGTGGAGAGCGGGTCGACTCTCTACGCCAACGCAACCGTATTGGGCGGGCAGACGGTGGTGGGCGCGGACAGCGTCATCGGCGGCTCTGTGTTTCTGACCCGCAGCGTGCCGCCGCGCTCGCGCGTGTCCTTGAAGGAACCGGAGCTGCGCGTGCTGACGCGAGACGGCGCCGCGGAACCCGACGCCATCTACTTCGATATTTGAGTATTCCCATGCGCTTCGCGCAACCGCTACGGGGTCGAGGCGACCCCGTCCGTTGAGTTGACTGAAAAGAGCCGAGTTACATCATCTTGCCGAGCACAGGCACCAGCAGCAGCGCGACGATGTTGATGATCTTGATCAAGGGGTTGATCGCGGGTCCGGCAGTGTCCTTGTAGGGATCGCCGACCGTATCGCCGGTCACCGCCGCCTTGTGCGCATCGGATCCCTTGCCGCCGAAGTGGCCCTCTTCGATGTACTTCTTGGCATTGTCCCAGGCGCCGCCGCCGGTGGTCATTGAAATGGCGACGAACAAGCCCGTGACGATGGTGCCGATAAGCAGGCCGCCGAGCGCTTGCACGCCGGAGCCCGGACCCATCAAGAAGTTCACGATGAACACGAGCACGATGGGCACCAGGATGGGCAGAAGCGAGGGGATGATCATTTCCTTGATCGCCGCCTTGGTGAGCATGTCGACGGCGCGCGAATAATCAGGCTTCGCGGTGCCTTCCATGATGCCGGCGATTTCCTTGAATTGACGGCGCACCTCATTGACCACCGCGCCGGCGGCACGGCCCACGGCCTCCATGGCCATCGCGGCAAACAGGTACGGCACCAAGCCGCCGATGAATAAGCCGATGATTACCGCCGGATTCGACAGGTCGAACGTCGTGGGGTGTCCCAGCACTTCGCCCAGCTTGTGGGTGTAGTCGGCAAACAGCACCAGCGCCGCCAAGCCCGCCGAGCCGATGGCGTAACCCTTGGTGACCGCCTTGGTGGTGTTGCCCACGGCGTCCAACGGGTCGGTCACGTCGCGCACCTTTTTGTCCAGGTGTGCCATTTCCGCAATGCCGCCGGCGTTGTCGGTGATCGGACCGTAGGCATCGAGCGCCACGATCATGCCGGTCATGGAGAGCATCGCGGTGGCGGCGATGGCGATGCCATACAGGCCCTCCAGCTGGAAGGAAGCCCAGATGCTCAATGCCACTGCAATGACGGGCAGTGCACAGGCCTTCATCGACACGCCGAGTCCGGCAATGATGTTGGTGGCATGACCGGTTTGCGACGCGGCGGCCACGTGCTGCACGGGTTTATATTCGGTTGCCGTGTAGTACTCGGTAATCACGATCATCGCGGCGGTGAGCGCCAATCCCACCAACGTGCACAGCCAGATCTTCATGGCATGATCGCCCATGATTTGCTGCGAGACGAAGTAGAACGCGATGGCGGAAATCACGGCCGAGACGATGACGCCCTTGTAGAGCGCGTTCATGATTTTGCCGCCCTCGCGGGTGGACACGAAGAAGGTGCCGACGATCGAGGAGACGATGGAAATCGCGCCGAGCACCAACGGAAACAAAATCGCCCGCGCGCCCATGTCCACCATCACCAGGCCGCCCAGCAGCATGGTGGCGACCAAGGTCACGGCATAGGTTTCGAACAGATCGGCGGCCATGCCGGCACAGTCGCCGACGTTGTCGCCCACGTTATCCGCAATGACGGCGGGGTTGCGCGGGTCATCCTCGGGGATGCCGGCTTCCACCTTGCCCACCAGGTCCGCGCCCACATCCGCGCCCTTGGTGAAAATGCCGCCGCCCAAGCGCGCGAAAATCGATATCAGCGAGCCGCCGAAAGCCAGGCCTACGAGGGAGCGAAGTGCTGCTGCGGGATCCCCCAACGTGCGCAGCATGAGGAAGTAATATCCAGCGACGCCGATAAGCCCTAGGCCCACCACCAACATGCCGGTAATGGCGCCGCCGCGGAACGCGACCTTCAGTGCCGCGTTAATGCCGTGGTGTGCGGCTTGCGCGGTACGCACATTGGCGCGTACTGAAATGAACATGCCGATATAGCCGGCCAGCCCTGAGAGGATCGCGCCCACAGCGAAGCCGCCGGCGGTCGACCAATCGAGGGCAACGCCAAGGGCTACGAACAGGATCACTCCGACCATCGCGATGGTGGAATACTGCCGGTTCAGGTAGGCGCGGGCGCCTGCTTGAATGGCGGCGGCAATTTCCTGCATGCGCGCATTACCGGCAGGCTGTTTCAAAATCCAGCGCACCGAGATGACGCCGTAGAGGATTGCAACTACACCTGCTGCAATAGCCAACCATAGCGCAAAGTCTAGAGTCATGAAGAGTCCCCTTCCGAACTTATGTTATTGAAAACTAAGAGTTTAGCGACAAAAAAAGCGACGCGACTATATCACAAACGGTTTCCGCAGGCGCTTCGCAACGGCGGCACCTTTCAATGTGACATAAGCAGGCAAGCCGTTGCGGTAGGGAGGGTAACCTTCGCCGCCGATCAGGGGCAATAGATAACGCCGGCACGCGCCGGTAATGCCGAATCCGTCCGGCGTAATGAAGCCGCGCGGCACCTTCTTTTCCTGATTGGCGACGGCCGACAGCGGCGCCTCGCCGATGCCCCAGCGATAGGGTTTCGATGACTTTCTGACGATGATGGGCATTACGGCGTTTTTGCCTTGAAGCGCGAACTGCACTGCCGCCTTGCCGACCGCGTAGGCCTGATCGACGTCTACCTTGGATGCAATGTGGTGTGCGGAGCGTTGTAGGTAGTCGGCCACTGCCCAGTGGAATTTGAAGCCGAACGCTCGCTGCGTCATTTGCGCAACCACGGGGCCGACACCGCCCAATTGGGCGTGACCGAAGGCATCCTTGGTGCCGGCTTCCGCCAGAAATTTGCCGTCGGCGTCCTTGACGCCTTCCGACACCACGACCACGCAATAGCCGCGCTTGTCCACCGTGGCCTTGACCTTGCGCAAAAAGGCTTGGGCATCGAAGGCGATTTCGGGAAACAGAATGATATGCGGCGCATCGCCGGCTTTTTCCCCGGCCAATCCGCCGGCTGCCGCAATCCAGCCCGCATGCCGTCCCATCACCTCAAGCACGAATACCTTGGTCGAGGTGCGGGCCATCGAGGCGACATCGAGCGCCGCCTCGCGCGTCGAGACGGCGATGTACTTGGCGGCTGAGCCAAACCCAGGGCAGCAGTCGGTCAGGGGCAAGTCGTTGTCCACGGTCTTGGGTATCCCGATGCAGTGAATGGGATAGTCCATTTGCACCGCGATCTCGGACACCTTCTGTGCGGTGTCCATGGAATCGTTGCCGCCGTTGTAAAAGAAATAACCGATGTCGTGCGCGCGGAATACATCGATCAAGCGTTCATATTGGGCACGGTTCTTGTCGATGCCCGCCAGTTTGTAGCGCGCCGATCCGAAGGCACCCCCCGGCGTGTGGCGCAAAGCACTGATGGCCGCTCGGCTTTCTTTGCTGACGTCGATCATATCCTCCGTCAGCGCACCGATGATGCCGTCCCGGCCGGCATAAACCCGGCCGATCTTGTCGGGGTGGCGGCGGGCGGTTTCGATCAAGCCGCAGGCCGACGCATTGATGACCGCGGTTACACCGCCGGATTGTGCATAGAACGCATTCTTCTTGGCCACAGTGTTCCCCAGACAGACTCCTTTCAATAGGCCGCGCAGAATAGCCGATCGGCGCGTCCTCTGGTACGGTAGCGCGCTTTTACTACCAAAAGAAACATGAGAATAGTCTTATTGGGCGCCCCGGGTTCAGGCAAAGGCACGCAGTCCCAGCTGCTGGTCAAAACCTATGGAATACCGCAGATATCCACCGGCGATTTGCTCCGCGAAGCACGCTCCAAAGGCACGGAACTTGGGCTGCGCGCCAAGGCCGCGATGGATGCCGGCAAGCTGGTCGATGATGCCACGGTCCTCGGCATGATTCGCGAGCGCTTGAGCCGGCCGGACGCGGTCAACGGCTTTATTCTGGACGGATTTCCCAGAAACATTCCCCAGGCTCTGGCGCTCGAGAAAATGCTCGCCGAAATGGGGGCGCCGCTTGATGCCGTGGTGCTGTTGAATCTGGATTTGGGGATACTGTTCAAGCGTCTCACCGGCCGGCGGATCTGCGAGAATTGCAACCGCGTATTCAACATTTATACCTCGCCTCCCGGGACGCTGCCACATTGCGACCAATGCGGCGATAAGCCGCGCCTCGTCCAGCGTGACGATGACAAAGAAGAGGTCATCGGCAAGCGGCTCGATGTGTACGAGGCCCAGACCAAACCCCTCATCAGCCACTACACGGCGGCGGGATTGCTGCGCGCCGTGGACGCCGATGCCGATGTGGATACCGTGTTCGGGAACATCCAAAAGGCGATCGCGGCAAAGGGCGCTTAAGCGATCGCCGCGAGAAGGCGGGTGCCGATCTCCTCCCGCCGCCACCCGCCGAGCGCATGGGTATCGCGCCTGCCCATGGCGAGCGCCTTCAGCTCGCCGCGCGGCGCCAGCACTTCGGCGCTCACCTGAAGCTCTGCCGCGCGCGCATCGACGATTTTAACGAGGCGATCCAGCAGCGCCTTTTGTTCCGGCGTCGGCCGCGAATCCTGGACCGGCTCCAAATCCGTCAGTTCTGCGCCTGATGCGCTGTCGAGGGCGTCGAGCAGCGTGGCCGCGAATTTCTCGTTCATGGGCTGCACCGCCTCGAGTGCCGCGGCATTTCTTGGGCCGGCGTGCGCAATCGAAAAAATGGCGGCGTCGGCCAGGATCCACGCACGCGGCAGGTCGCGCTCGCGCGCCAGCTTTTCACGCCACATGGCAATGATTTTGGCGCGCGCGCGAGGCTCAGGGGCAAGCTGGCCGAGCCCGCGTAGACGCGCCCACGCGAAGGCTCCGTCCGGTTCATAGAGGCGCCGATCCTCGAGCTCCAAGCAATCTTCCCGTACCCAGTGCTCTCGCTTAAGTTCCGCCAAGCGCCGCGCGAGCTCATCGGCGATCGCACTCAAGTACAAGACATCGTCCGCGGCATATTCCAACTGCGCGTGGCTCAGAGGGCGCTTCGACCAGTCGGTGCGGGTTTGGCCCTTCGGGATGGTGACATTGAGCAGCGTCTTCACAAGTTCGGCATAGCCGACTTGCGGCTTGAGGCCAATGCAGGCCGCGGCGATCTGCGTGTCGAAAACCGGAGACACGACCCGTTTACTGGTCAGATACACCGCCTCGAGATCCTGGCGCGCGGCGTGGATGAGTTTGCGCGTGCCGCCCGCGGTCAAAGCCGGCATCAACGCGTCGAGACTGCCGACGTTCAGCGTGTCGACGCACCAGATCTGCCCGGCGGCGCTGAGTTGCAGCAGGCATAATTTTGGGAAAAAAGTGCGCTCGCGCAGGAATTCAGTGTCTACGCCGATCGATGATTGCTTTTCCAAGGTGCGTGCGAGCGCGTCAAGCTCAGCGCTTCTATCGATCCAAATCGCGTCAGGCATGCCGTTACCACGTGTACAATTTGCGGTGAAGTATGACTGAATCAGTATGCTGAGACTGGCAAAAGCTTTTTTGGATATTGCACTCTGGCGGCGGACGCCGGCGTATCTGCCCGCGTCCCTGTTTCTGCTGGCGTTGGTGGTGTGTGCTGCGGCAGTGGTGGAGGTCCTGGGGGATATCCTGGCGCCCGGTCCCCATGATGGAATCCTGACAAGCGTCGCACTGGGGGTGGGTCTGCCGCTGGCGTTTGCCTGGGCGGTGCTGGCGCTGGCACGGCGGCGCGCGCGTTTTTTGCAGACTGCGACCGCTTTACTGGGCGTCGGAATCCTCGCGGAACTGATTTTGTACCCCTTGGGAGCGGTGTACCGCGCCTTGGGCGAAGGCCGCTTCCTGTCGATTCCCGCCGGCATCGTGCTTTGCGTCGGACTGATTTGGTACTTGCTGGCCTGCGCGCACATCTGGCGGTCGGCGTTGGACTCCGGTTTGGTTGTAGGCGGCATCATCAGCGTGGGCTACTTGCTGCTGTCGATCGCACTTGAGCAGCAGATGCTGTCGCCAACATGAGCACGCATATCCATATCCTAGGGATAGGCGGCACATTCATGGGCGGGGTGGCCGCGATCGCCAAGGCGGCCGGGTTTCGCGTCACCGGCTCGGACCTCAATGTGTATCCGCCGATGAGCACACAACTTGAGGCACTGGGCATCGAATTCGTCCAAGGCTACGGCGCGGCGCAGCTCGACCTGAAGCCCGATATGGTGGTCGTGGGCAATGCGCTGAGCCGCGGCAGTCCGGTCATCGAAGCCATGCTCGACCGCGGCATGGCCTATACATCCGGGCCGCTGTGGCTCGCCGAACAGGTGTTGCACGACAGACACGTGATTGCGGTGACCGGTACACATGGCAAGACCACCACCACCGCCATGCTCACGTGGATCCTCGAACACGCGGGGCTCAACCCCGGATACTTGGTCGGCGGCGTGCCGAGCAATTTTGACTCCAGCGCCCGCTTAGGAGCGCCACCGTTCTTCGTCATCGAAGCGGATGAGTACGACACGGCGTTTTTCGACAAACGCGCCAAGTTCGTGCATTACCGTCCGCGCACCGCCATCCTCAACAATTTGGAATACGATCACGCGGATATCTATCCGGACGTGGCTTCGATCCGCCGACAGTTCAACCAGCTGCTTCGCACCGTGCCCGGCGCCGGGCGACTCATCGTGAACGCTCAAGATGCAGAACTTGCGGCTACTTTGCGCGACGGCTGCTGGACCCCGGCAGAGTCCTTCTCGTTGGCCCAAGATGGCGCCATTCCAAGCGCCGATTGGAGCGCACATATCGCCAAGGATTCCGCTGCGAGCCGATTCGCGGTGCATTTTCAGGGCCGCGAGGTTGCCCATGTCGCCTGGAAGCTCATCGGCGAACACAATGTCATGAATGGCCTGGCGGCGATCGGCGCTGCGCAGCATGTCGGCGTGCCCCCGGAGCGCGCCGCGCAGGCGCTGAACGCATTTCGCGGCGTCAAACGGCGCATGGAAGTTCGCGGCGAGGTTGCGGGCGTGACGGTGTACGATGACTTTGCGCATCATCCAACTGCGATCGAGACCACGCTGAAGGGCCTGCGCGCACGAGTGGGCGCGGCGCGCATCATCGCCGTGCTGGAACCGCGCTCCAATACCATGAAGCTTGGCGTGCACCGCGAACAACTGGCGCCGGCATTGGCGCTGGCCGACAAGAGCTGGTTCCTGAACTCGCCGGACCTGGGCTGGGACTTGGGCAGTGCGGTGTCCAGCATGGGGGATCGGGTCAGCCTTGCGGGGACTGTGGAAGTGCTGGTGAAGGGATTGGCTGCGCAAGCTCGGACCGGCGATCATGTTCTCGTGATGAGCAACGGCGGCTTCGGCGGCGTGCACGAGAAATTGCTGGCCGCGTTGCGGGCGCGGTGATGTCGGCGCCGCCATCGATTGCACTGTTCCCGCTCAATATCGTGCTATTTCCGGGCGGTCCGCTGCCGCTGCGAATTTTCGAAACGCGTTATGTGGACATGCTTCGAAGCTGCATGCGAGGCGATCAGCGCTTCGGCGTGGTGTTGATTCGCGAGGGCAGTGAGGTGGGTCCCGCCGAGACTTTTGAAGTCGGAACGATGGCGAAGATCATCGACTTTCATCAACTGTCCGATGGATTTCTCGGCCTCTCGTGCACCGGCGAGGAGCGCTTTCGCATCCTGTCCCGCAGCCGCCAGGCCGACGGTCTGAACTTGGCGCAAATCGAAAGGATGGCAGCGGAGCCCAAAGTGGCCTTACCGGAGCGGCACCTGCGCTTGGCCGAACTTCTGCGCAGCGTGCTGCCGCAGCTCGGCGAAGTGTATGCCGGCAAGACGATGCACTTGGACGACGCCGCGTGGGTGGGACATCGGCTCGCGGAAATTCTGCCTATTGCCTCGACCGAAAAACAATTCTGCCTCGAACTCAACGACCCCATCGAGCGTCTCGACGTCTTGAGCCCGTTGGCGCAGAACTCGCCTGGCGAGGAGCCTGTCTGACCCGCCGCTAGCCCGACCGCGGTAGGGCAGGGGAGCGCGCCGCGGGGACCCAGCCGGCACGCGTCAGCCACAGCGCGGCGGCGATGCAAATTCCCCAGGGCACCAGCCAGTAACCCAGCAAGCCGTCGAACCGCCCGACCCAAAAGGCATACGCCGGAGCCTGACCGCCCGTCGTTGCCTCCTGCAGCATACGCAGCACGATCACCCAGCCGGCGTGCAGTCCGATGGCCACGGCGATATTGCCGGTGAGGACGCGCGTGAGGCTCAAGATCAAGCCCACGATCAGCCACGACAAAAAAGAATCGAAGACCAGCGACGGCTCACTCAAGGGCGAAAATGAGCGCAGCAGCAGATCGAAGCCGCTGCCCCAGCCCACATCCTCGGGCGCTATTTTCGCCTTGGCGGTGAAATGCAGCACGGCGAACAAGGGCGCGGTGAGCAGCGCGGCCGTCAACGGTCCGGACTCGCGTTCGATGGCCGTGTGCATCGCACCTCGCATCACGGTTTCCTCGATGAGTGCGACGGCAATGCCTGAGCTGAGGCCGATCAAGAAAATGCGCACGACATTCCATGCGGTCGGCGCGAAATCCGGACTCATGACGCGCAGGCGTGTCGTCATCAAGAACCACGCACCCACGCCGGCGGTGGCGATGCCGACGGCTCCCCACGCCAAGCTCACCGTGAGGAATCGGCGCCACGGCAGACCGTAGCCATAGTCGCGCTTGGCGATAAGATTCAGGTGGCGGCACAACCACACGAGTTCCCCGGCCAGCAGCAACATGGCGACGCGGCCGGCAACCCGGTGAAACGCAAAACCGGCAAAGCTCGACGTGATTTCATAGGCGGGGTAGGCAAGCACCGCACCGATCAAACCCGCGAGCAAGATCGCGCCCAAGAACCAAGCGAAAGCGCGCATGCTAGGAGTCTGTCCGGCTCATCGATTTGAAAACGCGCGCCGCGGCGGCGACGGTGGCTTCGATGTCAGCTGCCGAATGTGCCGCGGACAAGAACCCTGCCTCGAAGGCGGAAGGCGCCAGGTAGACTCCTTCTTGCAGCATGCCGTGAAAGAATTGCTTGAAGCGTTCGACATCGCAGGCCATGACTTTATCGTAGCGATCGACATTGCGTTCGGTCGTGAAGAAGAAACCGAACATGCCGCAAACATGATTCGTGGCGAGCGCGACGCCGGCGCCGGCCGCTGCCGTGGCGAGCTGTTCCACCAATACGTCCGTCATAGCCCCCAGGCGTTGATGAAATCCAGCTGTGCTGATGAGTTCGAGCGTGGTGATTCCGGCGATCATTGCCACCGGGTTTCCGGACAGCGTGCCTGCCTGGTATACCGGACCCAAGGGTGCAAGCTGCTCCATGATGTCGCGCCGTCCGCCGAACGCGCCGACCGGCATGCCGCCGCCGATGATTTTGCCGAGTGTCGTCAAGTCCGGCCGCACTCCGTAGAGCGCCTGCGCGCCTCCCAAGGCGACGCGAAAGCCCGTCATCACCTCATCGAAAACCAGCAGCGCGCCGACCCGATCGCATTCGCGGCGCAGAGTCTGCAAAAAATCCGGCGCTGGGGGCATGCAATTCATGTTGCCTGCCACGGGCTCGACAATGATGCAGGCGACTTGCTCGCCGATTTGCCGGAACACGCGCTGAACTTGATCGCTATCGTTGTAGTTGAGCGTCACCGTATGGCTCGCCAGCGCCTTGGGCACGCCCGGAGAGGTGGGCACCCCGAGAGTCAATGCGCCGGAGCCCGCCTTGATCAGCAGCGAATCGGAATGTCCGTGATAACAGCCCTCGAACTTCACGATGGTGTCGCGCCCGGTGAAGCCGCGGGCCAGCCGGATGGCGCTCATGGTCGCCTCGGTGCCGGAGCTCACGAAGCGCACCAGCTCTATAGAGGGCATGAGTTCGACGACGCGCCGTGCCAGTTGCGTTTCGAGGGTGGTCGGGGCGCCAAAGCTCAAACCGTCGGCGGCGACTTCTTGCACCGCCTTGATGACTTGCGGATGAGCGTGACCCAAAATCATCGGGCCCCAGGAGCCGACGTAATCGATGTAGCGGCGATCGTCGGCGGCAATCACGTACGCGCCTTTGGCTTTCTTGAAAAAAATCGGTTCGCCGCCGACTCCGCGAAAAGCTCGAACGGGCGAGTTGACGCCGCCCGGAATGTACTTGCAGGCTTCTTGAAACAGGCTCATAGCCGATCACTTTAAACAGCGATGGCCGTCTCGGGCAAGCTCAGCCATACTTCGAAGCCACCCTGCGCATTGATGGCCTTGGCGCACCCACCGTGAGCCTTCATGACCTGAGAGGTGATGGCAAGGCCGATCCCCTCGCCGCCGCTGTCGCGGTCGCGCGACTCGGCGACGCGGTAAAATGGCTCAAAAATGCGCTCCAAATCGGCCGCGGGCACCCCCGGCCCCTGATCGCGAATCAAAATTTTCAAGCCGGAGCTTACCCTCTGAACCAGCACATCGACCGGCTTGTCCTTCGGACTGTAGTGAACCGCGTTGCGCAGAACATTTTCGACAGCGCTATGCAGCAGCTCGCGGTTGCCGAGCACCGTCTCATTCGCCGCGCCCTGAAGATTCACGCTGCAGTTCTTCGCGGCGCCTTCAAAATTGGCGTCGCGCACCACCTCTTCGATGACCTCGTCCAGCTCAAACGCTTCGCGCTCCTGCAACGCATTGGTGCCGTGCAGCCGCGCCAGTTTCAATACCTGGCTGATCATGGCGTCGAGGCGTTCGATCTCGCGTTCCATTCGATCCAGCTGCCGCGGAAAATCCGCCGGCGGCTGGCGTGCGAGGCCCAATGCCACGCGCATTCTCGCCAGAGGCGAACGCAACTCATGGGAGATGTCGCGCAGCAGCTGCGTGGTCGCGCTGCGATT
>JALYIH010000105.1 GCA_030775865.1 Pseudomonadota bacterium | reverse complement strand
CGGCCATAACGCGGCGCGCGAAATCATTGCCGATTTTCGCCGCGGCAGGCTAAGCTAAAGCAAGCTTAGGTTGCAGCCGCCTGCGCACCGCGTCATCCGTCGAGAGTCCGTTCTCAATACTTCTTGGTCGGATCCGGATACTCGAATGGATCGGTCACTGCCGGCTGCGTCGGCAGCGTTTTGCGCGGCAGAGATTTGTCGGCATTTGCAGCGGCCATGAGCACCGTCGCCAACACCACGGACGCTTGACGCAGATCTTGCGGCCGCAGGTGATCGAAGGTGTCGAGGTCGGTGTGGTGAACCCGCGTCTCGTAATCCAAAGGATCCTGGATGAATTGGAACGCGGGCAAGCCCAAACGGCTCATGAACACATGATCGGTCGCACCCGTGGTTTCAGCCACCACGGTGCTCGCCCCGAGACTGGCGAACGGAGACAGCCACTCGCGAAACAACGGGACCACCGCAAAATTGCCTTCCGTATAGATGCCGCGAATCTTGCCGGAGCCATTATCCAGATTGAAATAGCCCATGAGTTCGGCAAACCCGGGCAGTGTCTGCACCGGATACAAGTCAGTCAAAAAATAAGGCGGTAGTTCGGCTTCGCCCGGATCGGTGGGCACCGGACGGTGAGCGAGATGGTTCTCGACAAAGGCGCCGGAACCCAACAATCCCTCTTCCTCGCCGGCCCACAAAGCAAATCGAATGGTGCGTTTTGGCCGCACGCCGATGCTCGCCAGAATGCGCGCCGCTTCCATCACCACCGCGCTGCCGGCGCCGTTGTCGGCAGCGCCGTCGCCGGCGATCCAGCTATCCAAATGCGCGCCGGCCATGACGTAGCCGGCATGCGGATCCTCGCCCGGGATGTCTGCGAAAATATTGTAGGCATTGTGATCCGTGTCTTCGAAGTGCACGCGGCTGTCGATTTCGAGCCGCACCTCCCCGCGCTTGGCCAGCCGCGCCAGCCTTCGATAGTCTTCCGCCGCAAGCTCGATGCCCGGAAGCTTCGGCGTTTTGCCAACGCGATAACCGTAACCTTCCCCGTGCACCAGCCGGCCTTCGGTGCGCGACATTTGTACTAATGCAACGGCACCCTCCTGCGCCAGGAATGCGTCCAGATTGGGCCTGAAGCGATAACGCTCGATGCGCTTTTGCCGTTGCGCCGGGTCGAACGTCGGCTGCTCGTACTTGTCCAGCTTGGCAATGTCGGCATCGGCCAGCCGTTGAAATGGTGCTTCGCCATCGTCCTTGGGCGGCGCGGGCCAGGTGACCAACACAATCTTGCCGGCCAATTTGCCCTTCCATTCGGCGAAGTCGCTCTCCTTGACCATGGGAGCGACAATGACGGGCGCGGACAAGGCACCGTTTGTCGCGGGCGTCCATGCAAGAGGGATCGCCCGCAGCTCCAAAGGCCGGGGTGCAATCATTCGTACGTGCGAGGACTCGATCCACCAGCCTCGGCCAAAATCGAAGGCTTCGGTCCTGACGTCCTTCAATCCCCAACTCTTGAAGCGCTCCTGCGTCCATCGCTCGGCTTTGCGCATCGCCGGGGAGTTGGTCATTCGCCCCCCTATCTCATCCGCCAGGTAGGCCGCGGTGGTGACGACTTCGCTGTGGTTGAAGCCCACATCGGCAATCCGATTGATCGTAATGGGCTCGCCAGGAAATGTGCCCTTGGGCGTCACCACTGCGGCCGGCAAAGACGCACTCAAGAGAAAACAGACACTCGAAACACACAGCTTTATCGACACCGTCTCACCTTCTTTATGGTTATCGCCGGATCCAATCTACTGCATCGGCACCGGGTCCCGTCAATCATCTTCCCAGTTGAACCGCCAGACGGCGATCAATGCGAACAACGCGGACCAACCCACCAGGATCGCCGTGGGCGCCACCGCGGATTGCAAAGGCAGGCCGCGCCAGGTCATGGCATCGAGTCCATCGACAGCCCAGCGAGTCGGCACGAACTCTGTCACATGTTGCAGCCATTCCGGAAACAAGAACGAAGGCACCCATGCGCCGCCCAGCATGACAAGAACGAGCACGGAGAACATGGCCACTCCGCGTGTCGCACCCACCGAGCGCCCGAGCGCGGAGATCATGAGTCCGGCTGTCGCCGCGAGCAGAGAGAATGCAATCGCGACCATGACGAAGCCCGGCACGCTGCCCGCGATGCGCACGCCAAATACCAGACCTGCGACCAGGTAAACGACGGTGAGGATCAGCATCGATATCAACGTGGTGGCGGCTACCCGGCTGCCGAGCAGTACTCCGCGAGACAAGGGCGCGGCGCGCAGCCTGCGCCACATGCCTTCCTGGCGCATCAAAAGCAGCGTCACGCCGGCATCGATGCCCATGAAAAGAATGAACTGAATACTCATGCCTGCGAACGAATGCGCATAGCCGTTATAACGCGGACCCGTGGTGACGGCGATGCTATCGAGACTGAATGGCACCGGGGCAGCGGTGCCGATAAAGTTGGGCCGGGATATCCGCTGCATGACATGTTGCGTGAGCAAGCCGGCGACGACCGGCCGGACCATGGATTGGGACGGATCATAGAGAAGCTTGACGTCCGGCATATGCCCGGCGCCGACCAAAGCCCCGGTCGCCCCGGCCTCGAAGCCCGCCGGAAACACGATCGCAGCGCGCAGCTTGCCGCTGCGAACCAGATGTTGCGCTTCCTGCCCAGGCAGCACTTGGGTTTCCAGCGATGCATCTTGCTTCAGACTGTCCGACACCGCCCTGGTCAGGGCGCTGTCATCAAGGTCGGTAATGCCTACCGACATTCGCGAAATGGTGCTGCCGCCCGCGCCGGTGCCGCCGAATAGAAATCCGAAGAAGGCCGCGACCACGATCGGCGTCAGGATGCTGACGACCAGCGCGCGGCGGTCGCGAAGAAATGTCGCGATGTCCTTGCGCACCAAAGCCCGGAATGCTGTGAATGTGGGGTTCATGTGTCGCGCAGCGTGCGGCCGGTAAGCGCGAGGAATACATCCTCGAGATTGGCCCGCCGGCTGGTCAGTTCCTGGCAGCTGAAACCCCGCGCCGCGAGCCGTTCGAGCACGCGCGGCGCCGCGGTTCCCAGATCCGTGGCGGACACCGACAGCTCAGTTCCGGTCAGATCGACCTTGGTGACGCCCGGCAGGCGCGTAATCTCGTCGAGCGCCGCGCCGTCCGGCGGCAGGTCATAGATCAAGGTGAGCTTGTTCGCGACCGGTGCGCTCGCCAGCAGGGCGCCAAGCGTGTCGTCGGCGAGAACTTTGCCGTGATCGATGATCACGATGCGATCGCACAGCCGCTCGACCTCTTCCATGTAATGCGTCGTATAGACCAGTGTTCGGCCTTCGCCGGCCAACACCTCGATGGTTTCGAAAATGGCATTGCGGCTTTGCGGATCGACACCCACCGTGGGTTCATCGAGCAGCAAGATCTGCGGCTCATGAAGCAATGCGCAGGCAATGTTCAATCGTCGGCGCATTCCGCCGCTGAATTCGCGCGGGGGATCGCGGGCGCGGTCCGACAGACTCGTCAATTCCAGCACCGCCGCTATCCTTGCCGCCAGCGCACGGCCCGCAAGACCGTACAGGCCGCCAAAGAATTCCAGATTCATGCGCGCCGGCAAATCTTCGAGAAGAGCAATTTCCTGAGTCACCAGCCCCAATCGGCGCTTGCCCGGGTCGGCGCCCGTTCCGAGAGTGAGGCCGTCGATTTGCACTGAACCTGAGTCCGGCTTCGTCAGGCCCGCAAGCATGCTGATGGTGGTCGACTTGCCTGCGCCATTGGGGCCGAGCAGCCCCAGCACTTGGCCCGCAGTCGCGGCGAACGAAACTTCCGCGACGGCTGTGATCGCGCCGAATTTCTTTTGGAGACGGTCAGCGACCAGTTGCATCCGACGAATACTGCCAGCAGATGGACCCGAGCGCTATGCTTCCAACCCCTGCGCCTTCAAATACTCATCGTACGTACCCCTGAAATCAACTATTTTTGCACCGGGGCGCAATTCAATGATGCGGGTAGCGAGGCCGCCGACGAACTCGCGATCGTGTGATACGAATATGAGTGTACCGGCATAGTGCTCGAGCCCGATTTGCAGGGACTCGATGGTTTCCATATCCATATGGTTGGTGGGCTCGTCCATGAGAAGCACATTGGGTTTCGTCAGGATCAGCTTTCCATAGATCATGCGGCCTTTTTCACCGCCGGATAAGACCTTCACCGACTTTTTGGTCTCCTCGCCGGAGAACAGCAGGCGGCCCAAGGTCGCGCGCACGATCTGATCGTCATCCGCCTTGCCCGTGTATTGAGACATCCAGGCGAACAAGTCGATTTTATCCTCGAACTCCGCCTGTGGATCCTGCGGCATATAGCCGGGTTGGGCATTTTCGACCCAGACGATGCGGCCGCCGGTGGGTCGCAATTCACCCGCGAGACAGCGCATCAGGGTTGTCTTGCCGACACCGTTCGGCCCGATGATGGCGATGCGCTCACCGCCCTCGATGGTGAAGGTCAGGTCGTCGAGCACTTTTTCATCGGACCCTGGGTAGCTGAAACTCAAGTGCTCCACCGATACCGCGGAGCGGTACAGCTTCTTGCCTTGCTCGAACCGGATGTAGGGATTTTGCCGCGACGAGGGCCTGATCTCTTCTATCTTGATTTTCTCGAGCTGCTTCTTGCGAGAGGTGGCTTGACGCGCCTTGGACGCATTCGCCGAAAAACGGCGCACGAACTCTTGCAGGTCTGATATGCGGTCCTTGGCCTTCGCATTGGCAGCTTCCACGCGTGCGCGTGCCTGAACCGAGGCCAGCATGAAATCGTCGTAATTGCCGGGATAGATCTTGAGCTGCTGAAAGTCCAAGTCCGCTATGTGCGTGCAAACTTGGTTCAAGAAGTGCCGATCATGGCTGATGATGACCATGGTGGCGTCGTAGTTGTTGAGCGCACCCTCGAGCCAGCGGATCGAGTTGATATCCAGGTTGTTGGTCGGCTCATCCAGCAGAAGCACATCGGGCTTGGAGAACAATGCCTGCGCCAGCAGCACGCGCAGTTTCAGTCCGGGGGGCACCTCGCGCATGGGCCCGTTGTGGCGCGATTCATGGATGCCGGCGTCGGTGAGGATGCTGGCTGCCCGGGCTTCCGCATCGTAGCCGCCATATTCGGCGAACACGCCCTCGAGTTCCGCCGCCTTCATGTAATCCTCGTCGGTAGCCTTGGGATCGGCGTAGATTCGATCGCGTTCCTGCATCGCCGCCCACAGCTCCGTGTGGCCGCGCATCACAACGTCGAGTACCCGCTCATCTTCATAGCCGAATTGATTCTGGTTCAGCTTGCCGAGCCGCATACCCATTTGCAGCATCACGTCGCCGGCGCTTGCCTCAAGATCGCCGCCCAGCACCTTCATGAGCGTGGATTTGCCCGAACCGTTCGCGCCGATCAGGCCATAGCGATTGCCGTCGGAGAATTTGACCGTCACCTGCTCGAAGAGCGGCTTGGCGCCGAATTGAACGGCGACGTTGGATGTGGAAAGCATATTGTCTGATCACACTGAAGAATGCGGCCGCAATGGCCGCGATTGCCCTAATGAAGCCCGTCTGCATGGAGTGCCGTGTCGCTGCGTGGTGGCACGCGAGGCGTCTACGCCGCAAGGCGCCCAATCCGGCCGATATATTCTAGCCGAGCTTGGGGTATAAGTTGGCTTTTTCGCACGCGGGGCTATTCCTCGAATGACTTGATGAGATCCAACAACTCATCGCGCGCTTGGGGATTCGCAAATTCAACGATGATCTTCCCGGCACCCGACGTTCGCTGATGCAGCTGTACGTGCACGCTCGACGTACGCATCACGCTCACCAGCGATGACGATGCCCGCTTCGGCGCAGCAATCTCGCTCCCGCCGCCTTCGAGGGATTTGCGCACCAGGCCTTCAGCCTCCCGCACCGACAATCCGCGCTCGGCAACCCATTTTGCCAGTCGCTCCCGCTCGGCATCATCGCGAAGGCCCAACAATGCCCTCGCGTGCCCCATGCCGAGTGCTTTTGCATCGATCAACGCGACCACCGACTCGGGCAAATCGAGCAACCGAATGAGATTACTGACCGCGGCGCGCGACCGCCCGACGGAATCAGCCACCTCCTGGTGAGTGAGTGAAAACTCCTGAGTCAGCCGCTTGAGCGACCTCGCCTCCTCGGCCGCGGTCAATTCCTCGCGTTGAATGTTCTCAATGAGCGCGACTGCGGCGGCTTCCTTGTCGGATAGCTCACGCACAATGACCGGGATGTCTGAAAGGCCCGCGAGCTTCGCGGCTTGCCAGCGCCGCTCACCGGCGACAATTTCATATCGGGCAGGCCCAGACGATCCCGCCGGCAGCGGGCGCACCACGATCGGCTGAATCACGCCCTTCGCCTTGATGGAGGCCGCGAGTTCCTCGAGAGGTTCTCGATGAATCTCCCGGCGCGGCTGAAGCGAGCCCGACTGCATCAGCGAAAGAGGCAGGGTGCCGCCGCCCCGGCTCGCGCTCGCGCGCGGTTCCGCGCCCAAGAGCGCGCCCAAACCCCGCCCTAACCCCCTGGATTCTTGCGCCATCGGAGCAGATTACCGCAACGCAAGCCTGCGCGCGCTGGCTACGCCTTAGTCTAAGGTTAAACACGGGGTGAATCGTCTGAGAGGCGCCAAGGCGGGAACCGGCGCGTACCTCCCGCGTGATAAAGACAGAGAATATTGCCGTCCGGATCTTGCAAGTAGGCTTCCCGCCAAAGCCAAATTTGGTCCTTGGGCGCCTGATTGAACTCAATGCCTTCGGCAAGCAGTCGTTTGTACGTTGCATCCAGATCATCGCACTCGAAGTAGACGACGGTTTGCGAGGCAATCACCGTGTCAAAGGCATGCAGAGAAAATGTCGCGCCGTCTTGGCATTCGAATCTCGCGTAGCGCGGCAGCGCACTGACGATCTGAGTAAACCCGAGCCTGCGATAGAACTCGGCAGATCGCTCGACATTGGTCGCCGGCAAGGTCACTTGATTGAGGTTCATCGCGATTCCCATTCCCCGATGCTGCGGAATAAGATGCCGATTATCAGGCTATCCGGCCGTACACCACCACCCGGCTGCAAGTCTTGACAATCACCAGCATTGGGAGGCCAGCTTCGATCGCCTGGACAGCTCTGCATCTTTAGATTGTAGAATGCCTTCTCCGGCAAGACATTTTGGAAGGCAGTTATGGATCATGATTTTCAACAGTTTGAAGCCGACCTAAAAGCGCAAGGCTTCGATCAGGTCCTCTCGCGCGTTTGGCCCCCGCTCACCGTGGTGGCCACCCACGTCCATTCCTTCGCCGCCAAAGCCCTCGTTGTGCGTGGTGAAATGTGGCTCACCATCGGTGAGCGCACCGAGCATATTCCGACCGGCGGTACCTTTGAGCTCAAACCCGGCACCCCTCACTCCGAGCGTTACGGCGCGGAAGGGGCCACGTACTGGGTCGGGCGCCGCGAAGTCCCGTAGCCGTGTCTCGAGCCCACGGCCCAAATCGCGCGGCCAAGCTCGTGAAGAAAGGTATTGCCGCGCACCAGAGAAAGGCCGGCGCGAACTGACGCGCCTCAACTGCCGGGCTGCGGCGCCGATTTTTGCGAGCTGCGCCTTTTCATGGCACGAATTCAGCAAGCCGTTCTCGCAGGAAGGCTTCCGACGAAACCACGCGCCCGTCGGAAAATCGAATCTGGTACGGAGTTCCCGACATCGACGAGACCGATGCACACAATCGGATGAAGTCATCAGCCGTCGCGACTTTGGACCCCGCATACCGGCGTTTCAATCGCAGGTGATCCGCGGCCGCTTTTGCCTCGTACGCAACCTCGTTGCGGACGAAATGTGCGTCATGCAAATTTTCGACGACGGCGATCAGGTATTGGATCTTTCTCTCTTCCAGAGCATCAGGGGTTCCTGCATACGTGAGCACGCCGAACGCGACGAGGAACAAACCGATCAGAACACGCATCATTTCACCTCTTCTTTGCCTTGCTTGACCTCGACCTGGGAAACATGCGCGGAAGCAAGCCGCCAACTCGCGCCGGAACGAACCCACACATGTGTCGCCACGTAGGGAGCGACGAAGGATTTGGCATCCATGCTGCCTCGCCAAGTGGTCTTCACGATGGCAACGGCGGTCGTGCCATAGCGGCGAACCTGCACATCATCAAGTGTGCTGATGAGCGGCGGGGCGGACGAGTCCGCCGGCTTGAGACCCGCCATGCGCTGCGCTTTGTTGGCGATTCGACCGGAGGGTGCGACGAACACAAAATCCTCGGCCCAAAGTCTGTCAATCGTTTTGGTGTCGACTGTGCTCAATGCATCATTCAACAGCTCTTCCAGATGCCGAATCTCGCGCTCCGCGTTGGGCAGTCCCGCGCCCGCCGCGGGCGACAACGCCATGCCGCAGATCAAAGATAGCGAAGCGAGATGTTTCATGAGACCTCCAACTGCGCGGCGATTGGTGCCGCCCCTACGACTCCCAGTCGATCCGCTCGGATGCACTCATGGGATCATATTCCACCGGAACCCTGGTACCCTAGTTTTGACAAATCCTAGGAGTGACGTTTGAAGACCTTCATCATTCTAGCGTTGGCGATGCTGTCCGGATGCAGCTGGTTTCATTCGAGAACTCCCCCTGCCCCGGAACCCCCGGTGTTCATCGTGACCGGTGCTCCTGCCGGTTCAATCGTGTTCATCGATGATGTGCAAAAAGGGCAGGAAGCTGAATTCAATAGGCCGCAAACGGTGAGTTCGGTCGAGGGTACGCACAAGGTCGAAGTGCGGTTTGGCGACACCGTCGTCTATCGCGAAGACGTCTACATCAAAGGCGGCGAGAGACGAGTCGTCACCGTGCTCTCGGGCTCAAATCGCGAGTAGGCCTATTTTTTGCGTCGTGCCTTGGACTTCGGTGATTTTGCTTTAGCCCGTTTCTTGACAGATTTCGCGACCACCTTGCGCTTCGTGGGCGCCTTGCGTTTGACGGGTGCTTTGCGCTTTGCAGGCGCCGCCTTGCGCTTCGCCGGCTTTGTTCTCTTCACGGGTGCTTTGGGTCCCTTCTTGGGCGTGGCCGACCGGTTTGCCGCCGGGGCCGGTGCCGCGCCGCGCAATTGTTCGATTATTGCTGGATTTTCCAAGGTCGACACATCCTGGGTGATCTCCTCGCCGCGCGCTATGGCGCGGAGCAGTCGGCGCATGATTTTGCCGGAACGTGTTTTCGGCAAATTGTCGGTCAGTCGAATCTCATCCGGCTTGGCGATGGGGCTGAGCTGATCGCCGACCCACCCACGCAGCTCATCGATCAGCGACTTCGCGGCGGCGCCCTCAGGCCGCGGCACATTGAGCACCACATAGGCAAATGCCGATTCACCTTTGATCTCGTGCGGCTTAGCAACGACGGCGGCTTCCGCAACCTTGGGATGCGCGACCAGAGCCGACTCGATTTCCATGGTGCCCAGGCGATGACCTGCAATATTCAGCACATCGTCGATGCGTCCCATGATCCAGTAGTAGCCGTCCGCATCCCGGCGCGCCGAATCCCCGGCCACGTAGTAGTGATTGTTGAATTTTTGCCAGTACGTCCTGATGTAGCGTTCGTTGTCGCCCCAAATGGTGCGCAGCATGGAGGGCCAGGGGCGCTTGATCACGAGATAGCCGCCGGCGTTCGGAGTCCTCACGGGCCGGCCCTCCTCGTCGACGATGTCCGCGAATATTCCGGGAAGCGGCCGGGTGCAAGATCCCGGTTTGGTGGCTGTCACACCGGGAACCGGTGCCATCATGGCGGCGCCGGTCTCGGTCTGCCACCAGGTATCCACAATGGGGCAGCGCTCGCCACCGATGATACGGTGGTACCACATCCACGCTTCGGGGTTGATGGGTTCGCCGACCGTGCCCAGCACCCGCAGCTTGCGTAAATCGTACTTGGCGGGCACTGCATCGCCCAATTTCATGAGCGCGCGAATCGCGGTGGGTGCGGTATAGAAAATACTGACCCCGTGCGCCTGGCACATTTTCCAAAAGCGGCCGCCGTCGGGGAACGTCGGTGCTCCCTCGTACATGAAGAGGGTGGCACCCGCCGCCAGCGGCCCGTAGACGACATAGGTGTGCCCGGTAACCCAGCCGACATCGGCGGTGCACCAGTACACGTCCTTGTCCTTGAGGTCGAAGGCCCATCTGGTGGTCAATTTCGCATTGAGCAGGTAACCGGCACTCGAATGCTGAATGCCCTTGGGCTTTCCCGTCGAGCCGGAGGTATAGAGCAGAAACAAGGGATGTTCCGCATCCAGCCATTCAGGCTCGCAAGTGACTCGCTGTCCCGATATCGCGTCGTGCCACCACACATCGCGTCCCGAGCGCATGTCGCAGGTGGTGCCGGTACGCCGATAGACGATCACTTTTTGTACCGATTCGCAGCCCTCGGCCAACGCCTTGTCCACTGCGGCTTTGAGTTCGACGGGGTGGCCGCCGCGCCACCCGGCATCGGCCGTGATCACGAGCTTCGCCCCGGCGTCTTCGATTCGATCTTTGACGGCGTTGGCGGAGAAGCCGCCGAAGACCACCGAGTGCACGGCACCGATGCGCGCACATGCCTGCATGGCCACCACCGCTTCGGGAATCAACGGCATGTAGATGATCACGCGGTCGCCGCGACCGATGCCTTGAGCTTTGAGGACATTGCCGAACTGGCACACCTCTTGGTGCAGCTGTGCGTAAGTCAGCTTGCGTATGTCCCCGGGCTCGCCTTCGAAAATGATAGCAACCTTGTCCGCGCGGGTTGCCAAATGCACATCCAAACAATTGTGCGATACGTTCAGTTGGCCGTCGGTAAACCATCGGTAATTGGGTGCGCGCGAGTCATCGAGTGGCACGGTGAAGGGCCGGTGCCACTCTATCTCTGCCGCGGCCAGATCCGCCCAGAATCCGACATAGTCATCGGCAGCCTTTGCATGCATGCGCTGCAGTTCGGCGGCCTTGAGTGTCGCCTGCTTGGCAAACGCCGCGGGCGGCGGAAATACGCGGTCCTCTTGCAGGACCGATTGAATATCCTTCTGCACCATAGTCTTTCCTCGTCTCATGCGGCAGCAGCGATGCGACGCGCCTGCTGTCTCAATATATTCCCGAATCCCTGGGCGTCAAAAAACGAATCGAGTCTGCTGCGATCCTGCGGCCGTCGCTTCAAGTCATCCAGCGTCGCCTCGATCGGCATGTCGCAAACTATTCCGGTCAAGCGTCGGGCAAGATATGCGGCTTCCTTGTGAGCAAGCAGTTTAGCAGCGACCGCGGCTGCGCCGCGCAGCTTCAACAGTGGAATAAGGTGAAGATTTGCATACAGATCATCGAGGGAACCGAATACGGCAAACAATTCGGCGGCTGTCTTCTTTCCGACTCCGGGAACACCCGGAATGTTGTCCACGCTATCGCCCGTCAGCGCCAGAAAATCCGCGATGAGTTCGGGCATCACGCCAAAGCGCGGGCCGATGTCATGATAGTGATAGCGGGTGTTGCCGCTGTAATCCCAGAATACATCGCCGTCCCGAATCAATTGCGACAGATCCTTGTCGCGGGTCACCAGCACATTGCGAAGGCCGGCGGCACGCGACCGCGCGGCCAAGGTTCCGATGATGTCGTCGGCTTCGTATTCGGCGCTCGCGAACTCGGCGAGGCCCATGTGCCGGCAAAACTCCCGGCATAAGGCAAATTGGCGCTCCAAATCAGCCGGCGGCGCTTCGCGATTCGCCTTGTACCTGGGATAGATGCCGTTGCGGAATGAGGTCACGCTACGCAGGCTTAGATCGAAGGCGACGCCGATGCGTTCTGGGCGCACCTGCTCGAGAAGATCCGACAAAAAGCGCGCGAATCCATACAAGGCATGCGTGGCGTTGCCGTCCGCGTCAACCATGTCCGGTGGCATCGAATGATACGCCCGAAAAATGAAATAACTGGCGTCGATGTAGTACACCACGCCGGCCCGCGGAACGGGAATCCCCGTGATTGCGCTCACATCGGCCAGCGTTGCATGCGCTCGTGCAGCGGACTGGAACGCGGGAAATGCGCGACCAGATACTCCATCTGGTCAGCGAGCACGCGCCTGCCCTTCAAGAAAATGTATTCCGCGTATGTGGGTGTGAACGGTACCGCCAGCAGCTGCATGCCGGCCTGCTCCGGCGTTCGCGACGCCTTGGCATTGTTGCAGCGGCGGCAGGCCGAGACCACGTTGCTCCACATGTCCTTCCCGCCGCGGCTGAACGGCGTCACATGGTCGCGCGACAGGAGGCTGTAGGTAAACCGCGCGCCGCAATACAAACACAGGTAGGCATCCCTGCGGAACAGCGTCTGGTTGTTGAGCGGCGGCGTATACGCTGCGCCGCGCAAGTTCCCCGGATTGCCGGTAACGCCGAGCGTCGCAATGATCGAATTCACATCGACGATGGTCCGCAGGCCGGTCCTGGCGCAGGTTCCCCCGTAGAGCCGGTACAGAAGCGTCCCGCACGTGTAGGCCACCTGTTCGGTGTGGTACAGCCGCGCGGCTTCGCGGTAATCAACCCACTCCAGCGGCATACCCGAAACGTCGGTACGCAGTATTTGCTGGGACAAAGGATAGGCATGCGAAACCACCGCAAGGTCGTCCCGCCAATCCAGCAATTGATATCTGTCCTTCGCGCTCACGGCCATAACACCACTTAAGATAGTCGACTCTTATGCCATAATTCAACGCTTGGCACGTAACTTAAGGCTTGGGAGAGTTTTGCATGTCCGTCGTTGTCGGTGTCCTCTCGGAGACCGCTGCCAAAGAAACCCGCGTTGCTCTCGTTCCTGAAATAGCCGCGAAATTGAAAGCAATCGGTGTTCGCGTACTGATTGAACGCGGCGCCGGGGCTGCAGCTCACTTCCCGGACGCCCTGTACGCGGACGTGGAATTCAGCGACGCCGCCACGATCTTGAGCTCGGCTGAAGTCATATTGAAGGTGCAACCGCCCTCTTTGGCCGAAATCGGCGCAATCAAGAAAGGCGCGGTCGTCATCGGATTCATGCAGGCGTACGCGCGCCCCGATCTGGTCAGAGCCCTGAAAGAACGCGGCATCACCAGCTTCGCAATGGAATTGGTGCCGCGTATTTCGCGGGCTCAGTCAATGGATGCGCTGTCTTCCCAGGCCTCCGTCGCCGGCTACAAGGCCGCGTTGATCGCGGCGAATACGCTGGAGCGGTTCCTGCCCATGCTCACCACCGCCGCCGGCACCATCCGACCGGCCTCGGTGTTGGTGATTGGCGCCGGCGTCGCCGGGCTTCAGGCTATAGCAACGGCTAAACGCTTAGGAGCCGTGGTCGAAGCGTATGACGTCCGTAGCGCGACAAAGGACCAGATAAAATCTCTGGGTGCGAAGTTCATCGAGACAGGCGTCTCTGCGGAAGGCGCCGGCGGCTATGCTCGCGAGCTCACGCCTGAGGAAAAGGCCAAACAGCAAGAGGTGCTGGACGCCCGGATTGCCGCCAGCGACGCGGTCATCAGCACCGCCTCGGTTCCCGGACGGGCGGCGCCGCGGATCATTCTCAAGGCGGCAGTCGAGCGCATGAAAGCCGGCTCGGTCATCGTCGACATCGCAGCCGAGCAAGGCGGCAACTGTGAACTGACCAAGGCCGGCGAGACCGTACTTCACGGCAGCGTCAAGATCGTCGGTCCCCTCAATCTGCCCGCCTCCCTGCCGTATCACGCCAGCGAAATGTACTCGCGCAATCTGTTCAACTTTTTGAAGCCGGCGCTGCCCAAGGGCGAACTCGCCATCGATTGGAACGACGAAGTATTTGCCGGCGCAGTGCTCACTCACGATGGGCAAATCAAACACGAAGCGACGCGCAACGCCCTGGAGGGTCCCAAGACATGATCGACGGCGTCATTGCACTCTATATCTTCATGTTGGCCGCGTTCACGGGCTACGAGGTCATATCGCGTGTGCCGGTCATTCTGCATACGCCGCTCATGTCCGGATCGAATTTCGTTCACGGCATCGTATTGGTCGGCGCAATGGTGGCGCTGGCCACGGCTGACACCACCTTGGTGCGAGTCATCGGCTTTGTCGGCGTGGTGCTGGCTGCCGGAAACGCGGTCGGCGGCTACGTCGTCACGGAACGCATGCTGAAAATGTTTGTGTTGGCCGGCAAAAAGAAAGGATCTTAAGGGATGCCCGCTTCGACGATTCAAACCGTGACGCAGCTCTCCTACCTGGCGGCGGCTGCGCTGTTCATTCTCGGCCTGAAGCGCATGAGTTCACCCGTGACCGCCGTCAGCGGTGTTCGCTGGGCGGGCGTCGGCATGGTGCTGGCGACAGTCGTGACGCTGGCATTCATGGGTGCCTCATCGCTCAATCTGATGCTGGTGATTGCCGCCATTGCCATCGGCAGCATTGTGGCGTGGGTCAGCGGCAAACGCGTTGCGATGACCGACATGCCGCAAATGATCGCGTTGTACAACGGCATGGGCGGCGGCGCCGCCGCGGCAATCGCGGCGGTGGAACTGTACAGCGGCAACGAACACAACCTGGTGCATCTGATCATGGCCGCCATCGGCGGCTTTATCGGCGCTGTGTCGTTCAGCGGCAGCTTGATCGCCTTCGCCAAACTGCAGGGCCTCATCACCAAGTCGGTGCGCTTCGGCGGCCAAAAGTTTCTCAATTTGGCGATATTGCTCATCGCCGTCGGCTTTGGCTTCATGGTGGTGAGCGGTACCGGAGCCGACTCAGGGCTTCCCATGGTGACCTTGTTCTTCGCGTCCGCACTGGTTCTAGGCGTTGCGATGACGCTGCCCATCGGCGGCGCCGACATGCCGGTGGTCATCTCCTTGTACAACGCTCTCACCGGACTGGCGGTGGGATTCGAAGGCTTCGTGCTCGACAACGCGGCGATGATCATCGCCGGCACCGTAGTCGGCTCGGCGGGCACGCTGCTCACCCAGTTGATGGCGAAGGCCATGAACCGTTCTCTGGGCAATGTGCTGTTCTCTAATTTCGGCGAAACCTCTAGCTTAAGCGGCGGCGCGGTGACCGGCACGCAGAAGGCCATCGAAGCCTCCGACGCCGGCGTCATGATGGCGTACTCGCAAAAAATCATCATTGTGCCCGGATATGGTTTGGCGGTGGCGCAGGCACAGCACAAGGTGTGGGAACTCGCGCAATTGCTGATCGATCATGGCGTGAAGGTGCGTTTTGCCATCCACCCGGTTGCCGGCCGCATGCCGGGTCACATGAATGTGCTGCTGGCCGAAGCGGGAGTGCCCTACGATCTCATTTCGGATCTGGATGAAATCAACGCAGAATTCGAAACCGCCGATGTGGCACTCATCATCGGCGCCAACGACGTGGTGAATCCGGATGCCCGCACCAATAAGAATAGTCCGATTTACGGCATGCCGATCTTGAATGCCGACAAGGCGAAAAATGTCATCGTGATCAAGCGCGGCCAGGGCCAAGGATTCTCAGGCATCGACAATGCGTTGTTCGTGCTGGATCAAACCCGCATGCTGTATGGCGATGCACAAGCGGCGGTGAGCCAATTGATCCAAGCGGTCAAGGCCGCAGGCTGATCTCGAAACGATCCCTGGTTTTCCACTGCGCAGGGTTCGCAGCGGCATAGTCCTCCAACCGGATCATCTCGCAGATCAAGGTATCGGCGTGCAGTTCGAAGCGCACGTAGTGATAGTTCGGAAAATAGGTATCTTGAAAGAGATCTCCCGCCAAGCGATCCACCGCATGGGGCTTTGCACCGCCGCCGCCCGACACCAAGTACGTCACGCCGTCCTGCGCGAACCGCTCGTAGTTATGAATGTGCCCCGCGCTGACCACGAAACGCGCCGTCGAATGGGCCGCCGCCTTCTGGATATACGCGGCCAGCGATTGTTCGTTGGAACGCGGATTGTGGTCCACCAGGTTAGCCGTTTGCACATCCGCCACGGGGGGATGATGCATGACGATCAAAACCACGCGAACCTTAGGGTCGAGCGACGCCACTTGCTTCTCGAGCCAGGTTCGCTGTTCGCTTCCCGCCTCCAGCGGCGCGTCGCTGTCCAGTGCAATGCCGACCACCTTGGCGCCGATGGCCACCGAGTACCAGCGGCGGCCACGCAATTGCGGAAAGGCATCCCACCAACGATCGAGACAACCCGATTCGGAGCACCCGGAGAATTCGTGGTTGCCCAGCGCCGGATAGACGCGCAGATGTGCGTCGCGCCAGGAGCGGGTCTCGGTACGGTATACCTCGTAGTCCTCGGCCAGACCGTGCCACGGCAGATCCCCATTGATGAACAGCGCCGCCGGATTTTCCTCCGCGATCTTGGCGACCAATGCCTGACGCACGGCAGGCGAGGTTGCCGCCGTTTCGCGTAGGTCAGTGAAGCGCGTATCGCCGTATGCGATGAGCACCATGGGATTGGGCAATCCCGAACTCGGCACGCTGAAGGTTGTCGCGGCGCGCGTGGGCCCGCAAAAAGCGATTACAAGGAATGAAAGCACGGGCAAAGAACTGCGCATTGCGCGATGCTACGCCCCGGAGGTTTCAGAGAGATGAAATTATTGTTCGTTGCGCTGTTGTGCATCCCCGCCGCCGTGGGCGCAGCCGGCCCGGCTCCCGGCGAAAACGATCGATGGCGGCAGCACGCCGGGCATGTCCAGATCATCCGCGACAACTGGGGCATCGCACACGTCTACGGAAAATCCAACGCAGACGCCGTATTCGGCATGATATACGCGCAGGCCGAGGACGATTTCAATCGGATCGAACGCAACTATCTCAATGGTCTGGGTTGGTTGGCGCAGGCGGAAGGTGAATCCGCCATCTACAACGATTTGCGCGAACGATTGTTCATCGACGCCCATCGGCTGGAGCAGCAATATCGAACCGCGCCGCCCTGGCTCAAGACGCTGATGATTGCCTGGTCGGATGGACTGAACTACTACCTCTCAAAACACACCGGTGTGACCCCCAAGGTCATCCATCACTTCGAGCCGTGGATGGCCTTGTCCTTCACCGAAGGCAGTATCGGCGGGGATGTCGAAAGCGTCGATTTGGCCAAGCTCGAGAAGTTTTATGGGCCGGCAGCGCCCGCAGCGAGGAACTCGCAGCCATCCGTGCCGGAAGAGAATCCCGGCGGCTCGAATGGATTCGCCATCGCACCGAGCCGCAGCGCGTCCGGTCACGCGATGCTCTGGATCAATCCGCACACTTCTTATTATTTTCGTTCAGAACTGCAAGTGGTCAGCGAACAAGGTCTGAACGTTTACGGGGCGGTCACCTGGGGTCAGTTTTTCGTCTATCAGGGATTCAATTCACACAACGGCTGGATGCACACCTCGTACGGCGGCGATGCCATCGACGAATACGCGGAAGATCTCGTGAAAAAGTCCGATGGGCTGTACTACAAATATGGCACCCAGCTCAGGAAGCTTCGAGTCAGCCTGATCACCGTCCCTTTCAAACAAGGCGGCGGCTTCGGACAGCGGACGTTCAAGGTGTACCACAGTCACCATGGCCCCATTGTCCGCGCCGAGAACGGCAAGTGGATCGCCGTCAAACTGCTGGAAGATCCCGTTCCCGCGCTTTCCCAATCGTACCTGCGCACCAAGACCCACGACTATGCGTCGTTCCGCAAGACCCAGGATATGCGCACCGACACCTCCAACAATACGGTGTATGCGGACGCGGACGGCACCATCGCTTATTTTCATGGGAACTTCATACCGAAGCGCGATACTTCGTTCGATTTCACGCATCCCGTCGACGGCAGCAATCCGGCCACCGAGTGGCAGGGTGCTCACGCCATCGAGGACACCATCACCTTGCTCAATCCCAGCAATGGATGGCTTTTCAACAGCAACAACTGGCCCTTTTCCGCCGCGGGAGATCAGAGCCCGAAACGCGAGAAATATCCGGTCTACATGTGGACCAAGGGCGAGACTCCGCGCGGCATTCATGCCCTCGAAGTGCTGCACGGTATCCGTAACGTGACTCTGGACAGTTTGATCGCCGCAGGCTATGACGGGCATTTGACCGCATTCGACGTACTGCTCCCGCCGCTGTTCGCCGGCTACGATGCGTTACCCGCGGCCGACCCGCAGCGCGCCGACCTGGCCGAGGCAATCAACGCGTTGCGAAGCTGGAACAGACGCACTTCCGCGGAGTCCGCGGCTACTGCCGTGGCGATTTTCTGGGGCCAGGAATTGATCGAACGCAAGGGCGCCGAAGCGCGCGATGCGGACGCACCGGTTTATGACTACTTGGTCGACAAGCTTACCAATGCCGAGCGCATCGATGCCTTAAGCGCTGCGCTTCAGAAATTGCAGCGCGACTTCGGCCACTGGCAAATACCTTGGGGCGAGATCAATCGCTTCCAGCGGCTGACGGACGACATCGTGCAGCCTTCCGACGATGCAAAACCCAGCTTGGCCGTGGGCTTTGCTCCCTCGCAATGGGGCGCCTTGGCCTCGTTCGATTCATCGAAGCCGCGCAAGACGAAGAAAATTTACGGCTCTGTGGGCAACAGTTTCGTCGCGGCGGTGGACTTCGGTCCGACCATTCATGCCAAGGCCATCATGAGCGGCGGCGAAAGCGGCGACCCCTCATCGCCCCATTTCACCGATCAAGCCCTGATGTTCAGCCAGGGACACTTTCGCGATGTGCTGTTTTATCCTGAGGACGTGCGCGCTCATGCGGCGCGCAGCTACCAGCCCTGAACGGCGCCCTGAAGCCGCAGCGCTCCGGCTAGCGCGGAGCGTGCCGCGGCGGCGGCGGCGCAGCGCGCATCGACTGGACAGCGTGATGACGCTGCTCCGGCGTCATTTGACGCCATTGCTGGCGCAATTGGCTGCGCCTTTCCGGCGGCATTTGCCGGAACCGGTTGAAGGACTCGTGTACTTGCTGCTGCCGCTCGGGGGGCAGTGCCTTGTACTGCTGCCAGCGTTGCCGCAGCAACTGCCGCTGCTCCGGGGGCATGGCACGCCATTGGGAGAAACGTTGTTGCGCGCCGGACCGCTGCTGCGGCGTCATCGATAGCCAACGCTCGCTGCCTTTCGCGAGCGACTGCTGCCGATCCGGGGCCAGGCTGTTCCATTCCCCCTGATGGCTTTGCAGCAACTGCTGTTGTTGGGGTGACAGTGAACTCCAAGCCCGGGGGGCGGGAGCGGCAGCCGCAGGCGGCAGGGCTGCGGGCGGCGTGGGCACAGGGGCCTGCGCGTAACCGGCGGCGGCAGCGAAAATACATGCGCAGACAAACAACGCCCTGATCATTTCTTTGCATCCTGCGGCGGCGGTGCGGGAGGAACACTCCCTTGCGGCGGCGCCTTCTTCAAGAATTCCCACCAAGCTGCATCACCCACATCATCCGAGCCCAGAAACTCGAGGAAACTTTCGTCCGGCGCAACCGTCGATTGCGCCGACGCTGTACCCACCGGCGAAGCGGGGGGCGCCGCCGGCGGCGGTGCAGCGTTTGCGGCCGCACACACAGCGCTGAGCAGCAGCCAGCTTCTCTTCGATCCAGTGAAGATCAATCTAAGCAGCCGGTCCCGGATTCGCGGCTTTATCCGCAAAATCATAAAAATCGATATCGTCTTGCAACATCTCCATGGCATCCGCCGAACCTTCGTCCGTAGAGGCGAGAAGGTCAAGGTCTTCGAAATTCGACTGTGCCTCGGCGAGGATTGCGGAGTGATGGCCCCAGGGCGAGCCGACCATAAGCGCCACCCCCAAAACGGCCGCAGCGGTCACGCCGGCTGCGGGCGTCCACATCTTCCAGCCGAACAGCCATGGCCGGCGGGTGGCGGCCGCTTCGAGCGCCGCATTGCGGGCCCGAGTGAGGCGCGAGCGCAGCGCCGAATCGAGTCCCTCGACGCTGTCCTGAAACAGTGCCCGGCTGCGCATTTCGAAAGCATTGTCGTCTTGTTCGCTCATCACCAAACCTCGCCCAGCCGCGCGCGCAGCGCGTGCACCGCGCGCGAATAATGCGTCTTTACACTGCCTTCCGAGCAGGCCATGGCGCTCGCCGTCTCGGCAACGTCCATTCCTTCAAAATTGCGCAACATGAAAGCCTCGCGCTGCCGCGCCGGCAGCGCTCGCAATGATTCTTCGAGCTGCTGCATGGCCTGTGCCTGCATCAACCTCTCGGGTATGGCCGGCGCCGCATCCGCGACATTTTCCAAAGGATCCTGCGCCTCATGGTCCGGATCCTCTTTTGGGCCGGGCAACCATGTCATCACGCGCTTGCGCACCGTCCTGCGCCGCTGCAAATCCCGGATACCGTTCTCGAGTATTCGATAAAACAGCGGCCGCCATTCCGCGCTCGGGCGCGACGCGTAACTGCGCGTGAGTTTGAGCATCGCGTCTTGCACCACATCGAGCGCATCGTCAGCGTCACGCAACGCGACCTGCGCCATGCGGAACGCTCGGCGCTCGATCTCCGCCAGGAATTTCTCGAGCTCTCTCGTGTACTCCAGAACCGCTCCCTCAGGTGCTGGAGCGGGATTATCCCAGACCATCCAAGCTGTATTGAGCGTATCAAAGCGGGCCATGCGTATCATCTCCGTTCCAGGTATAAACGCTTGGCCCTGGGGAAGGTTGACGTCGCGAAGGGCGCAAGATCAGCGACTTACGCACATCGAATGTGACTCCCATTGCAATATTTTCGATCAAACCTTTAGCGCGGCATCCAGTGGGGGTCGCAATCCTTTGAATTTAAAAGAATCATTTCGATTTAGAGCATTTTTCCACCAATTTGACAGGGACCCGACGCGGAACGGGCACTTAGGGTAAATGACCCCTGCTTCTCCACAGAGTTATCCACAGATTTTGTGCACAAAAGAATCGATGATTTTGCAGGTCGCGATCGACACTCCGTTGCGTCGAGTGTTCGATTACTTGCCGCCGCCGACTCAGTCCCAAGAACCGCCCCGGCTCGGCGTGCGCGTGTTGGTCCCCTTCGGCCGTCAACGTCTGATCGGCATTTTGGTTGGCGTCGCAGCCGAATCCGCGCTACCCGCAGGTAAGCTCAAGAGCGCGCTGGAATTTTTGGATGACAAAGCGGTTTACGATCCGGTCACCTTCGAACTGTTGCGCTGGGCGGCTGAGTACTACCACCATCCCATCGGCGAAGTGTATGCCGCCGCATTACCGGTCGCTTTGCGCGCCGGTCAACCGACGGCTCGAAGCACCGACTACTGGAGTGTCACCGCAGCCGGAAGCGAGCAGCTGGCGCGCCCGGACTCCCGGCGCGCACCCAAGCAGCGCGCCCTGCTCGAGTGGTTGGCGCAACGGCCGACCGCCACGGCCGCGCAGGTCAGCGAATCCTTCAAGCCCACGCACCTCAAGGCGTTGGCGGAGCGCGGCTGGGTCATAGGCCGCCAGTTGGAGGAGTCCGGCGAGTCGATTCCGGTCCAGGTTCTACCCGGTGAACTCGCGCTCACGGGTGCACAGACACAGGCCGTCGATACCATTCTCGCCACCCTGTCCACCTTCAGTGTGCACCTGCTGTACGGCGTAACCGGCAGCGGCAAGACCGAGGTGTATTTACAGATCATTGCGGCCGCGATTGCGCAGCAGGCCCAAGCGTTGGTGCTGGTACCGGAAATTGCCTTGACGCCGCAGCTGGTCGATCGCTTTCGCCGCCGTTTCAGCGCGGGCGTCGCCGTCGTGCACTCCGGACTCACCGACAGCGAACGCCGCGATGCGTGGCGTGCGGCACACAGCGGGCAGGCGCGAATCGTCATCGGCACCCGCTCAGCGGTGTTCACCTCGCTGCCAATGCTGGCGCTGATCGTCGTCGATGAGGAGCACGACGCGTCGTACAAGCAGCAAGAAGGGTTTCGCTATTCGGCGCGAGATCTTAGCGTAATGCGGGCCCGCGGCGCCGGCGTACCGGTCATTCTCGGTTCCGCCACGCCATCGCTGGAAAGCCTCGAAAATGCGGGCACCGGACGCTATGCGAAACATCTGCTGCCGCAGCGGCCCGGCGCCGCACAGCCGCCGCGAATGTCGCTGGTGGATCTGCGCAGACATGCGTCCGATCAGGGACTCTCGACCCCGGTGGTGCAAGCCATCGATCAACACCTGAAAGCCGGCGGTCAGGTCATCGTGTTTTTGAATCGGCGGGGCTACGCGCCGAGTTTGTTCTGCAACTCCTGTGGCTGGGTTGCTCCCTGCGCACACTGCGATGCGCGCATGACCTTGCACCGCCGCGCGCTCAGACTGCGTTGCCATCACTGCGGTGCACAGGCACCGGTGCCGGCGATTTGCTTAAGCTGCGGTCAGGCATTGTTGGCGGTGGGCCAGGGTACGGAACGGGTCGAAGAGACCCTGACGAGGCTTTTCCCGGACGCGCCCTTGGCACGCCTGGATCGGGACACGGCATCCGCCCGCGGCTCCATCCAGATGGTGCTCGATCGGGTGCACAGCGGCGACGCCCGTATCTTGGTGGGCACCCAAATGCTCACGAAAGGACACCACTTTCCCGAAGTCACCCTGGTCGTCATCCTTGATGCCGATCAGGGACTGTTCGCCAGCGATTTCCGCGCGACCGAGCGCCTCGCACAAACCATCACGCAGGTGGCGGGACGGGCCGGGCGCGAGGCCCGGCCCGGAGAAGTGATGATTCAAACTCAATTTCCCGAGCATCCGCTCTTGCAACGGCTCATCGCGGAAGGCTACGAAAGCTTTGCCGCCAGTGCGCTGCAAGAGCGCCGCGAGGCCGGATGGCCGCCCTATTCGCGCCTTGCGCTGTTGCGCGCCGAAGCCAAGGACAGGGACGGATTGGACTCGTTCTTGCGCGCCGCCGCCGCGTCGGGTCAAGCGCTCGAGGAGCCCGCTGTCAAAATCCTAGGGCCCGCGACCGCCCTGATCGCGCGGCGGGCCGATCACTTCCGAGCGCATCTGCTGATCGAGACGGCTGCCAGGGCTTCTTTGCAGCGCTTTCTCGGCCGTTGGCTGCCGCAAGTGGATGCGCTTGCGGGACCTCCGGGTTTGCGCTGGTCGATTGACGTGGATCCTCTGGAAGTCGATTGAGCGCTTTGCGGTAAACTGCGCAGCCTTTTTCACTTACGGATCTCCTTTGAAGACCCTGATCGAAGCATTGCTGAAGCGCGCACTCGGTGCGCTCCCGGAAGACTTGGTACCGGCCGCGGCGCGCGAGGTCCGCATCGAGGTTGAAAATACGCGCGATGCGCAACATGGCGATTTCGCCAGCAATCTGGCCATGCGCTTAGGGCGTGCCACCCGGCAGAATCCGCGCAAGGTCGCGCAGGCTCTCGTGGCCGCTCTGCCCTCGAGTGACGCCATCGACAAGGTGGAAATTGCCGGCGCGGGATTCATCAACTTTTTCTTGAAGGGCGACGCCTACACCCCCGAGATCGGCAAAGTTCTCAAGGAGCGAGAGTCATACGGCCGGTCGCTTTTAGGTGCCGGACGCCGGGTGCAGGTGGAATTTGTTTCAGCCAATCCCACAGGGCCGCTGCACGTCGCCCACGGCCGGCATGCGGCATTCGGCGCTTCGGTCAGCAATCTACTCGAAGCCGCCGGCTACGCGGTCCAACGCGAGTACTACATCAACGATGCCGGGCGTCAAACGGATATTTTGGCGGTCAGCGCCTGGCTGCGTTATCTCGAGCGCTGCGGCGAGCAATTCACTTTTCCGTCCAACGCGTACGTCGGCGAATACTTGGTTGCGGTCGGTGAACGGCTGTTCGCCGTCGAAGGCGAGGCCCTGAAGCATTCTGCCGCGGAAGTTTTCAAGGACTTGCCGCCCGACGAGCCGCAGGGCGGCGACAAAGACGTCTATATCGATGCGCTCATGACGCGCGCACGCGCACTGATCGGAGAGGAGGCGTTTGCACGTGTCTTGAGGACATCGCTCGACGGCATTGTCGGCGACATTCGCGAGGATCTCGCCGAATTTGGCGTGACCTTCGATTGCTGGTTTTCGGAGCGATCTTTAAGCGACAGCGGCGCCGTCGACCGGTCGATCGAGACCTTGAGGAAATCGGGGCATGCCTATCTCAAAGACGGCGCGCTGTGGTTCAAGAGCACGGATTTCGGTGATGAGAAGGATCGGGTCATCGTGCGCGACAATGGCATCAAGACTTACTTCGCATCGGACATCGCCTATGTCATGAACAAGCTCGAGCGTGGTTTCGAGCATTTGATCTACATCTGGGGTGCTGATCATCATGGCTACATCACCCGGCTGCGCGCGGTGTTGACCGCCCTCGGCGGACCGCCTGATCGCTTTGAAGTGCTTCTCATGCAAATCGTTTCGCTGTTTCGCGGCGGCGAAAAGGCCAAGATGTCGAAGCGCTCGGGCGACTATGTGACTTTACGGGACCTGCGCAAGGAGGTCGGGAACGATGCGGCGCGGCTGTTCTATGTCATGCGCAGCAACGATCAGCACCTGGATTTCGATATGGAGTTGGCGAAGTCCCGTTCCAACGAGAACCCGGTGTACTACATCCAGTACGCGCACGCGCGAGTCTCCAGCGTCCTGCGCCAGCTCAAGGAGCGCGGGCTCACCCATGATGTCGAGCACGGTCTGGCCTCTTTGGGAAAGCTCACCGAACCGCAAGAGCAGCAATTGATCAAGCGCATCAGTGCCTACCCCGAAGTGATCAGGCAGTGCGCAGCCCAGCGGGCGCCGCATTCGCTGGTGCACTACTTGCGCGATCTGGCCAATGATTTCCATACTTATTACAGCGCGCATCAATTCATCGTCGAAGATTCAGGCGGCCGCGATGCGCGGCTTGATCTCGCGCTGGCGACGCAAACCGTGATTCGAAACGGCCTGAAGTTGTTGGGCGTCTCCGCACCCGAGACCATGTGATTTAAGATCATGTCGCGCGACTACAAGACCAAACGCAGCAAGCCCGGCGCCTTTTCCGGTTGGGTCGGCCTCGCCTGCGGTTTGGGTTTGGGGCTGGCGGTGGCCGGCGTCGTGTATTTGAAAGATCATCGGCTGGATACGCCGCCGGCCGGTGCCGAGAAGGTGGTCAAAAAGAGATTTCGCGGCAGCGAGCCGCCCGAGGCCGGGTATCCGTCAGTCGATGAATCGAAGTCCTACGCCTTCTACGAAATGCTGCCGAAATTCGAGGTAGTGGTGCCTGAAAAGGACAAGGACGTCAGGCCGGATACCAAATCAATCCCCGAGACGCGCCGCGGCACCTACGTACTGCAGGCCGGCTCGTACAAAAACTTCGCGGATGCCGACCGCGTGCGTGCCAAGCTGGCGCTACAAGGCATCGAATCCAATGTGCAAAAGGTCACCGTGGATAACGACACATGGCATCGCATCCGCATCGGCCCCATTGCCAAGCTCGACGATCTCAATCGCATGCGCCAAATTCTGCGCAAGGCAGATGTCGACGTGCTGGTGATCCGAGTGGGCGACTAGACGCGAGATCCAAACCGGGGGGGTCGCCCAGTAGCCGCGTAGCGGCTACTAACCCGCGAGGCTCTGGAAGGCCTTCGCGATGTGCATCCACGTCTCCGTTCCAGAGAGCGCCACAGCGCCCACTTGTTCCGCAACCAGGACCAGCCCTCCGTAGATATAGACCGGATGGGGACGTCCGCGCGTACGCCAGTCGTAAACGATGGCAGCGACCAGCAACAGGTCCGCTACCAGCCCCGGGGGGATGGAGACGAAGGGCGGCGGCGGCCCGGCCAAGCCGGGCGGCGCGAACAACGTGATGAAGACTCGGGCGATGGCCGGCGTCATGATCCCGACCATCAGCAGCAGCATCAGCCGCTTGTGCACCTGCGGCTTTCGTATGTTGACGATGGCGAGCGTAAATATGGCGGCCATGAGCGGCCATGCGCATAGCGTCACGGCCGCGAAACGGCGCCCCGCATCGCCGAAGCCCAGCGCGTCGAAGCGCTTCAGCACGGTTGCCTCGCCGACCAAAATCGAACACATCATAACGCTGAATAGGGAAATGCCCGCCAGGCCCCAGGCGCGGTGATCGAGCGTGCGGCCCGCGGCGACCAGCGCCGTCTGGACAAAAAAGAAGCACGTCCACGTGAACAACAAAATGCCGTGGATGTGAATGATGGGTTCAGCGTGGAAAGTGCCGGTTGCGACCTTCGCCCAGTAGGTCGGCGTGAAGCCGCCAAACGCGACTAACAGGAAGGCGCCCGCCATCCACACATAAAAATGTCGGGTTTCGGCGCGCACGACGGGGGCGCTCGCGATTGTCGCTTCCATCTTCTTATCCCCTGATTATTTCTTATCCCCGATTGTGGAATCGCGCAGGAAGTATGCCAGGGCAGCGGAGGGGATGCGAAGTTCTGTCAAGACATCAGAGGTGCGTCGGAACCAGTTAAGGGCTAGTCCTCACCTAATTGGCGAAAATCGACGCCTAATGCCCGCAACTTACGGTACAGATGTGTTCGCTCCATACCCACCCTTTTCGCCAGTTGACCGACTTTCCCGTTGCAAAGCAGCAGCTGCTGCTGCAAGTAAGCCCGCTCGAATTGTTCGCGCGCCTCGCGAAGCGGCAGCGCGAGCAGGTCTTGCTTCACCAGCGGCTCATCGACTGCCATCTTTACGGCAAGTTCGCGCTCGATCTCGTCGAGCCGAATCTCTTCCCCGGAACCTAAAATCAGCACCCGTTGAACCAGGTTCTTCAGCTCGCCGACGTTTCCGGGCCAGGGATAATTGCGCAGCCGGTTTTGCGCGGCGACGCTGAAACGCCGCAACGGTAAATGCTGTTCATCGACCAGACGATCGACGTAGTAGCGCAACAAATCGGGCACGTCTTCTGCGTAGTCGCGCAGCGGCGGTACGCGCAACGTAATCACATTGAGATGCGCCAGCAGGTCGCGTCGAAACGGCTCCGGGGAGGCGCGCAGCTCGAATCCTTCTTGTGCGGAGCTGATCCAGCGCACATTCAGCGGCAGGCGCTGCCGCCCGCCGACACGGGTGTAGCCATTCTGCTCGATCGCGCCTACCAGAGCGCGTTGCGCGTTGGCGTTCAAATCCTCGAGTCCGCTCACATACAGCGAGCCGCCGTTCGCCTGGTCAAACGCGCCCGCTTCTACCTTACCGTCGCGCTCGCTGCCGAATAATGCGGCGGCGGGATCCTGGCCTAAGCTTGCCGCAACCACCGTGAAAAACGGCTTGGCCGCCCGCACGCTCAAAGAGTGCAGGTAGCGCGCATAGGCCTCCCGTCCCGATCCGAGTTCGCCGACCAGCAGTACCGGAGATGAACTGGAGGCAGCCTGCTGCACTTGTTCGCGCAGCGTTTGCGTAATCTTGGCCTTGCCGATGGGCACAGCCAGCGCCGAGCCTTGGGTGCGCGCCGACAGTCGCTTGCGCCTTCCAGCGTCAAGCGCCCTTTCCACGGTGCGCAGCAGCTTGGTGAGGGAGAGCGGCTTCTCGACGAAATCAAAAGCGCCCAGACGCGTGGCCTCGACGGCGGTCTCGACGGTACCGTGCCCCGACATCATCACCACCGGGCAATCATAGCCGTCGGTGACCGACCATTCGCGCAGCAGAGTGATGCCATCCGTATCGGGCATCCAAATATCCAACAGGACCAAGTCCGGGACCTGCGCCGCCCGCGAAGAGCGTGCTTGACTGGCATCCGCCGCGATTTCCACGTCGTAGCCTTCTTCCGAGAGAATCTCTTTGAGCAGCCCGCGGATGTCCGCCTCGTCGTCCACCACCAATATTCTTGAAGCGGTCATACCCGTTCTCTCCTGTGTTCGCCCTTGCGCGGCTTGTCGAAGCCCGCGGAGCGCGCGCCGTCGCCGAGCGGCAATAGAATTCGCACCCGGGCGCCCCCCGAGCGTTGATTATCCGCTTCAATGCGGCCCCCGTGCTCTTCCACTATTTTCTTGACGATCGCCAGGCCCAACCCCGTGCCTTTCGGTTTACTGGTGACATATGGATCGAAGACGGTACCGATCAAGTCGCGCTGAAAGCCCGGGCCGTTGTCGGCGACCACGATCGCGACCAATGCTCCTTGTTTCTGACCATCGTCGGCGACCTGGGTTTCGAACTCAATGCAGGCGCCGACCTTGCCCTCGAGGGCCTCCAGCGAATTGGTGACCAGGTTATTGAGAATCTGCCGAATGCGCATGCGGTCGGCCGAAATGAGAGGCAAGTGCGGATTGAGCTGCAATTTCATTTCCGCGCCGCTGTCCTGGACCCGGTAAAGGTCCACGACCTCGGTGATCAGCTGATTCAAATCAAAGCGCGAAAAATGCATATCGGGCGCGCGCGCGTACTCGCTGAATGCATTGACCATCTGCTTCATCGCATCCACTTGCGCCACGATGGTATGGGTCGCGCGCTCGAGGATCTGGGCGTCTTGCGCGTTCATGCTGCCGAGAAACTTACGCCTCATCCGCTCCGCGGAAAGCTGGATGGGCGTCAGCGGATTCTTGATCTCGTGCGCCAGCCGGCGCGCCACTTCGCCCCAGGCGGCGTCGCGCTGCGCCTGCAGGAGCGTGGTGATATCGTCGAACACCAGCACCACACCGGCCGCGCCGCCGGCATCGTTAGGCAACGCAGTGCAGGCGCACATCAGCACGTGCTTGCCTGTCTCCGACAGCAATTCGATTTGCTCGCGCCAATCCAGCTGTTCCGGTTGCAGGCGCTGCTTGATGGCACCCAGGAATTGCGTAAACAAGACGTTATCGCTGATGGATTCGTCGAAGGGCTTGCCGATGGCCGCTTCGAGATCGACGCCCAAAATGGCGCTCGCCGCCTGGTTGGCGGTGCGCACTTTCAGATCCGGCTCGAGCGATACGACGCCGGTCGACAGCCGCGCGAGAATGACGGCGAGACCCGCCCGTTCGGCTTCCACCGCTTGCTGACTGCGCCGCGTCTCTTCGCGGGCTCTACCCAAGCGCTTGGTCATGTCATTGAACGAGGTGACGAGAAACCCCAGCTCATCGCGTCCCGGCAGCGGCAAGCGGGTGTCGTAGTTGCCCTTCGCCACGGCCCTGGTGCCGGCGATCAGGTCTTGCACCGGCTGCACCAGACGCTGCGCGGCAAAGAAGGCGCCGTACACGGCGGCGATCAACGACATCAGCACCACAAAACTCAAGATCAACACGAAAGTCGACTTGAGAGGCTGTCGTATTTGCACCAGATGGGCGTACGAGGAAAGCGAACGCTGCACCGTATCCGCAAGCTGGCTCAGCTGCAGCGGCACCGGATACAGCGCGACCAATACCTGCTGCCCCGTGCTGCTGTCTTCGATCGGGGCCGCGGCTCGGATCACGTAGCCGCCCACCGCATCGGTATCCAGGCTCACGTACGGGCGGCCGCGCCGCAGTTGCAGCATCATCTCGCCGGTCGCCGGCACCGGCAGCGAATCCATCGGACGGTCGGAGCTGGTGGCGATGATTCGCGCCTGAGGGCCGACGACGGTGAATTCGATCGCCGTGCTGGCCTGGCGCTGGCGCACCAAAGATCCCGCCAACTCGTAATTGGACAACCCCGACAGCGAACGCGCCACGACTTCCGTATGCTGCAGGAATTCGCGCACCCGCACATCGAGGGCGGCGTGCGCAAGCTCACGCGTATCGTTCAACCCCTGGCTGACTTCATTTTCGAACCAACTGTCGATGCCGCGGCTCAAGAACTGCAGCGAGAAGTAATAGACCACGAGAATCGGCGCCACCGCCAGCGCGCTGAAAATCGCCACAGTGCGTCCTTTGAGGCGCGAACCCGGCACATGTCTGCGGTAATCGCGCACCAGGCGCGCGAGCTTGCCGGCGAGCAGCACGAACAATGTGAGCATGCCGGCGATGTTGACCAGCAGGATCCACGGCAGCCACTTATCGAACTTCTCGGTATTCTGCGCAGCCGACGCGAGCATGAACAGCGCCGCGATCCACAGCGCGACGCCGATGCAGCCTAAGACAGTCGAACCGTATTTGCGGATCATGGCTGAAAGGTCCAAGCGTACCAGTCGCTCTCACGATGCCAATCGCTGACCCAGAACATCAGGAGGCGCATGGTGAAAGGGACGGTGCCGAAATCGATCTTGGCACGCACATTTGCTTCATAGCGGCGGTTGCGAGGGATGAGCGCCTTGTCCAACGCAGGCAGGCTGTGCACTTCCGAAAGATGTTCGATTGCCTCATCGATCGAGCCCAGGGACTCTTGCTGGCCGCTGTTGTCGTTGCGCAAGATGTAGCGCGCGCTCACGGCGTTGTATTGCAAATGGTAGTGCTGCGTCAGTTCGGCCACGCTCGAGTTGGGCAGCAACTGCCGTATGCGCTTGATGACCAAGTCGAGTTCGAGCGATAAGGGCACCCCTTGCGCCAAGCCGCGCCGCACCGCATCGCTGATCGGCAAGTCCAGGCGCGCGTTCAAGTGATAGACGCCATCCTGGAGTTCGAGGTCCGCCGAACGAATCTCGCAGCGCCCCTCCAAACCATCGGCCCGCAACGGCTGCACAGGCGCGGCCCCCGCCAGCAATGCGCACACCAAGGCTACACCTCGCACAAAGAGTCGTCCTTTACGGCGAGCAAGGCCCTGCTGATTTAGGCGCGCTGCGGTCATTGTTTGGTCAAAGCAGCATAATAGAACCCGTCGGCACCCGCCTCCCCGGGAAGTATCTGCCGGCCGAACTCATCGGCTTCGCCGAACCCCGGCCACCCTTCCCAGGCCTCCGCGCCAACGATGCTAGCGCCAGGATTGTTGCCTAAGAACGCGCCGATCACATCGCGGTTCTCGCTGCGTGTCACGGTGCAGGTGACATATACCAGCCGACCGCCGGGAGCCAGCAGGTCCCAGGCGGATTTCAGCAATCGCCCCTGAAGTGCAGGCAATTTATCGATATCGGACGGGGACTTACGCAATCGGATATCGGGATGACGACGGATCACCCCGAGGCCTGAACAGGGCGCATCGAGCAGTATTCGATCGAACGGCGCGCCATCCCACCACTTGGCGGGAACGGTTGCATCGGCGGCGAGGACTTCGGCGTTCAAGTTGCCCCGGCTTAGGTTTTCCCGGACCCGACTCAAGCGGTGCGGGTCGATGTCGACGGCCACGAGATTTTTCAGGGATGGTTGCCTTTCTGCGATCAGGGCGGTTTTCCCGCCAGGAGCGGCGCAGGCATCGAGCACCCGTTGATTGGGCGCCAGCGCCAATGGGAATGCCACGCACTGCGCACCGAGATCTTGAACCGAGACCACGCCCTGTGCGAAGCCCGGCAGTTCGTGCACGTCGCAGGGCGAGTCCAGCACGATGGCATAGGGAACGCGATCTTCCGCGCGCGCGCCGATCCCCGCGGCCTGCAGCTGCACGAGGTATTCGGCGGTGGTAGCCAGACGGCTGTTGACGCGCAACCACATGGGCGCGTGGCTATCGCTGGCTGCCAGCAACTGAGTCCAGCGCACCGGCCAATCGGCGCGAAAGCGATCCGCCAACCAGATCGGCGCGGCGTGGCGCGGCGCCGGTCGACTCGCAATCTCGGCATCCAAGCTCTTGCGTTCGCGCAAGTAGCGCCGCAGTACGGCATTGATCAGCCCAGACGCGCGCGAGGCATCAGTGGCCTTGGCGGTCTGCACGGCCGCATCGACGACGGCATACTCGGGCGTGCGTTCGTCTTCGAGTTCATACAGCGCCACGGACAGCAGTGCGCGCACCAGAAAATCCAAGGATCGCACCGGCGTCGACAGGAGCTTTCCGAGAATGGCTTCATGCCTGAAATAGCCGCGCACGGCACCGTAACTCAACGAACGCACCGACGGGTGGAGTTTCGAGTCCGCCGCGACGAGGGCATCCTTCAATGCGGTATCGAGCGTTACGCCCTCGCGCAACAGCCGCGCCACCGCGTGTGCGGCCAAGGAACGCGCGCTGGCGGCGGCACCCTTCATACGGCGGCGAAGCGCGTGCCGTCGAGGCGCTGTCCCTGGAGGAATTGCGCGGCGGGTAAGGGCTTGCGGCCGGCCAGTTGCAGCGTGAGGATTCGCAAGATTCCCGTACCGCAAACGACATCGATGCCCTCGTGCGTCGCGCTGAGCACGGTTCCCGGCATCGAGTCTAGGCCAGGCGCAGCGATGGGCTCTGCATCCCAAACTCGCAACTGCTGCCCGTTGAAGTGAGTCTGCGCCACCGGCCAAGGATTGAAGGCGCGCACCTGACGATCAATTTGCTCGGCGCTTTGCTGCCACTGGATCAGCGCTTCTGACTTATCGATCTTGGCAGCGTACGTGACTCCCTCCGCCGGCTGAACAATTTCGCGGACGCGCCCGCAGCTCAATGCATCCACCGCTTCGTCGATGAGCTCCGCCCCCATCTTCGCGAGCCGGTCGTGAAGCGTCTTCGCGGTGTCGGTTGGACCGATGCTCGCGGTGCGCGAATTCAGCATGGGACCCGTGTCAAGACCGGCTTCCATGCGCATGATGGTCACCCCCGTCATGGAGTCTCCCGCCAGCAGCGCACGCTGAATGGGCGCCGCGCCGCGCCAGCGCGGCAGCAGCGATGCATGGATATTGATGCAGCCAAGCGTTGGAACCCCAAGCACGGCGGCGGGAAGAATCTGGCCGTAGGCCACCACAACCAGTGCGTCCACGTCGGCCGCCCGCAGCAGCTCGATGGCCTGCGGCGACTTGAAAGTCGCCGGTTGGTGCACGGGCAAGCCCAGTTCGAGCGCGCGACGCTTCACGGGACTCATCTGCAGCGCCTGACCACGGCCGGCAGGGCGATCCGGCTGTGTGAATACGGCGCAAATCCGATGCCGCGCGGCCAACCGGTCGAGCGCGGGAACTGCGAAGTCAGGCGTGCCGGCGAAGCCCAGCTTCAGGGACGAGGCAACGGTGCTCAAAGCTCAAAGAGCCGGCGCGTGAGCGCGTGAATCGCTGGTTGCGGATTTTTGTTTACGCTCTTTTTCCAAGCGGCGCCGGATCAGTGTGCGCTTCAGCTCAGAGAGGTAGTCGACGAATAGTTTGCCCTCGAGATGGTCCATCTCGTGCTGGATGCAGACGCCGAGCAATCCGTCCGCATCCATCTCAAAGGGCTGACCGTCACGACTCAGCGCGCGCACGCGAATGCGCGTCGCGCGCGACAACTTGTCATAGATGCCGGGCAGCGAGAGGCATCCTTCCTCGCCCGGACCTTCGCCCTCTTTGCTCAAGATTTCGGGATTGATGAGCACGAGGGGTCGGTCACGGGTGTCGCTGACATCAAGCACGATCACCCGCCGGTGAACGTCCACTTGGGTCGCCGCCAGTCCCACCCCGTTGGCGGAGTACATGGTTTCCAGCAGATCATCGATAAATTGTCGCAGCGCATCATCGACCGCAGCGACGGCTGCCGCCTTCTTTCGCAGCCTGGGATCGGGATACTCGAGAATTACGAGCTTTGTCATGGGAGTTATGAGAGCAATATCGTGTTTTTGGCTCAGGAATGTTGCTAAAGTTCCGCCGCTGCTTAACTTAATGCCAAAACCTCGCCGCGCCTAAAGCGTTGGGCAAACGGCAAAAACGGGCGATGCGTCCCAGTCTTGAGCGGCAGGACGGAAGTATACCAGTCAGTCTGCAACCATAAGCTGACTCACGGGAGCGAAACGAATGCAAGGTCATCAGTTACTAGGCCTATTACTGTCGGTTGCGGTGGTCGCTGCGTGTCATACGCAGCAATCAAGGCCTGAAGCCCCGCCTGCAGCGGTAGCATCAAATGAGTCCACTGTGGAAGGCACGGTGGTGGGCGATGAGAAAACGGCGATGGAAGCGGCAGTCGAGGGTGGAAACTCCCGCGCTGAATCCGGAGAGGTGCCTCGCAAGGGCATTCCGCTGGCCGCCAACGCCCCCGACAGCTACGTCGTGAAGCGCGGCGATACCCTGTGGGGCATTGCCAAGGTTTTTCTGCGCGATCCGTGGTACTGGCCGGAGATCTGGCAGGTCAACCCGCAGATTCAGAACCCCCATTTGATCTACCCGGGGGATACCCTGCGCCTGGTCTTCATCGACGGTCAGCCGCAAATCGTGTTGCAGCGCGGCGACGCCGTGCGCGTTGCGCCGCGCGTGCGCAGCGAGCCGCTGGAGGCCGCGATCACGAGCATTCCCTACGCGACGGTGGCGGCCTTCATGTCCAAGCCCTCCGTTCTGGACCGCGAACAAATCAAGCAGGCCCCGTATTTACTGGCGACACGCGACCTGCATGTGGTCATGTCCGAAGGCGACACGCTGTACGCCCGCGGCTTCAGCAATCCGGCCGAACTAGGCAGTCATTACAATGTCGTGCGAGTCGGCGATGCACTGATCGATCCGGACGACCATCGCATCCTAGGCTATGACGGCATTTTCACCGGGTCCGGCCACGTGACCCGCCAGGGCGATCCCACGACGCTGATCATGACCGAGTCGACTCGGGAATCCCGAGCGGGAGACAAATTGATCGCCGGCGGCGTCGATGTGCCCCTGGATTTCATTCCCAGTGCACCGCGCATGAAGACCAACGGCCGGATCATCGCCGTGAGCGACGGCGTGAGCATCATCGGCCAATACGAGGTGGTGGTGGTGAACCGCGGCGCGCGCGACGGCTTGGCGCCGGGCAACGTGCTCGGCGTGTTCGACACAGGTCCCATCGTTCGCGATACCGACAAGAAGGGTTTCTTCAACCTGGATAGGTTGGGCGCGGCGAAGGTCGCTCTCCCGTCCGAACGTACCGGTACTTTCATGGTGTTCAAGACCTTCGACAACATCAGTTACGGTCTGATCATGGAAGCCACGAACCTGATTCGTGTCGGCGACAAGGTACAGAACCCCTAGGGAACAATCGGGCGAGACCTCCAGAGTCACCGTCGCCGATTCGACCTGAATCGGCGAATCTCTACATTCAGAGCGCCCTGGCGCGCAGCACCCCCGTAGCCCGCGCCTCATAATCGGTTCGATGCAACGAGCCGACGAGCTATTGGCGTGGATGACGCTGTCGCGCGCGCCGGGGCTCGACGTTCCCATCCTGTCCACGGCCTTGGAATTTTTGGGCGGCGCCTCGGGCCTGATCAACGCCTCGCATGCCGCCCGACAGGCCGCCGGAGTTCCGGCCGCCGCGCGCGAATTTTTCGACACCACAGCCGCCGCGCCGAGCGCCGCCGAGCAGGCATGGCTGAAAGATCCGAAGCATCACCTCGTGCCCTTTACGGATCCGCGCTACCCCTGCGCGCTGCGCGCGCTACGCCAAAGTCCCATTGCGCTCTATGTCGCCGGCAATGCCGATGTCCTGAATGATCCGCAGCTCTCCATCGTCGGCAGCCGCAACCCCACCCCAGGGGGTCGCGACATCGCGTTCGAATTCGCAGAATCACTCGCTGCCTGCGGCCTTGGCATCACCAGCGGACTGGCCGAAGGCATCGACAGCGCCGCGCATCGCGGGGCGCTCGCGGCGCAGGGCCTCACACTCGCCGTCTTGGGCTCCGGGGTCGATATCATCTACCCGAGAAACAATCGGAGCTTGAGCGAAGAAATCCGCTTCCAAGGCGCCTTGATCAGCGAATTCCCCCTGGGAACGCCCCCTCGGCGCGAGAATTTTCCACAGCGAAATCGCATCATCGCCGCGCTGAGTCTGGGCACCTTGGTCGTCGAGGCCGCACGCCGCAGCGGATCCTTGATTACGGCCCGACTCGCGGGTGACCATAATCGGGAACTTTTCGCCGTACCGGGCTCGATCCGCAACCCCTTGAGCCGCGGCTGCCACGAACTCATTCGCCAGGGGGCAAAATTGACCGAAACCGTCTCTGACGTGTTGAGCGAGTTGAACTTTTCAGCCTTTTTAGACAGGGTGCGCGCCGCTCCCGGCGGCCCCGGGGCACCCCCAGACATTGCGGCGGGCATGGACAAGGAACACAAAATCTTGTTAGATGCGCTCGGCTTTGATCCCGCGGACCTCGATTTGCTGGTCGTCCGTACCGGATTCAAACCAGAAGCCGTGTCCTCGATGATGCTGATCCTCGAGCTCGAGGGCCACGTTCAGGCCGCCCCCGGGGGCCGTTACTCCCGAGTCGTTAGGAGCCGGAGGTGAAAGACAACGTTCTCGATCTACTCATTTATCTCTTCGAGAATTATATGAGTGCCGACGATGAGCCGCGGCCGGATCGAAATACATTGAAGCTCGAATTGGACAAGGCCGGATTCGCGGAGCCCGATATCGAACGGGCGCTGGAATGGCTCGATGGTCTATCGGGGGAACAGCTTGGCAAAGTCGCCGAAGCCACTGCCCGCGCGGTGCGGGTATTCAGCAGCCAGGAGCTGGTACGGCTCGACACGGATGTGAGGGGTTATTTGATGTACTTGGAAAACGTCCGGATACTCTCCGGCACCGAACGCGAGCTGGTCATCGACCGCTTGATGGCGCTCGAGGCCGATGAAATCGATATTGAACAGGTGAAATGGGTCGTGCTGATGGTTCTCTTCAGCCAACCCGGCCAAGAGTCCGCTTACGCTCAAATGGAAGACTTAGTCTTCGAAGAGCGCACCGACGCTTTGCATTAGACGGCTTTGAGCAGCAACCTCGTTATCGTGGAATCACCTGGCAAGGTGAAGTCCATCAAGAAATACCTCGGCAAGGATTTCGAAGTCCTGGCCTCCTACGGCCACGTGCGCGACCTCGTGCCCAAGGAAGGCGCCGTCGACCCGACCCACCACTTCGCCATGAAGTACCAGGTCGTGGAACGCAATCAAAAACACATCGACGCCATTTCGCGCGCCCTCAAAAAAGCCAAATCGCTGTATCTGGCGACCGACCCCGATCGCGAGGGCGAAGCCATCTCTTGGCACCTGTACGAGCTCTTGAAGGCACGGGGCGAGTTGCAGGGCAAGGATGTGCGCCGCGTCGTGTTCTACGAGATCACCAAGAACTCGGTGCAAGAAGCGATCGCCAGTCCGCGCGAGCTGTCCGTGGATCTGGTAAATGCGCAGCAAGCCCGGCGCGCCTTGGATTTTCTGGTGGGCTTCAATTTGTCGCCGCTGTTGTGGAAGAAAGTCCGTCCCGGACTGTCTGCGGGCCGAGTGCAAAGTCCTGCGCTGCGGATGATCTGCGAGCGCGAAGATGAAATCGCCGCGTTCGTGGCACGCGAGTATTGGAGCATCGACGCCGAATTGGAGCATTCGGAACAAAAATTCCCGGGCAAACTGGTCGAGTTTCAGGGCGCCAAAGTCGAACAATTCAGCTTCACCGACGAAGCGCGGGCCCGCGAGGTCGAGCGCACGCTCAAAGAGGCCGCCAAGGGCGAACTCTCCGTATTGACGGTGGATCGCAAGCAGCGCAAGCGCAATCCCGCCCCGCCGTTCACGACCTCTACCTTGCAGCAGGAGGCCGCGCGCAAACTAGGCTTCAGCGCGCAAAAGACCATGCGCGTGGCGCAGCAGCTCTACGAAGGCGTCGACATCGGCGAAGGTCAAGTGGGCCTCATCACCTACATGCGCACCGACTCGCTCAACCTTGCTCAAGAGGCAATCGGCCAAATCCGCGACTTGATCGTGCAACTATACGGTCAAGCAGGTTTAGCCGAAGAGCCGCGAATTTTCAAAACCAAATCGAAAAACGCGCAAGAAGCACACGAAGCGATTCGTCCGACCGCGGCGAGCGTCTTGCCGGCGGATATCGAGAACAAGCTGGAGTCCGATCAGTTTCGGCTGTATTCGCTGATTTGGAAGCGCACGGTCGCCTGTCAAATGGCCCCAGCCATCTTTGACACGGTCACCGTCGAAATGCTCGCAGGCTTAGATGGCCCGAAACGTACCGTGCTGCGCGCCAATGGCTCGACCCTGGTCAAACCCGGCTACATATCGGTTTATCAAGAAGGCTTGGATGATGCCGTCCAAGACGACTCGGATCACGTGCTGCCGCCGATGAAGGAAGGGGATCGGGTCAAGCTGGCCGGGGTCATGCCGAGCCAACACTTCACCGAGCCGCCGCCGCGCTTCTCGGAAGCCTCGTTGGTCAAAGCGCTGGAAGAATATGGCATCGGCCGCCCGTCGACTTACGCCTCGATCATCTCCACCCTGCGCGACCGCCAGTACGTCGACATCGAAAGCCGGCGGTTTACCGCCACGGACATCGGTAGGATCGTCAGCCGATTTCTCACTCAGTATTTCACCACCTATGTGGACTACGACTTCACTGCCAAGATGGAGGACTCTTTGGACGCCGTTGCCAGCGGCGAGCAAGAGTGGGTGCCCTTGCTGGACCGATTCTGGAAGCCGTTCATCGATCTGGTGAACCACACGGAAACCTCCGTCAGCCGCGAGGAAGTGGCGCAGGCGCGCGACTTAGGCGCGGATCCCGTGAGCGGCAAGCCGATGAGCGTGCGCATGGGAAGATTCGGACCCTTCGTGCAGATCGGCACCAAGGACGATGACGACAAGCCTCGGTTTGCGGGCTTGAGGCCCGGTCAAAAGATGGACCAAATCACGCATGCGCAGGCGATGGAGCTGTTCAAACTGCCACGCAAGCTTGGCACCACCGCGGCGGGCGATGAAATTACGACCAATGTCGGCCGCTTCGGCCCCTACGTGAAGTACGGCGCCAAGTACGTTTCGCTCAAAACCGACGACCCGTATGAAATCACGCCCGAGCGTGCGCTCGAGGTCATTCGCGAAAAAGAGATTGCGGACGCCAATCGACTGATCCTGGACTTCCCCGATGCCGGCATTCAAGTGCTGAATGGGCGCTATGGTCCCTACATCACCGACAAGGCGCGCAACGCGAAAATTCCGAAGGACAAGGAACCGAAAAATCTGACGCTGGAAGAATGTCAGGCGCTGCTGGCGGCAGCGCCGGAACGCGGCAAGTGGGGGCGCAAGGGGGGGAAAGCCTCGAAGTTCGCGCCCAAGGGCGGAGTCAAAGGCGCCAAAGCTGCCAAGGCCACCCCCGCCGCGGCCGAAGCAGCTAACGCCGCAGTCCCGAAGCTCGCCGCAAAGGGAAAGAAGACCGCCGTCGACAAGCGGGCTCCCGTGAAGTCGCCCGCGGCGTCGAAGGGTAAACTGAAGACCAAGAAGAAGAGTCCCGCAAAAAAGAAGTCGTAAGAGCTGAAGGCAATGACTGACCCGGCAGACGCGTCCGCGGTAAAGAGCTACCTGATCGACCTTCAGGATCGCATCAGCGCGGCGGTGGAGAAAATCGATTCGGCGAAATTTCGCCGCGACGCGTGGGAACGGCCCGAAGGGGGCGGCGGCGAAAGCCGAGTATTGAGCGATGGCGCCGTATTCGAGCGCGCGGGAGTGTCCGTCTCGCATGTGTTCGGCGAGAAGATGCCCCCGTCCGCGTCGACCCAACGTCCGGAAATTGCAGGCGCGCCCTTCGAGGCGATGGGCCTGTCATTGGTGTTTCACCCGCGAAATCCGCATGCACCCACCACGCATTGCAATGTCCGGTTCTTCGTGGCGCGGCCGGCCACGGGCCCGGAAGTCTGGTGGTTCGGGGGCGGCTTCGACCTCACACCCTACTATCCGTACGACGAAGATGTGCTTCACTGGCATCGAACCGCGCGGGAGGCCTGCAGGCCATTCGGCACGGGACTCTATGAGGAATACAAAGAGTGGTGCGATCGCTACTTTTTTCTGCCGCATCGAAATGAAACCCGCGGCGTCGGCGGATTGTTCTTCGACGATCTGAACGAAGGCGGATTCGACCGTTCCTTCGCGTTTCTGCGCAGCGTCGGCGAGCATTTTCTGCCGGCATTCATGCCCATACTGGAACGCCGCAGGGACCAGCCGTATGGCGATCGCGAGCGGCAGTTTCAACTCTACCGGCGCGGCCGCTATGTCGAGTTCAATCTGGTTTACGATCGAGGCACGTTGTTCGGTCTGCAGTCTCGTGGCCGCACCGAATCCATCCTGATGTCGATGCCGCCGCTGGTTCGCTGGGAATACGACTGGCACCCCAAGCCGGGATCGCCCGAAGCGCGGCTCTACAATGATTTTCTACGTCCACGGGACTATCTGACCGAACTCGGCCGGCCATGAGCGATGACGGTGGAGGCACTGCTGCGCAGCGCGCGCAGCGGGGTCCCCGTTGAAGTGCTTAAAGCTCCGAACCGACCTTAAGCCTCGCCACGCTGCACGTGAGAGTTTCAGCGCCCAGCGATAGATAAATATGTTGATCCGCCACGGTCAGCGCGAATTCCATGCGCCGCGCGAGCTTTGATGCGAGCGCCGCCAGCCAATCGCGATCCACAGCGTACAGTTCCAGCGCCTCGGCGCGGTGAATTTTCTCGGTGCGCAGGCGTGCAACGAATTGCTCCGCATTCTTGTGCGTGTATACCGCGACGCGCGGCGCGAGCTTGGCGGCCCGATGCAGCCGTGCCGGATCCGGCGCGCCGACATCGATCCAAGCGCGAAGTGCGCCCGTCAGATCGCGAATGGAAATCGCCGGCTGATCCGGCTCGGACAGCCCGTTTGAAAAGGCGATCCCCTCCGTGTACTCGAGACAATACGCAAGGACGCGCGTCAGCAAGTGATCTTCGGTTTCCGATGGGTGCCGCGCCACGCGCAGATCCAGGGGCATATACACGCCCCGGTCGGAATCGGCGAGCTCGATTTTGAATGCGTAGACGGTAGCGCCGAGCGCCATGGGATATTACTTCATCAGCGCGCGGGTCAACGCGGCCGCGGGAATTTCCCGGCAGCCGCCGGCATTCTGGCCGCACCACATAGGAGAGAAATCGCCGTTTCCGAGGCTCTCCGCTTTCTTGCGCAGCGATGCGAGCGACCGGCGGCCAACGGAAACGCCGGTGCCGCCGTATTGAGGGGCCCTAGGTCCGCCATGAGCCGATTCATGATCCCTCGCGCCGGCCGCCCCGAAAATAAATTGGTCAAAGCAGTGTGCGCGGCATGATCGCTGCGCAATGCGGCGCGATGCACCGGACTGGTTGTCGCCTCGGGGCAAAGCAAGTACGCCGTTCCGAGCTGAACACCCGCAGCCCCCAGTGACATTGCCGCCGCGACACCCGTTGCGTCCGCGATGCCGCCGGCCGCGATCACCGGCACGCTGACCGCTCGAACGATCTGCGGCAGCAACGCAAACGTGCCGGCCTGAGTGGTCAGATCCTCCGTCAGGAAAATGCCTCGATGGCCGCCGGCCTCCAGCCCTTGCGCAATGATGCCGTCGGCGCCGGAGCGCTCGAGCCAGATCGCTTCCGCAACGGTTGTAGCCGATGCCAGTACCTTCGATCCCCAACCCTTCACGCGCTTCAGCAGATCGGCCGCGGGCAAGCCAAAATGAAAACTCACCACCGCAGGCGCGAATGGCTCCAACACGTCCGCAGACGCGACGCTGAAGGGGGCGCGCAATGCCGCGGTCGCGTCGCCCGAGACAATGCCCAACTCCTCGTAGTACGGCTGCAGCAGCTTTCGCCACAGCGCCTCTCGTGTAGGGTTAGGTTCGGGGGGCGCGTGGCAAAAGAAATTCACATTGAAGGGTTTGTCGGTTTGGGCCCGAATCGCCGTCAACTCACTGCGCATGGTGTCCAAACTCAGCAAGGCGCAGGGCAGTGAACCCAAGCCGCCGGCGTCGGATACCGCGACGGCCAGTTGGCTGCCTTGAGAACCCGCCATCGGAGCTTGGATAATGGGGAGTTGCACCCCAAAGAGTTCCTGCACAGACATTGCCGCCACCTCCGGCGCTATTCTAATGGGCAACGGCTTTGCAAATTGACAATATCCGGCCTGCTGCGGCGTAATGAGGGCGTGCCAGATACCACCCAGATTCGTATTCTTCAGACCCTCGGCGATGGCGAGATCCAAGCTTTGAGCGATCTGCTCGTCGACTGCGTCGAGGGCGGCGCCTCCGTCGGTTTCATGCAACCCATGTCGCGCGCCAAAGCGAATGCGTTCTGGCTTGGCGTGGCCGCAGGCGCGGCGCGCGGCGAGCGAATATTGCTGGCCGCCTATACGGCGGCGGGCGCCATGCTGGGCACCGTGCAGATTGTATTCGCTCAATTTGAGAATCAGCCGCATCGGGCCGACATCGCGAAGATGCTGGTCCATCGGCGCGCGCGGCGGCAAGGCGTCGGCGCCGCGTTGCTCGCGGCCGCCGAGCGCGCGGCAGCAGGCGCCGGCAGAACGCTGCTGGTGCTCGATACCGCCAGCCGCGACGCCGAGCGATTGTATGCGAAGCTCGGCTGGCTACCCTGCGGCGTCATCCCCCGCTTCGCGCTCATGCCGGACGGCGGCTTCTGCGATACGACGCTTTTTTACCGCTCGCTCTGAGGGAGCGGAACTCATCAGTGCGCCGACCACCATCGCAGGTCACGTGGCTCGATTCGATGCATCCGGGCAATTGCTGCCTTGGACATCGTGGACCGCGGCGCTTGATCGAGAAATGAATTTCTACCAGCAGTGCCCGTTAACCCACGGGTATCCGCGTTTCGCCTGCGAAACCTTTCTGGATGCGGACTGGACGCCGAGTACGGAGCGCACCGACATCATTCCCTCGACCCAAAACGGCATGGGAATTCTTTCGTATCTGAAATTCCATGGGATGCGCGGTGAGCAACAGCCCGCCTGGCTATGCACAGCGCGCCTCATGGGCGACTATTTACTCGAGCAGGCGCTTACCCCGGACGCCGGCAAGTATCCCGTCTTTACGCGCTCGACGGGGAAACGCGCGCAGTTCCCGCAGCCGGCTGATTGTGGTTCGCAATCCGACCGGCCGTACGAGATCGAGCCCGACAAGGGCGGCGTTGCCGGTCATTCGTTGGTCTTGCTGTTTGAAGCGACCGGCGACTCGAAATACCTGGTGCAGGCGCTGCACAACGCCCGTGTCCTCGCCGCCCATCAGCAGGCTGGCGATCCCAATCATTCGCCGTGGCCCTTTCGCGTCGACTATCGCAGCGGCGAAGGGCGCGGCCCCGTGTCGGGAAACATGGCTTATATTCTGCGGCTCTTCGACCGGCTGATAGAGCATGGCTACCAAGAATTTTCCGGGCCGCGGCAATCGCTGTGGCGATGGATCAAAAGCTACCAGGTACCGAGCGCCGCAGCCGATGGGAGCCTGTTTGCACAATTCTTCGAAGACCACGACACGCCGACCAATCGCACAGCGTGGGCTCCATTGAACCTCGCGCGCTATTTGCTCGAAAAAAAGGATTCGGTGGATGGAGACTGGCGCGCCGATTGCCGATCCTTGATTGATTTCGTCCGCGCAAATTTCACTCATCAGGAATGCGGCTTGACCGTGTGTCACGAGCAGGATGAGGACCGGCAGGCCTGGGGCGGCGTGAATTCGACTTACGGCGCGGTCCTGGCCATGTATGCAAAAGCCGTGGACTCACCCGAACTGGCGAACGAAGCTCGCCAGGCGCTGAATTTCACGCTGTATTCAATCGATGAGCAAGGCCGGCCGCGAGATTTGCCGCAAAGCCCCAAGCCGGGCGGGTGGCAGGAAGACGCGCACACCGACGTCATTCACAATTACGTGGACGCCTTGAGCGCGTTTCCGCACTGGGGAAGCGCCGATACGGCCATGCGAGAATTATCGAGTTCAGACGGGAGTCTTTAGAATCGCCGCGATGAATGCACTCGTCGCGGCATCCACGTCGCCAAAACGCACACCGGCACGGTATCGGCCTTTGCCCACCTCCACGCAGTAGCGTACTTCGGCGGGGATGTGGAAGACGCTGGTCTCGCCGCACGCTTGCAGCCGCAGATCGATCACGCATGGTTGACCGTTTGCGAGTTCGAACGGCACCGTGATGCTGGCGCCTGCGCGCGACATATCGACGGTGTGTCCCGGCAGCACCGACATTCCCGGCACCGTGACTTGGGCGTGAATGACGACGGACCTGCGCTCGTAGCTGCGCCGTTCCAGGGTCGCTCGCCGGATCAGTTCGTCGGGATAATACTCGTGCGCCTCAACCAGGTTTTCCGCTGCGGACGTATCCATCAATTTCTCCCACGCAACAATAGCGGTGAAATGGTAGCCGATACCGCGCGCCGACGACCGCGCCAAGTGTGAACTGGCGCTCGATTTCAATCGCCGTTCGCAGAACATGTCAAATTGTAAATGGCCTGTTGCTGCATACGGCCACGCTGCAGT
>JALYIH010000104.1 GCA_030775865.1 Pseudomonadota bacterium | reverse complement strand
TCCGTCGTGGCTCCAACCTAGAGCCATTTCGGCACGTCAAACTACTCGTGCACTCTGATCATTGGTCGGGGTGACAGGATTCGAACCTGCGACATCTACGTCCCAAACGTAGCGCTCTACCAGTCTGAGCTACACCCCGAAAATCGTTGGGTCTCGACCGGGCGGCAATCGTAGCAGGTCGGCGCCTAAGTTGCCTCATCGTCCTTTTGCCAACGAAGCGGCTCACGTGGAGTCGATCGCAGCCTTGAACTCGCCGATGCTGTCGAGGATCGCGGCCGTATCCGCGCCCAACAGCGGGGCGGCACTGCCGATTCGGCCCGGTGTTTCGGACAACTGGACTGGAACGCCCAATACTTGAATCGGCCCTGCGACGGCATGCTGCACGGTAGGCGTCATATTGCGCGCCGTGGTTTGCTCATCCTCGATGACCTCTTTGAGATTTCGCACCACTGTGGCCGGGACGCCGTGCTGTGCGAGCAGCTCGACCCAATGCTCGGCTGGGCGCGAACGGAACATCGCTTCCAAGACCGGCTCAAGGACGCCGCGATTCTTCACGCGTAGCGGATTTGTCCTGTAATCGGCGTGATCTGCGAGATCGGCCCTGCCGATCGCTTCGCAGAAACTCTTCCACAGCTTGTCGCTCGCCACCGCAAGGGTGATTTCTCGGTTCGCGCACACGAAATTTCGGTAAGGAACGATGCCCTCGAACAAGGTTCCCATGGGCTTTGGAACAATGCCCGACGCGAGATAGCGCGCAAAGCTTGGAAGCATGGTCGACATGACGGTGTCCATCATGGAGACATCCACGAATTGACCGCGGCCGGTACGGTGACGCGCTTCGATGGCCATCATCGCGCCGATCAGCGAGAACAAGCCCGCCGTGATGTCGGCAATGGAGTGCCCCGTCTTGACGGTCTCGCCCGCGGCCGTGCCCGTGATACTCATCAGCCCCGATGCAGACTGGATGATCAGATCCATCGCCGGTTCCAGGCGTCTCGGACCCGTCTGCCCGTAACCGGATATCGACACGTAGATGAGCCGCGGATTCGCCGCGGACAAGGAAGCGAAATCCAATCCAAGACGGTTCATCGTGCCCGGCCTGAAATTCTCAATCAGGATATCGGCCGTTGCGGCCAGCTTGAGGCAGGCATCGAGGCCCTGCGATGTCTTCAGGTCGATCGCCAGGCTTTGTTTGCCGCTGTTGAGGCCGACAAAATAAGAAGCGTCGGCACCGTGAAACGGCGGTCCCCACGTGCGCCCAATGTCTCCTTCGGGGCCTTCGACCTTGATCACCTTGGCGCCGTAGGCCGCCATCAGCATGGTGCAATAGGGCCCGGCAAGGGCGTGGGAAAAATCCAGGACGGTCAGGCCGTCCAAAGGTGGCAGAGAATTTGTCATGTTGAGGAATCTTAATCGATTGGCCTTGGGGTTGTCCTGCGGAGCGCGCAGTTCGTGTATCTTCATGCGAAATCGGAGTTGCCCGTGAAGCCATTGTTGTACGCACATCCGTTCGCGTCGTATTGCCAGAAAGTCCTTATCGCGCTCTACGAAAACGATACGCCGTTCAGTTATCGCAAACTCGTGCCTGAAGACCCTTCCGCAATGCGTGAGCTCGAGAAACTGTGGCCGCTGAAGAAGTTTCCCGTTCTTCTCGATGATGGCCAGGTATTTCTCGAATCCAGCATCATCATCGAATATCTAGCGATCCGTTACCCGGGCCGCGTCCGGCTGATCCCCGCCGATGCACCGAGCGCGCTCGAGGTCCGCATGATGGATCGCTTCTTCGACAACTACGTCATGACGCCCATGCAAAAAATTGTGGCGGACTTCATCCGGGCCAAAGCCGATCGCGATCCGCTTGGCATCGAAGAAGCGCGTTCGGCACTCGATTCGGCCTACGGCTGGCTCAACCGCGTCATGGAAAAGCGAGTCTGGGCGGCGGGGGCGGAATTCAGCATGGCCGACTGTGCCGCCGGGCCGTCGTTATTCTATTCCGACTGGGTGCACGAAATCGGCGAACAGTTCGGCCATTTGCGCGCCTTCCGTAAGCGCCTGCTGGCACGACCATCGGTTGCGCGCGCGGTCGAGGAGGCCCGACCGTATCGCAAATTTTTTCCGCCCGGCGCGCCGGACCGTGACTAGGATCGCGTAAACATCTCGCGCATTTTACCGATCCCGAACTTCCATACCTGATCGATATGGATGTGGGGCATCGAAGGGATCTCGGCAGGGTCGACCACCACATCCACGATGACGGGACCCGGCGCGGCCAATGCCTGCGCAACCGCATCGCGCAGCGCCTGCGGCTGTGTCACCCGGAATCCGCGCGCACCGCAAGCCTGCGCAAACATGGCGAAATCGGGGTTCTTGAACAACGCGCCTTTGGCGAATACGGGCAGCGCGGCCTCTTCCATTTCCAAGTGCACCAGCCCCCAGCCGCCATTGTTGAACACGAAGACCTTGACCGGCAGGTGGTGTTGCGCGGAGGTGAGAAACTCCTGCATCAACATGGCGAAACCGCCATCGCCGCACATGACGATGACCTGCCGCGTGGTATCGAGCGCTTGTATGCCATTGGCCATGCCCAACGCGACACCAACTGCAGCATTGTTAAATGATCCGGTGATCTTTTGGTGATGTCGAGGACGCAGCCAGTTGGCGCTCCACAATGTCACCTCGCCCGTGTCGACGCAAAATACCGCATCTTGTGCGGCAAGATCGCTCACCACGCGCGCCAGCGCCTGCGGATGGATGCGGTCCTTGCTCCTCGAGAGATCTGCTTTCTCGTCCAGCATCTCCTTCCATGATTGCCAGGCCTTCTGCGCTGAACGCAGGAAGCGGTCGTTGCTCTTGGGCTTCACTCGTTCGATCAGTCCCGACACGCTCGGGCGGCTCGAACCGACAATGGCCTGCGCCACCGGCAAGCGGCGGCCGATGACATGGGCGCGCTCGTCGATCTGAATGACTTTCGCTTTTTGGGGCAGGAACTCGGTATAGGGGTAGTCGCTGCCGATCATGACGAATGCATCGCAGGCATGCACCGCATCGTAGGCAGCCTTGGAGCCGATCAAACCGAGGCCCCCAATCACCTGCGGATCCTCGAAAGGATACAAGTCCAACGCCCGATACGTGTGCACGATCGGGGCATTCAATTTAGCCGCGAGCGCCGCAATCTCCAGTTTGGCGCCATGTGCGCCGAAGCCCACGAACAGCACCACCGACTCGGCGGCGTCGATCAGCCGAGCGGCGCGCTCCAGATCCGTGCTTGCCGGCAAGATCTCGGGTCGCCGACGCAGCGTGGCCAGGCTGTTGACCGATTTAGAGGTTTTCGCGCCGAACACATCCTGCGGAATGTTGAGCAGCGCGACCCCACACGACCCATATGCCGCCGCGATTGCCTCGTGAATTTGGGCAGGCGCAGCGTCGGCGGAGTTGACGGAGGCGGCGTAGACGCACGCGTCGCGAAACGATTGCACATGATCCGACGCCTGCAAGAATTCGATGCCGCCCATGTTGGTGGGAACATCACCGGCGATGGCCAGCAACGGCGCGTGGTCGTGACTGGCCTCGTACAGACCGGCCAACAGATGGTTCGCGCCCGGACCCGTGGTTCCTGCGCAAACCCCCAGGCGCCCGGTCAATTTCGCCTGGCCGGTTGCGGCCAGCGCCGCACCTTCCTCGTGCCGAACCCCCAGCCAATTGATGCGATCTTCGCGCCGGATCGCATCCGTGAAGGGATTTAAAGCGTCACCGACGATGCCGAACACCTCGGTAACGCCCAGATCCGCCAACGTCGAGGTTAGCAATTCACCGACCGTACGGCTCATTGTCAATGATGCAGGGAGCGTCGCGTCGCGCTGGTGGAGAGAATTCCGATGGTGGCAGCAACCAACACGCCGGTCGCCAAGGCAATCCACGGATAATTCCGAACATAGTCGTTCAGTGAAGCGGCGACATGGCGAACTTTCACGTGCTCCGGAGGATGGCCATTCTTCGAAGAACGGCTCTCCTGCAGAGCATCCCTGGTTCGCGCCATCGACTTATCCAGCCTTTCGCGCAGTTCCTGGATTTCCGGCCCGCGCTCATCGGCAAGCTTGGCGAGCAATTTTTCAGTTTGGTCGAACAAATCGTTTAGCTGGTGTACCGAGTCCATCGTTCTCTCCTTCCGGCAGAATCAACGGCCTAGATGTGTTCGTCTCGAAGCCGCCCGCCGATGGCCGCCGCGACGCTGGCGATAAAGGCGCCTACCAACATGGACAGTGCAAGGAAAATGGAGGTTTCCGCGGCTGCCTTCCTGGCGGCATCCGCTTCGGCTTTTAGCTTCTCCTGGGCTTGCATCACCGAGGCGATGAATGCATCCACTCGGACTTGCGCATCCGCATGCGAAATGCCGGTGCGCGCAGCGACTTGATCCGCCAGATAGGCGCGGTCCGCCTCGGGCACGCTGCCATTGGCCAAAGCCTCGGCAATGATATGTCCAGTTTCCGCGCGCGGATCGGTGGACGGCGTACCGGGACCACCGGAGCCTGTCGAGCGAAACAGCTTTTCGATGCTATACGCCGATGCCGGTGAGTTCTGGCTGGCCGAGGATTGCATCGCGCCTTGCATGCCGCCTTGCATGCCGCCGGAAGCCACTTCGGCCGCGGCATGCCCCGCGGCACCAACGCCATGCATGACGGAGCTCGATAACACCGCGCCAACTACGAGGGTAGCCACTGCCCAAGTAATGAGCCCATGCGCGGTATCCCTAAAAAATACCTCGTGAGTGTGAGTTCCAATCCAGCGCGTGCGAAGCCTTCCCGCGATGTAGCCGCCCAGTCCCGCCGAAATCCACTGCGTCACGATCAGCCAAATAGCGCCTGTGACCGCGAATGTCTTCACGGAGACGCCATGATTGCTCCACGGGGATATCGACGCGAGCCCCACGCCCGAGCCCAGCGCCATGAGAATCAACGTTGCAGCTGCCGCTATGACGGCGCCGGCGAGAATGGCCGGCCAAGACGCAGCGGATTTGCCGGTGAATCCGGCTGGTGCAGCCGGCGCAGCGGCGGCTCCCGGAGTAATTATTTGTTCCACGGCGATCTCCTCAGCGGTGCGAACACATCGCCAGCAGAAGAATGATCGGAAGAGGAACACCCAGCATCCAAAGTAAAATTCCGCGACCCATGCTAGACCCCTTTTGTTTGCTAGTTACGCCTTGGAAGAGCGGCGCCGCCGCTCGTGGTTCAATGCTTTGAGGATACTGAAAGGAATCGCGCGGCCGCGCCATCCCTGCAACGATTAAACGCGTGTCAGGGCTTTCTTACGATGCGCCTCGAGCGCCGCATTCAGTGAGAAGGCAGGGCGGCGTTCTTACTGTCTTGATTGGCGCGATGAATGACGAAGTTGCGGATCGCCGTGACATCGTCGCGGCTGAGTGCGCTTTTAAAAGAAGCCATCCCGGCGTCCTTGAGCGCACCGTCGAGGACAATATTGTAAAAATAGTCCATCGCCAGAAAATTCGAGGCGCGCAGATCGGGGACGACCCCGCCTCCCACGGCATGCTCGCCGTGACAGGCACTGCAGTACTGATCGAATAAGGGCTCGCCGCGCGCGATGGAGACCGCATCTGCGGGCTCCGGTGGAGGATTAATGACGAATGCACGTGGTTCCAATGGCGGCAGCACCGCTGTGCCGCCAAGCTTGAAAACCAGCAGACGACTCACGTTGCGTAAATTTCCGGACATCGCAGCGGCCTTGCCGCCGCTCAGCGCATAGCTGCCGCCCCAGCCGCTTAACACTGCAAGGTATTGTTCGCCGCCAACCTCGAACGTACTCGGCGCCGCGATAATCCCCGACTGGACAAACATGGACCATAGCTTCTCGCCGCTGTCCGCGCGATACACATTGAAATTTCCAGCCGCATCCCCCTGGGCCACGAGGTTGCCCGCGGTCGTCACGACGCCCCCGTTCCAAGGACCCTTGTATGTCACACGCCAAGCCTCGTGTTGACGGGCCGGGTCCCAGGCGAGCAAGAATCCCTCATCCTGTGCCGGAATCGACGCCAGCGCGACGCCGAGATTCCAGCCCAGCGGAGCGATCGGAAGCTTGGGCAGCGGGATGTAGGTGATCGGCACTTGCTGGGCGGGAATGTACACCAGGCCCGTTTTTGGGCTGAACGCCATGGGCTGCCAATTGTGCGCGCCCAAAGGGCCCGGCTTGACATCGACGGGCTTGCCGGACTCGCTGTAGCGAGCGTCTGTGTTTTCAATCGGGCGTCCGCTCTTGATATCCACACCGCTGGCCCACGTGACCGGCACAATGGCCTTCGCGGAGATCAGCTCCCCGCTCTTGCGATCCAAGACGTAGAAAAATCCATTCTTATTCGCCTGCATCAAGACATGCCGGGTCTTGCCGCCGATGTTGAGGTCAGCGAGGATCAATTGCTGAACAGCGTCAAAATCCCACTCCTCGCCCGGCGTGGCCTGATAGTGCCAGGCGTATTCACCGGTATCGGCATGTAAGGCGACGATCGAGGCCAGATAAAGATTGTCGCCTGTGCCGTCGCTGCGTGCCGAGCGTGCCCACTGCACGCCGTTTCCCACGCCGAAGTAGAGCAAGTTCAACTGCGGATCGTACGAAATCGCATCCCACGCCGGACCGCCGCCGCCGAGCTTCCACCAGTCTCCCGACCAAGTCTTGGCCGCCCGCGCCATCGCCTCGTTTTCAAAGGGCTTGGACGGATCGCCAGGAACGGTGAAGAAACGCCACGCCAGTTTGCCGGTCTCAGCGTCATAGGCGGAGATGTAACCTCGAGTGCCGTATTCGCCGCCGCTGTTGCCGATGATCACGCGACCCTTGATGACCCGGGGAGCCTGCGTGATGGTGTAAGGCTTGGAGGTGTCCACCGTGAGAGTGCTCCACACCGGTGTCCCAGTCGCGGCATCAAGTGCGATCAGACGCCCATCATAGGCACCGACGAAGATCTTATGATTCCATGCCGCCACGCCGCGATTCCCGACGTCGCAGCAGGCATTCAGGCCGAGTTCGCGATGCACCTGCGGGTCATAGGCCCAGAGCAGCCGGCCTGATCGCGCGTCGTAGGCTTTGACCAGACTCCATGCAGTCGACACGTACATAACGCCGTCCACGATCAAGGGTGTCGCTTCCTGAGCGCGATTGGTATCGAGGTCCGCGAACCAAGCGAGCCCCAAGTTCCGAGCATTTTTGTCGTTGATTCGCGCGAGCGGGCTGTAGCGCTGCTCGCTGTATGTGCGGCCATACGAAAGCCAATTGCCGGGCTCCGCGTCGGCGTGGACAATTCGCGCGCCGTCGACAGGTTTTCCATTGGGTTCGGCGGCATGCGCAGAACCGCGCGGCAGACCCACCAGCAGCATGGCCAAAGACAAGGTGATGAGCGCACTCTCTCGTGCGTTTCCGCGGCGCATGGTCATCGCATCTCCCCTCAATCAGCGTGCTGGAAGCCGTCAGTCGGTTCCGCGGGCTTTATAAGTAAATTTCTGGCCTGCAAGAGCAGCAGCGTACATCAAGCCGCCTTTGGCGATGGTGAATACGGCCATGCCGTCATTATAAGCGCCGTCGGTGGACGCGTCCCGCTTACCGCCGCTGGCTCCCGAGGTGACGCCGTTGGTGCCGGCACTGGCATTGGCGGCCGCGGTGATCGCGACAGCTTTCGCCCCCGCCGAAAACTCGAAGCTGCCGGACTCGAATTGATCGAGCGCGCGTTTGTCCTGGAAAAAAACGATTTGGCTGTAGTCTTGGCCGCCGGCCTGAAATCCGACGCTCAGTTGCTTCATCGTGGTATCGCCCACGAGCTGCCCGTGAACGTAGACATGACCCTTGCCGAAGGCGCCGCCCACGACAAATCCAGCCTCGCCGATGTTGGGAAATACGGCATAGGCATAGCTGTTCTGAAAAAACGCGGCGCTCTCCCCGGCATTTTTGAACAGCGAAATGGTGTCTGCATATTTGCCGGCGTTCGCCGCGCCGACGGCGGCGGCAAACAGAGCCGCTGCAAAACCAATGACAAGGGCAGTACGTCTCATGTGATTACTCCTCGTGGTGACATGGCAGCCCGTTACTCGCACCATCGCTTCTCGATATCATGCGAGAGCCGGCAGTGACATACAAGCGCGGCAGCCGTATCCTTGCCGTGACTGCCGTTTCTCGCGAGCTGCGGCCTCTGTTGCTTTCGCGCGATCTAAAACTAACGTAAGTGGGAAATTCACCAGATGGATAGACGCGAATTTTTGGTTGCGGCAGCGGTTGCCGCAACCGCCGGCGCCGAACAGACCACACCCAGTACCGCAAGTCCCCCCGCTCCGTCCCCGTCCGAACCGATCGAAGAGTTGACGCTCGCGGATATCGGGGCAGCCTTTGCGGATGGCCGCTGGACGTCGCAGCAGCTGACGCAAAGTTATCTTGCGCGGATCGAGCGGCTGGATCGGCACGGCCCCACCTTAAGGGCGGTGATTGAAACCAATCCGCGCGCGCTTGAAATTGCCGCCGGCCTCGATGCCGAGCGCAAGTCGCGCGGTTCCCGAGGCCCGCTGCACGGCGTTCCTATTCTGATCAAAGACAATGTCGAGACTTCCGATCACATGATGTCGACCGCCGGGTCGTTGGCGCTGGAAGGCTGGTACGCCCCTAAGGATGCGCCGTTGGTGGAACGCCTGCGAGCCGCAGGCGCGGTCATCTTAGGGAAGGCGAATTTGAGCGAATGGGCCAACTTCCGTTCGACCCATAGTGTCAGCGGCTGGAGCGGCCGCGGCGGCCAATGCCGCAATCCGTATGCAACGGACCGCACCTCCTCCGGTTCGAGTTCCGGCTCCGCGGTCGCCGTCTCGGCGAATCTGTGCGCCATTGCGGTGGGCACCGAAACCGACGGATCCATCGTCAGTCCGGCATCGATCAACGGCATCGTTGGCTTGAAGCCCACGGTCGGTCTCGTAAGCCGGCGCGGCATTGCACCCATCTCGCACAGCCAGGATACGGCCGGGCCATTGACCCGTAGCGTTCGCGATGCCGCTGTGATGCTCGGCGTCATGTCCGGCTTCGACGCTGCCGACGCGGCCAGTGCGGCTGTCGGCGATCGCTTCGAAACCGACTATGTTCGATACGTCGACCCGAACGGCTTGAATGGTGCGCGCCTTGGCAT
>JALYIH010000103.1 GCA_030775865.1 Pseudomonadota bacterium | reverse complement strand
ATCCCAAGAACTCCGAACGCTTGGCGGACAGGCTGCGCGGCGGCGGTTACGGCAAAGTATTCGTTCGCGACAACGAAATCGCGGGCCGCAGGATGTATCGAGTGCGCATAGGTCCCGTGCCGGACGTCGCCGAATTCGATCGCATCGTCGCCGCGTTGGAGCGCGCCGGGGTCACTGACGCTCATCTTGCGCTCGACTGATCATCTACTGCCGCGTGGCGAACCAAAGTACACTAACCGGCTTTCAATAGGATACGCATTGACCATGTATCGTCATCTGATTGCGAGTCTCACCTTCGCGAGCCTCATCGCGGCAACCTGCTGGACAGCGGCACCTGCGGCGCCACCGGCAGCCGCAACACCCACCGCCGCAACGCCGGCAGCAGCGCTGCCCGCCATTGCAATTCCGACTGCGCCGCAGGTCGATGCTCGCTCTTACATTCTGGTCGACTATCAAACCGACAAGGTGCTCGCCTCGAAAGAAGCGACGGCGCGGATGGAACCGGCCAGCCTCACGAAACTGATGACGGCCTATATCGTTTTCCGCGAGCTGGCCACCGGCAAACTCAAGCTGGAGGACATGATCACGGTCAGCGAACATGCTTGGCGGTCGGAAGGATCGCGCACGTTCATCGAGCTAGGCAAGCCGGTGTCGGTTCAAGATCTCATCCTGGGGATGATCGTGCAATCCGGCAACGATGCCACCATCGCACTGGCCGAGCGAATTGCGGGAACCGAGGACACGTTTGCGCAGCTGATGAATTCCACGGCCAAACAATTGAACATGGTCGGGACGCATTTCGAGAACAGTTCCGGGCTTCCCTCGCCGCAGCACTACACCACCGCGCGTGACATGTCGCTGCTGGCCAATGCCATGATTCGCGATTTCCCCCAGTACTATAAGTATTATTCGATACGCGAATTCGAACACAACGGCATCAAGCAGCAAAATCGCAATGGGCTGCTCGAAAAGGATCCGAGCGTCGATGGCTTGAAAACCGGCCACACGGATTCCGCCGGCTTCTGTCTGGTGACCTCGGCGCATCGCGACGGCATGCGTTTGGTGTCGGTCGTGCTCGGATCGACCAGCATGAAGGGGCGCGAGAATGCCAGCGCCGCTTTGTTGAGCTACGGCTTCACGTTCTACGACACCAAACTGCTGGTCAAGGGCGGTACCGTGTTGGCCACGACGCGCGTCTGGAAAGCGGCACAGTCGCCGGCGGATGTCGGCATCAAGGATGATCTGTACATGACGCTGGCGCGCGGCCAATCCGACGTGAAAACCGCGGTCGATGTGCAGCCCAAGCTCATCGCGCCGCTGACCCTTGATGCGAATGTCGGTACGCTGCGCGTGTTCAGCGGCGGCCAGACCGTGGCTACCGTGCCGCTGCATCCGCTGAAGCCGGTACCCGCCGGCGGCTGGTGGCGGCGTCTGATCGATACCATTCGCCTATGGTTCGCGTGAGCGGCCCATTACCCGTCTGCTACTTGAACGGCAATTATCTGCCGCTCAAGGAGGCCACGGTGTCACCCTTCGATCGCGCCTTTCTCTTCGGCGATGCCGTTTACGAGGTCATACCCGTGTACACGTCGCGGCCGTTTCGGCTGCGCCAGCATTTGGACCGGCTGAACCGCAGCCTCGGCGGGATCCGCATGTCAGCGCCGCTGCCGCATGGCGACTGGGCACACGTTTGCCAGGAATTGATTTCGCGAAATGACGCGGATGATGCGTATCTTTACATGCAAGTGACTCGCGGCGCTGAGTTCGGCCGCAATCACGTCTGGCCCGAAGGGCTCAAGCCGACCGTTTTCGCGTACTGCACGGAGCTCGATCCGCTGCCGCTCACCCTCGCAGAAAGCGGCGTGGCCGCCGTGACCGCCCCCGAGATCCGCTGGGCGCGGCGCGACATCAAATCCACCTCGCTGCTGGGAAATATTTTACTGAAGAAACTGGCCGCGGACGCCGGCGCGTTTGAAACCATCATGCTGGAGAACGGCGAACTCACGGAAGGCTCTTCGACGACGGTTCACGTCGTTAAGAATTCCGTCATTCACACGCCGCCGAACAGCCATCATATTCTTCCGGGCACCACGCGCGATGTGGTGACGGAACTGGCCGATCTTTTGTCCATTCGCAACGTAAGCGCTCCGATAGCCGAATCGGCGCTGCGCGGTGCGGATGAAATATGGCTCGCGTTCTCCACCCGCGGCGTGTTGCCGGTGACGAAGCTGGACGGCGCAGCGGTGGGCGGCGGTGTGCCGGGTCCGCTGTTCAAGCGGATGAGCATTGCCTTTACCAATTACATTCGCGAACTGGGCAAGACGCCTGCACTATGAGTACTAGCACGCCGGCCCAGGAATTTCCCAGTGAATTCCCCATCAAGGTGATGGGCCGTCAGGGCAGCGATCTGCGCATCCTCACCCAGGCCATCATCGAGCGTCACGCCGGACCCATGGCCGATTCCCGAGTGAAAACCCGGACCAGCGCGGACGGTAACTTTCTGGCGCTCACCTACATGGTGCTCGCGACCAGCCGCGAGCAGCTCGACGCCATTTATCGCGAGTTGACGGCCTGCAAATCCGTATTGATGGCGCTGTAGCCGGGGGTGCTGTCGCCGGGATGCATGGCATCCGGCTCGTATCCCAGATTCCGCAGCAAGTGCGGCGTCAAATCCTTCGCCACGGTTTCAAGGTCACTGCAAACACCATGATCCGCGAGCCGCGTGACGCTTAAATTCCGATATCCACACACATTGATGCGTTCGAACGGCTGCGTGTCCAGCGACACATTGAGCGCCATGCCGTGATAACACGCGCCGCGCCGAATGCGCAGGCCAATGCTGGCGAGTTTTGCGCCGTCCATATAAACCCCAGGCGCTTGCCGCGATCCCGAGGCGGTCAGCCCCAGCTTGGCCGCGTAATCGACGACGGCGTTCTCGAGCGCTACCACCAGATCGCGCGCGCCCAACTTGAGGCGCCGCAAGTTGAGCAGCGGATAAATCATCAATTGCCCGGGACCGTGATAGGTCACCTGACCGCCACGATCGATCTGGATCACCGGGATGTCGCCGGGCGCCAGCAAGTGTTCACGGCCGGCGTTAAGCCCCAGGGTAAACACCGGCGGATGCTCGACGAACCATATCTCATCGGCAGTCGCATCCTGCCGCTCGTCGGTAAAGCTTTGCATCGCGCGCCAAGTCGGCTCGTACGGTGCCGTCCCGAGGTGACGAATCAGAGGTGCGGGGATCACGAGCGCCAGGCCTAGCCCCCGCCCGCATTGGCGGCAAGTTTCGTGTTATCCAGTCCCGCATTGTTGCGCGCCAGCGCTTGTTCCGCCCGATAACTCGATCTCACCAACGGACCCGAGACGCATTCCAGAAACTTAAGCTCCAGCGCCCACACTCGATAGCGGTCAAATTCCCGCGGGGTGACGAATCTCTCCACCTTTAAATGATTGGGCGTGGGACGCAAGTACTGCCCCAAAGTCACCACATCGACCTGCGCCGCGCGCAAGTCCATCAATGTTTCGCGTATTTCCGATTCCGTCTCACCCAATCCGAGCATCAAGCTGGTCTTGGTCAGGACGTCAGGTTTATATGCCTTGGCCGCCTTCAGCACGCTGATCGTCTGATCGTACCCCGCCCGCGGATCGCGCACCGGATGCGTCAAGCGCCTCACGGTCTCGACGTTCTGCGCAAACACTTCCAACCCGGAGTCGAGCACGGTCCGCACGTCCGCCATGACGCCTTGAAAATCCGGGGTAAGCGCTTCCACTGCGGTGCCGGGGTTCAAGCGCTTGATGGCGCGCACGGCGGCCGCGTAGTGCGCGGCGCCGCCATCGCTCAAATCGTCGCGGTTCACAGAGGTGAGCACCACGTATTTGAGCCCCATCAGCTCAACTGACTTGGCGACGTTTTCGGGTTCTTCCGCATCCAGCCAGCCCCGCGGGTTGCCGGTATCCACCGCGCAGAAGCGGCACGCGCGCGTACACACCGCACCCATCAGCATGATGGTGGCGGTTCCCGCGTTCCAGCACTCACCGATGTTCGGACACTTTGCTTCTTCGCATACCGTGCTCAAGCGATGTTCGCGCACGATTTGCTTGACGGCACCGAAGGCCGCGCCGGTGCCTAAGGGCGCACGCAGCCACGCAGGCTTGCGCGGGTTCGCCACGGGAGCTTGCCCGGGGACTTGCCCGTGAACTTGCGATTGTTTGACGCCGTCCTTGATGGCGGTAAAGCCTTGCGGGGTGGTGTATTTTTCGCCACTGCGCGCCGGCCGTGCTTCAGGCGTGATGGGAATGCCTTTGAACTCGGACATCCGCCAATTGTACTATAGCCCGCGGTTTTGCCGACTCCAGGCTCCAGAGGCTTATTTCACGCGGGTATCGACCGCGATCCAATTGACTTCCCAGGTCTTGCGAAACCCCTCTGATCCTCAAGGCAATGATGACTGGCTATTCAGCGCCGCAAGCCTCTCGGGCGTACCGACGTCTTCCCACTGTCCCGTATACAGCTGCGCGGAACAACGTCGGGCCGCCATGGAACGCCGCCACAGCGGCTTCATGGGAAACACGCCGTCTTCGCAATCGGTGAAGAAGGCGCTGCGATAAATGGCAATGCACCCAAAAGTAAATAATTCGGCGGCGGTGGCCAGTGCTTCGCCGCGCTCCAGGCCAAAGTCGCCTTGCAAATAGCTGGGGTTTGGAACCAGCACGAGGTGCGAATCGTATTTAGCGTCGATCGCCAGCGTCTGGAATGGAAAGTCCGTGTAGATATCGCCGTTGACCACCACGAACGGCCCTGGAGACAGGTGCGGCAGCGCGCGAAAGATGCCGCCGCCGGTATCAAGCGCGCGCGGCGCCTCCTCGCTGTAGGTGATGGCGGCGCCATAGCGAGCGCCGTCTCCCAAGTAATCGCGGATCTGGCTGCCCAGCCACATCAGATTGATGACAACGCGTTCTATGCCGGCGTGCACCAAGCTCTGCACGTGCCGTTCGATCAAGGGTTGCCCATGCACGCGCAGCAGCGGCTTCGGAGTCGTGTCGGTCAACGGCCGCATGCGTTCGCCTCGCCCCGCCGCCAGTATCATTGCCGCCCGCGGGCGTTCGGGCGAACTCACGCGAGCGCGCGCTGCTGCGCGTCTTTGAACAGCGGGTCGATGCGCTTGGCGATGAAATCGGCGATTGGCGCGGTTTCGGCATAACTCGACGCAGTGTCCCGTGCATAGTCGAGTACACGCGGCAGGTCCTTCAGGTATTGCGGCTTGCCGTCCCGGTAGAACAGGCGCGCAAATATTCCCAGCACCTTGATATGGCGTTGCAGGCCGATAAGATCGAACCAGCGCATGAATTCGGCGGCATCCGCCGTCAGTGCAAAGCCGCCTTCGAGCAGTTTCTCGCGGTACTCCAAGACCCAGGCGCGCACGCGCGAGGGCTGCCACGCGATGTAGCAATCTTTGAGCAGCGACGCCAAATCGTACGTGACAGGACCCCAGACGGCGTCTTGGAAATCCAAAATGCCGGGATTGTCTTGCGCCGTGACCAAGAGATTGCGTGAATGATAGTCGCGATGTACGAACGTGGCGGGCTGCGACGCTGCAGCCTGAACCAAATTCTCGAATGTCGCACTCAGCATGGATCGCTCTTGGGGGCCGACGGTCATGCCAAGATGATGGCGCAGAAACCACTCCGGCATCAGCTCCATCTCGCGCATGAGCAGCACCCGGTCATAGCGGGGCAGTTCTCGGGAAACCGCCGGATCGGCCGTTTGCATGGTTCGCAGCGCCGCAAGGGCATCGGCGTACAATCGATCCGCGGCGTGGGCTTCAGGCAGCTCATCCAGATATTGCCGGAAGCCTAAGTCCGACAGCAACAGAAAGCCGCGGTCCATGTCCCGTGCCAGGACGATGGGAACATTGAGGTTCATGCCGGCCAAGATTCTGGCCACCTTGATGAAGGGAGCCGAATCTTCCTTGTCGGGCGGCGCATCCATCACTATGTAGGAATCCGCATCCCGCGTCACACGAAAATAGCGGCGAAAACTCGCATCAACCGACGCGGGCGCGATCGAAAACCCCGTAAATCCCAAATCCTCGACAACCCACTGCGTCAGGTGCGCGAGGCGGGAATCGCTTGCATCCGATACTTCCATGCTTGACCATTCGAAGACCGCAAATGCGGCGATTTATTATACCGACTAAGGCGACGCATTTTGCCCATGGCTTCTCATGTTCGGGCCGCACTATTCTTCCTCTGTCTCGCATGCTCCCCTGCGCGCGCTGCGGATGTTTGCCCCGCTCCGCCCAAATATACTTTTATTCGGCCTGCCGACATCCCAGTCGACGATCATCGCATTCACGTCGAGAGCGACGACGCCGAGGTAACGGCCAACGGCAGCGCGGTCCTCAACGGCCGGGTGACGGTTCGCCAGGATGAGCGCAGCGTCGCTGCTGATTCGGTCACTTACGATTACGACACCGATACCTTGACCGTCACGGGAAAGGTCGACTTCCTCGATCCGCGGCTGCGGGTGCGCAGCGACAGCGGCAGCTATGAGACGGACGGCGCCGCCAACTTCAACGAAGCTTTTTTTCAGCTCATGAACCGCAACGGCCGTGGATTTGCCAAGGACATCGATCTTCGTCCGGACGGCAAGGTGGCTCTGGAAAACGTCCGCTACACCAGCTGCCCGGTCGGCAACGAGGATTGGAGCCTGAGCGCATCCGACATCAACCTCGACACCAAGCTGCAGGCCGGCGTCGCACACCACGTGACGATGCGCTTCAAGGACGTGCCTATTTTTTACACGCCCTATATCTCGTTTCCGTTGGGCGATGAGCGCAAGAGCGGCGTGCTTTTCCCGAGCCTCGGCCATTCCGGCAGCAACGGTTTCGACGCGGAGGTGCCCTATTACTTCAATCTCGCGCCCAACTATGACCTGACTTTCACGCCGGGATTGCTGACGGCGCGCGGTGTGCAGGTGGCCGAGGATTTCCGCTATTTGACCGCGAGTTCGCGCGGTCAACTGGACGCCACGTTCCTGCCGAACGACAAACAGCAGCATGACAATCGCAGTTACCTGCGATACACAGACGTCACCGACATCAAGCACGGGATGCGATTCGACGCCGACATCGCCAGCGTCAGCGACAGCAATTACTTTCAAAGTTTTGCCGTGGGCACCGAACAGACCAGCGTGACCTTTCTCCAACGCCGGGTGGATTTGCTGTACTACGATGACATCTGGCGGGTCCGCGGACAGCTGCAAAACTTTCAAACCATCGACATCACGGTGGGCGCCGCGGATCGCCCCTACTCGCGGGTACCGCGGATCCAAGGGAGCGCTCTGTATCCCATCGAAAACAGCAACTTCGAATTTGTGTTCGAAAGTGAGGCCGTGAACTTTCTGCGTGGGGTCGGACCCACGGGTGTGCGATTGAATCTCTCGCCCGAATTACGCTGGTCGAGTCGCGGCCAGGGCTATTTCTTCGAGCCTGCCTTCGGCTACGACTTCACGCAGTACGATTTGCAAGACGCGGGGATCGGACGGCCCAGTACGCCCTCGCGCGCCCTGCCGTACGCACGGTTGGACACAGGACTTAAGTTCGAGCGCGAAGCAGGCGCCCAGGGTCAGCGCACCCAGACCCTGGAGCCGCGAATCGTGTACAGCTACGTCCCGTATCGCAATCAGGACGAGTTGCCGATCTTCGATAGCGGCTTGCCCGATCTTAATTTGACCGAGCTGTTCCGGACCAATCGCTATGTCGGGTCGGATCGCATCGGCGATGCCAATCAAGTGGCGCTGGCCGTGACCACGCGGCTCTTCGATACCCTGTCCGGCACGCAGTATTTGTCGGCCACCGTCGGTCAAATTCGTTATTTTTCAATCCCGCGAGTCAGACTGCCTCAGGACGCCTTGGCGCTTCCCCAGGGCCTTCGCGACCAGAACGGGCAAATTTTGGGGATAATACCCACGGTGAACCCCCTGGCCCTTCCCGGCGCCCTGACTGCCCCGGGCGGACAATCCTATGTGGCTTTCCCCGGGCAGAGTTACCTGGGCCGATATCCCTATGGTTTGTCCAGACAGGCACAGTCGCAGGCACAGGCACTGGCTCTCGGACAGAACCCCGCATTCCCTGCCTCGGACATCGTCGCGGAAGTTGCCTTGACGGGCTACAAACATTTGGGGCTCAATCTCGACTATCAGTGGAATCCTTACACCTCGCAAACCGCGAAATCCGAGATTTCCGTCCAGTACCGTCCCGATCCGACCCGCGTGGTCAACCTTGGCTATCGCTTTCAGGAAGGCATCCTCAGGCAGTGGGATGGCTCCTTCGCGTGGCCGATCGCCGAGCACTGGAACACCGTGGGGCGCTGGGTGTATTCCCTGCAAGACCGGCAAACCATCGAGCAAGTGGCCGGTTTTGAGTACAAAAGCTGCTGTTACAAGGTCCAGTTGGTGCAACGCCGCTACTTGAGCATCCGCCCCGGCACCACAACCGCCGGGGGCACACTGGACACCTCGATTGCATTACAATTGGAACTGACGGGCTTGAGTTCGGTCGGAAAACGTGAGGATTCCTTCCTCGAACAGTCGATCCGCGGGTATTCGACCCGCGACCCGAACACCCAGTAAACAGGTTATTTAGGATTTTGACCCATGCGTAAAGTTGCCCAACTCTGTGCGATTCTCATCGCGCAGGTGCTGCTGCTGTCCTTGGCCCATGCGCAGACCCGCGACATCGGTGTTCACGGCGAAATGCTCGACCGCATCGCCGCCATCGTCAACGACGGGCTGGTCTTGAAGAGCGAACTCGATGTTCAAATGTCTTCGGTACAGAAGCGCCTGCAGGACCAGCGCGTCGAACTGCCCTCTCAGAGCGTGCTCCAGCAGCAGGTGCTCGATCGTTTGGTCTTGCAGGAAATTCAATTGCAACGCGCAAAGCACGTCGGCCTGACCGTGACCGACGAACAATTGAACGGTGCGCTGCAGGAAATCGCGGCGCGAAATAAAATCCCGTTCGATCAGTTGCCGACTGCGCTGGCCGCGCAGGGTGTCGATTACAAACTGTATCGCGAATCGATGCGCAAGGAATTGACCTTGAGCACCTTGCGGCAGCGCGATGTCATCACGCATATCAATGTCTCCCCGCACGAACTCGAACAGTATCTCGCGCGCCAGCAAAACGCCGCGTCGAACGATGAATTCAACGTGTCGCACATTTTATTGTCGCTGCCGGCCGCCGCCACGCCGCAGCAGCTCGAGGAAATTTCGCACAAGGCACAGGATGTCGCCGCACGCGCCGGCAAGGGCGAGGACTTCAGCCAGCTCGCGATCGCCAATTCGAACAGCCAAACCGCTTTGGACGGCGGCCAGCTGGGCTGGCGCAAGGGCGCGCAGTTACCGCAGTTCATTCTGGACCTGGTCGTCAAGATGAAACCGGGCGAGGTAAGCGAACCGGTTCGCACGCCGAGCGGTTACCACATCGTAAAACTGAACGAGCGCCGCAGCGGCGAAGCACCGGTCATCATCAATCAGATCCATGTACGGCACATCCTCATGAAGCCGAATGAATTGGACGACGATGAGACTGTGCGCCAGAAGCTTGCCAAACTTCGCGAGCGGATCGAGAAAGGCGAGAACTTTGCCGGCATCGCCTCCACGGCGTCGGAAGACCCGGGCTCGGCGCCGGATGGCGGCGATTTGGGATGGAGCGGTCCGGGCACCTTCGTGCCTGAATTCGACAAGGCGATCGCGGATTTGAAGGACAATGAAATCAGCGAGCCGTTCAAGACCCGCTATGGGTGGCATATCGTGCAGATGCTGGGCACCCGCACCTACGACAGCACCGACGATGTGCGGCGCCAGAAGGCGTTTGCCGCCATCCGCGAGAGCAAAGCCGACGAAGAGACAGAGCTGTGGCTGCGTCGATTGCGCGACGAAGCCTTCGTTGAGACTAAGATGTAATGCTCAGCCCGCGCCTCTTCGTTAACTCCGTCGAAACCAAGATGTAGTGTACATACCTCGCATCGTCATTACGTCGGGGGAACCCGCCGGTGTGGGGCCGGATGCCTGCGTCACTTTGGCGCAAACGGCTTGGGAAGCCGATCTGGTGGTGGCGGCAGATGCGCATCTCCTGGCCGCCACCGCAGCCGCTCTCGGCTTGCCCTTAACGGTTGAGCGCTACGACTCGAGACGTCCCGCGAAAGCACATCGCGCAGGAACTCTTCAGGTCATGCACATCGCGACGAGCTGCCCGGTTGTGGCCGGTCAGCCGGACGTGCGCAACGCCCGGTATGTGATCGACATGCTGAATCGCGCCTGCGACGGTTGTACGAACGGCGAGTTCGCCGCCATGGTGACCGCGCCCGTACAAAAGAGCACGCTCATGGACGCCGGTTACGCCTTCAGCGGCCATACCGAATATCTTGCAGAGCGAACACGCGCGGCCATGCCCGTGATGCTGTTGCTCAATGGCCAATTGCGAGTGGCTTTGGTGACCACCCATTTGGCGCTCGCCGATGTGCCGCGGGCCATCACCAAAGACCGGCTACGTTCCACGCTGCGCATCGTGAATATGGATTTGGAGCGGCATTTCTCTTTGGCGCCGAGAATGGCCGTGTTGGGCTTGAACCCGCACGCGGGCGAGGCCGGCCATTTGGGCCGCGAGGAATTGGACATAATCGAGCCCGTGATTCGGGAACTCAAAGATGAGGGGCTGAATTTACAGGGGCCGGTTCCTGCGGATACGGCGTTCACGAAACGCTTCCTCGAGACCACCGATGTCATTGTGGCCATGTATCACGACCAAGGACTTCCCGTCATCAAACATATTGGATTCGGCAATGCCGTGAACATGACATTGGGGCTGCCGATTTTACGCACCAGTGTCGACCACGGTACCGCCTTGAGTCTTGCTCGGTCCGGAAAAGCCGACACCGGCAGCTTGAGCGCCGCTCTGGCCCTTGCCATAGAATTGGCGAGTGCGCGCAGCGATCATGCCGGTTCGTAAACGCTTTGGTCAGCACTTCCTGCACGATCCCGGCGTCATCCGACGCATCATCGACGGCGTATCGCCGGCCGCCGGCGAGCGCATCGTAGAGATCGGCCCCGGACGCGGCGCATTGACCTGGGATCTGCTGCGTCGTGCGCAAGCCCTGGACGTCATTGAGATCGACCGCGATCTGGCGCGATCGCTTCAGGAGGATTCGCGCGCGATCGGCGCTCTGCGCGTACATGTTGAAAATGCGCTCGATACCGACTTCGTGCGCCTGCGCGCGGATGGTGAGCCGCTGCGCATCGTCGGCAACCTGCCCTACAACATTTCGACGCCGTTGCTGTTTCGCCTCTTGTCCCAGCGCTCGGCAATTGCAGACATGCACTTCATGCTGCAAAAGGAAGTCGTGGATCGCATGACCGCGCCGCCGGGGAACAAGACCTACGGTCGATTGACCGTCATGCTCGCCGCGGTGGCCGAAGTCGAGCGGCTGTTCGACGTCGGGCCGGGCGCGTTTCAACCGCGGCCCAAAGTTTGGTCGGCCATCGTGCGGTTGCGTCCGACGCTCGAACCTCGCTTCGAGATCGGCGATGAGGGTGCTCTGCGCATCCTGGTCAGCGCCGCGTTTTCACACCGGCGCAAAATCCTGAGCAATGGGCTGAAGGGAATACTCACGCCGGAGGAAATTGAATCCTGCGGCATCGACCATCAGCTTCGGCCGGAAACGCTCACGCCGGCGCAATTCGGCCTGCTCGCCGCCCTCCGCTCTCGGTTATACTCAAGAGTCCATGACCGGCTATAAGAAAATCTTGGTATTGTTGGATTTGTCGGACGCCAGCGAGCAAATAACCGTCGCCGGACGCGATATGGCCGCGCGCTCGGATGCCGCGTTGGTTCTCCTGCATGTCGTCGAGTTCGTGCCGACCGAGCCCATGGGTGAGACGTTGATGCCGACCGTGCAAATTGAAGAGGATCTGGCGCAGCGTTCACGCGCCAAGCTCGACGAGCTGACGGTGCGATTGGCGCTCACGCGAGCCACGGTCAGGGTCGAGGCCGGCAACAAAAAAACCGAAATTCTCCGGGTGGCCAAAGAAGAGGCGGTCGATCTGATCGTCCTCGGCAGCCGCGTGCGTCACGGTCTCGGCATCTTGGTAAATTTTACCGAGGACACTGTTCTGCATGCGGCGAATTGCGATGTGCTCGCAATTCGGTTGAGATAGGCCATGGAGAGCATGACACCCGAACCTGTCAATCCCAGAATCCGGGTGGAAGTCGAGACCTCCTATATCGAGGAACAATCCGATCCTCGCGACAAGCGCTTCGTATTCTCCTGCACCATTACGATTCGCAACGAGGGACAGGTGCCGGCGCGCCTGCTCACGCGCCATTGGATCATCACCGATGCCAACGGCAACGTGAAGGAGACGCGCGGAGATGGTGTGGTCGGCGAGCAGCCTTATTTGAAGCCGGGCCAGGGATTTCGCTACTCCACAGGCGCGGTCATCGAAACTCCCGTCGGCACGATGCAAGGCACTTATCAAATGCTGGCCGATGACGGCCAGCAGTTCGATGCGCCGATCGCGCCGTTTAGGCTGGCGATGCCCGGGGTGCTGCACTAGGTGCAGGGACAGGCTCCTAACTCCATAGGTGCCTGATGGCGCTGTATGCGATCGGTGACGTGCAGGGCTGCGACGCAGAACTCGGCGCCTTGCTCAGCGCACTGAAATTCTCGGCCGATCGCGATTCGGTCTGGTTCGTCGGTGACCTGGTCAACCGGGGACCCGATTCACTCAAAGTGCTGCGCAGAATTCGCGCTTTGGGCGATGCCGCGACGGTCATTCTCGGCAATCACGATTTGCATCTTTTGGCCGTGGCGTATGGCGGCGCGCGTTTGCGCGACGACGACACCTTGAGCACGGTGCTGGCGGCTCCCGATCGCGCCGATCTCCTCGAGTGGCTCGGCAGCCGGCCTCTGCTGCACGAGGATCCGAATCTAAATGTGTGCATGGTGCATGCAGGGCTGGCCCCTCAATGGGATCTTGCGTTGGCGAGAGAATGCGCGCACGAACTGGAACGGGCCCTGAGACGCGATCCCAAAAAGCTGTTCGATCGGCTGTACGGTGACCGGCCGGATCGGTGGGACGATGCCCTCGAGGGCGAAGAGCGGCTGCGCTTCATCGCAAACTGTCTCACACGGCTACGCTATCTGGATGCGGAAGGCCGCTTGGTTTTGCGCGCCAAAGGATCACCCAAGAAGGCGCAGACCAAGGCGCTCATCCCCTGGTTCGAGGCGCCCGACGCCCGCTGGCGCGGATCGCGCATCATCTTCGGCCACTGGTCAACCCTGGGGTTCTTCAGCAACGCCGACGTCACGGGGTTGGATACAGGCTGTGTTTGGGGAGATCGCCTGACAGCCCTGCGGCTGGACGTGCCGGACGCCAAACCGGTACAGGTGGCGTGCGCTTTGCCTAAGGAGCCGTAGCGGTCTTAGGAACCGTCGCGGCCCGCAAGATCTCACCGCGGACAAAAAAGCGGCTTCCGCTCCCCTGGTAGGGCACGCAGGTGATGTCCTGCTTCACATCTCGGGTGGCGAGCTTGGGCAGGATCTGGCGCGCAAACTCCTCGACCAATTCGCAATCACCGACTCCATAATTCCGAAATGCATCGCTGGTGAGCGTAAACGATTCATAGTGCGCATCCGCCGGGGACAAATCGCCCGCGTGCAGCGGCTGAACAGCCGCGTCCGGCAACACGGGTGATGAGAAAACGATGCTGAGCCGGGGACCCAGGTACCCCCTGCGCACGGGTTGGGATTCGGATTCGTTGCAGGCGAGTACCGAAACCTGCAAATCGCGGCGCGCGCCCAAATCCAAGAGCAACGAGCGCATTTTGTCGCGCAGGCCTTCGCAGGAATAGCGCGCCGTGCGGCCCATGTAGGAAAAGTCGAGTCGCTGCTCCTTCCATACGGCCGGCAAGGGGTTGCCCGATCCCTCCCCGGCTGCCCACAGCGGCCAGGCAAACATCAATCCGACACTTGCAAGCACCCAGACAGCGCGCATAAAGCCTCCGGCACGGTTTGACCGTGCCGAACCCAACGAAGTTTCATCGCCGTATAATGGCGCCATGCCAGCCGCCGCACCTTTCAATCTGCACCGATGGATCGATCAGAACCGCGACTTGCTCAAGCCACCCGTGGGCAACAAGCTGCTCTTCGAGGACAGTGCCTTCATCATTATGGCGGTCGGCGGACCGAACTCACGCAAAGATTTTCACCATGACCCCAGCGCGGAGGTTTTCTTTCAGATCGAGGGCGATATGGTGCTGAAGACGGTGCAAGACAGCCGTTTGACGGACGTACCCATCCGCGAAGGTGAGATGTATCTTTTGCCGGCGGAAGTACCGCACTCCCCGCAGCGGCCCGCAGGCAGCGTCGGCATCGTCGTGGAACGGCGCCGCGCTCCCCACGAACTGGATGGATTTTCTTGGTATTGCGAAAACTGCGGGCACCGTCTGTTTCTCGAGCGGGTGGCGGTGATCAATATCGAGACTCAATTGCCGCAGATTTTTTCCCGGTTTTATTCCAGCCTGCAGCATCGCACCTGCAGCGTTTGCGGGACTGTCATGCAGGTCCCTACCTGAGCGGGGAAGATCTAAGCATTGCCGCCGCAACGGCCCTGGACGCGGCGGATCCGCTCGCCGGCTTTGCCGGGGAGTTCCATCACCCTTGCGATTCCGCGGGGCGAAAAGTGCTGTACTTTGGCGGTCACTCCCTGGGACTGCAGCCTAAGTCCGCGGCAAAGATGGTGGAGCAAGAACTCGCGGACTGGCGGCGTTTGGGTGTGCTGGGACACCATGATGCGACGCGGCCTTGGATTCCGTATCACGAGCGCGCCGCGCCGGGACTCGCCGAACTCGTAGGCGCGGAGGAAAGCGAAGTCGTCGCCATGAATTCCCTGACCGTGAATCTGCATCTCATGATGGTCAGTTTCTTTCGGCCCGACGCGACGCGCACAAAAGTGTTGATTGAAGGTTCGGCATTTCCCTCCGATCGCTATGCGGTCGTGTCCCAGCTGGAGTTTCATGGCCTCGATGCCGCACAGAATTTGATCGAGATGGAGCCTCGACCCGGCGAGCGGATTCTGAGGACCGAGGATTTGCTCGAACGCATCGAGCGAGAAGGATCGAAGCTCGCGCTGGTGTTGCTGCCCGGCGTTCAATATCTCACCGGGCAGTCGTTGGATCTTCCGCCCCTGATCGCTGCCGGGCGCCGCGCCGGTGCGATGGTGGGGCTCGATCTCGCGCACGCCATCGGCAATACCCAGTTGGATTTGCATGACTGGAATCCCGATTTCGCGGTGTGGTGCAGCTACAAGTACCTGAATGCGGGACCCGGCGCCGTCGGCGGATGTTTCGTCCATGAGCGGCATGCGCGGGATACCCAGCTCCCGCGGTTTGCGGGCTGGTGGGGCCACAACAAAGCCGACCGGTTCCTTTACGATCCGAAGTTCGATCCCATCGATGGCGCTCAAGGCTGGCAACTCAGCAATCCCCCCATCCTGTCGACGGCGCCGCTTCTGGCATCGCTGGAAATATTCCAGCGCGCCGGCATGCCTGCATTGCGCAAGAAATCCATCGCACTGACCGGATTCATGCAGCGCCTGATCGAGCAACGCCTGCCTGACCTGGTCGAAATCATTACGCCCGCCTCCGCGCAGCAACGCGGCTGTCAGCTGAGTTTGCGTATTGCGCGCCCCGCCGCCGAGGCGAAGCGCTGCCAACAGCAGCTGACCGCGCAAGGCCTGGTCGGTGATTGGCGGGAACCGGACGTGCTGCGCCTGGCACCCATCCCCCTGTACAACTCGTTTGCGGATGTGTTGGCTGCCACTGACCTTTTGACGCGAGCGGTGCGCGCATGAATCTCTCGTGATACCCATTGTCGGTGCGGGCCCCACGGGCGCACTGCTCGCCATTCTTCTGCAGCGCCGCGGGCTCGAGATAGAACTCTTCGAAACGCGTGCTGATCCTCGCGATGTGCGCGCGGAGTCGGGCCGATCCATCAATTTGGCGCTGGCCGATCGAGGAATTCATGCCCTGAAAGTGGCCGGTGTGTTTGGTCATTTAGAGCCGGCGCTCCTACCCATGCGGGGCCGGCTCATTCACTTTGAGAACCAGGACACCGCGTTTCAGCCCTATGGGCAGCGGCCCAATGAGGTGATCTTCTCGGTGTCTCGGCATCGGCTCAACCAAGTGTTGATCGAGGTGGCAGCGGCGCTGCCGGGAATACGCCTGCGTTTCCAGCATCGATTCGAAACGGCTGATTTCTTTGGCAAGACGGCGCACATTCGCGACCTTGCGAATGATCGAGTCGTCAGGGTGCCGATGCAGCCCCTGCTGGCAACCGATGGTGCAGGTTCGTCGATGCGCCGCCAAATGAGCGCGCAGGGATTGATTCAGGCAGGCGAAACCGACCTCGAACACGGCTACAAGGAGCTGTCCATACCGTCGGGACCGGGCGGCAGCTTTCGGCTGGCGAGCGACGCGCTGCATATCTGGCCGCGCGGCAATTACATGCTGATCGCGCTCCCCAATGATGACGGCAGTTTCACGGCGACGCTGTTTCTGCCGAAACGCGGTCCGGTCAGCTTTGAGTCATTGAACGATCCGACGACCATCAAACAATTCCTGACGGACAGTTTTCCGGATGCGCGGGAACTGATGCCGCACTCAATCGCGGAATTCAGCGCTCATGCCGTCGGATTCTTAGGCGAAGTCTCCGCGAGCCCATGGCACAGCGGCGCACAAGCGGCGTTGATCGGCGATGCGGCGCATGCCATGGTGCCGTTTCACGGCCAGGGCATGAATTGTTGCTTCGAGGACTGCATCGAATTCGATGCCGTCGTGGCCCGGCATTCACGGGCCGATGCATATTCCTGGGCAGAGGCGTTCGCGGAGTTTGGCGCCGCGCGCAAGCCCAATACGGATGCGATCGCAGCGATGGCGCGCGAGAACTATCTGGAAATGCGCGAAAGCGTGGCTGATCCTAACTTTCAGCTGCGACAAGCGCTTTCCTTGGAACTTGAACGGCGCTTTCCACGGCGCTTCATTCCACGCTATTCCATGGTGATGTTTCACCACGAGATTCCCTACCTGACCGCGCAGCAGCGCGGCACGACGCAGGCTGAGATTTTGTCCGGCCTTACCCGAGGTGCGGCGGCTCTGTCGGACATCGACTTCGGGCGCGCGGAACTCGAGATAAACGCCAAGCTGCCGCCCGTTTAGTCCGCCCCAGCCGCCTTTGGAGCCTTGGCCCGGTCCAGGGTAATGAAGCTATAGGCGTGGGCGTTGTTGGCGTCTGCCTCATGACGCCGGCGGCTCGATTCGACCCATTCTGGGCCGCGCCAGTCCGCGAAAAACGTATCGCCATCTTTGATTTCTGAGTGCACCAGCGTCAGGTGGATGCGCCGCGCGGATGACAGGCACAGTCGATAGACCTCCGCGCCTCCGATCACCATCAAAGGCGATTCACTGCCTGCGGCCGACTGCGCGTCCGCGAGGGTGTGAGCCGCCTTGCAATCGGCCGGCGCGAAACCGGGCGAGCGGCTCAAAACCCAGTTGGTTCGGCCGGGCAACGCCTTGCCGATGGACTCATAGGTCTTGCGGCCCATTAGAATGTGGTGCCCTAGCGTGAGCGCTTTGAAATGCCGCAAGTCCGCCGGCAAGTGCCACGGAAGCCGGCCGGCGCGGCCGATGGCATCGTTTTCCGCAGCCGCAACCACCAACTCCACCGCCGCGTTCGTCATCCGTTGGTCTCTAAATTGAGAAAACGGACTTATACGCTCGCCACGAGCAACTCGCCAGCAGTTGACTCAGCGGTGGCTCTGCCGGCCGCGGCCTCTCTCAGGCTAGAATCGTGCCGCGAGCGTCGGAGACGCTTCCGCGGGCGTCGCGGTCAACGCGACGACGGTGCCGCTTTTGTCCGCGGAACACGTTGCGCGCGCCAGCGTCGAACCGGTCTTCGGGTCATGCGCCTGCAGGTAGAACGTGTATTCATGGTCTCTGTAATAGTTGTCCAGCGTGCCGACGGACTCGCTGTGATATTTCAATTTGAACGTCGGTGCGCCCGATGCCGAGGCGAGACTCGTGGCGAACGCCTGCGCGCAGGCTTTCAATGCGGTATCTTCAGTGGAAGCGTGGGATAGGGTGGGAGCCATTGCGGCTATCGATGCGGCCGCCAGCAGGAGCTTGCGAAAGGTCATGATGGTATTCCTTGTGTCGAAAATACCAACTCCCGATGACACGGTAGGCCGCGCCCGCGACCACGACAAACGAGAAATACTTTCGCGAATCCACGATTTGTCTCATGTGTTCGCTGCCCCGGACAAGGAGCCTAAGCGACGCGGCACTCGCTCAAGATCCAGCGCGTCAGCTCCTGCAGATCCTCGCGCGCGCGATCCTCGGGCCTGTGCAGCAGGTAGTAACTCTCGTTGGTGGTCAATTCCGCATCGAAAAGCTTGACCAATCCGCCGGCGTTGAAGCGATCGGCGCTCAAGCGCGAGGGGACCAAGGCAACGCCGACGCCTTGCTCGGCGGCGCGGACCACCGCCGACATGGTGTCGAGGCGGACCAATCGGTTGGGCTTGATCGCCTCGATTCCCAGTCCCGCCGCCCAGCGTTCCCACGCCTCGCGGCGTTCTTCATGCAGCAGCAATGTCTTTCCATTCAGATCGCCGTACGAATCGATCGGATTGTCGAGTAGAAACGCCGGTGAACAGGCGGCGATGAAATTTTGTGCGAACAACTCGTGGACGATGAGCCCATCCCAGGGGCCCGCGCCCACCACGATGGACAGATCCGCTTCCGGCGGATGGGTTTTCGGTGCGGAGAACGTCGTTTCAATACGAATATCGGTTTCTTCGCGCGCCTGCGAGAATGACGCGAGCCTCGGCAGCAGCAGTTCGTTGGCGAAGAATGAAGGCACATTCAACCGTATGATGGTGCGGCCGTAGCGGACCTGGAGCTGCTCCGTGACGGATTCGAGTTTCGAAAAAATATCGTTGATGTGCTCCAGGTAGTGGGCGCCGGCATCGGTGAGCGTCAACGCCCGCACTCCCCGCTGGAAGAGACTCACCCCCAGTTGCCCTTCGAGCGCCTTGATTTGATGGCTGATCGCCGACGGAGTGACGAACAACTCTTCGGCCGCGGCCTTGAAGCTTTGCAGCCTGGCCGCGACCTGAAAGGTCTTTAGAAATTTGAGCGACGGCAAGCGCATACGGAAAACCTATGATACATCATCCTTGCACAGCAACATTCATGCCAGCGCTCAATTGCCCCAAATGACCAAGGCGAGCCGACATACAGCGATTGTGCGCCTTGTTCGCGGGCGCTCGAGCGCAATGCCGCACGATGCTGGCGCGCCGGCCGCCGCGCTGATTGAAGCGCGGCGGAACGATTGCGGCGGGACAATGGGTGTTTCTTGACCGGAGTTGGACAACAATACGTGATGAATCTGACGCGAGCGCATGTCATTACCGGCAGCTTTGGAAGCGGCAAAACCACTGCCATCCGCTGGCTGATGGCCCACAAGCCCGAGGGCGAATTGTGGGTTGTCATCCTCAATGAGTTCACGGATGCCGGCATCGATGCGCTCAACGTCGCACAGTCGGCGCGTGGGAACTACGACGTGCGATTGGTCGCCGGCGGCTGCTTGTGCTGTGTCGGAGAGCTGGAGTTCGGCAAGCAGCTGCGCGATATCTTGCGTCATTTCAAACCCGCGCGATTGTTGATCGAGCCAAGCGGAGCGGGCCACGCCGCGGATATCGTCGATACGCTTGGCATTTACGAATCCCAGAAGGCATTGGAACTCGACAGCATCGTGTGCCTGGTGGACAGCCAAGATGCCGCCCGAATTTCAACAAAACGCCCGACCAACGAATGGTCGCAGATTCAATCTGCCGATGCCTTGCTGCTGTCCAAACCGGATCTCGCGCAGCCGGCGCAGCGGCGGGCATTCGAGGAAATTGCGGCCGCGCAATATCCGCTCAAATCCTATCTCGGCACCTGCGCGCACGGCGAATTGCCCGAAGAAGCGCTGCGCAAATTTCATCGCGCACCGCGCTTTTCGCTGCTCCCCAAGTCCGAAGCCGCCGCCCCCCCGGTGTCGAGTGCATTCGACATCGGCGGCCTGACAGGCACGGAGACACAGTTGCAGGCGCTTGGGTTCTGGGCGGTGCAGTGGATGCTGCCGCGCGAGTTGGGTTTCTCGCGCGCCATCCTCGAGCCGCGGCTTGCCTGGCTGCTGCAGGCCGATCAAGGGTGGTTGCGCCGCATGAAGGGCGTGTTTCGCACCGGACTCGGCCCCTCTTGGTTGGTACAAAACCAGGGTGGCAGCCTGGCTGCCGAGGACAGCGCGTTTCGACGCGACAGCCGGATCGAAATCGTGCTGACTGCCAAGCCCACAGCGGAGCTGCTGGATACTTGGCGCAGCCTGCTGCGCGATGCCGCAAACCCGCCGCGCGGCAAGGAGCCTGTCTGAGTATTCCCCGTGGCCGCGAGCGAGACGGATTTGCCTTCAGTCGAGGCGGAGCCGACGATCTTGGGTTTGCTCCCAATGAGGAGGCGACAACGATGAATGAAGGCAAATCCGTCCGCTCCCGAAGGGCTGGCTCTGCAAGGGGCGTCTGCGGCGTTGCGCGGCTTGGCCGTGGAATCAACCACGGCCGGCGCCGCGCGCCTTGCATC
>JALYIH010000102.1 GCA_030775865.1 Pseudomonadota bacterium | reverse complement strand
GAATATGGCTACACAGGCCGCTCAGCCGCTTAGCGACACGCGCGGGATAGCAAAATAGGATCGATTTCATCTATTTTCCCAACCGACGGGATCGAGGCGGCCATTACCCACGCGCATGCGATCAAGGCGAAGTTCAACACGTTTTCCGACCAGTTTATGTGAGTGTGGGGATCGATAACGATCGTAGGAGCGTGCACCAGGATGCCAAACACGACAAACATTGCCGTGAGCAACATGGCCGCCGGGCGTGCAGCGATTCCTGAAAGCATCGCGATCCCCGCCGCAAAATGCCCGGCCGCCGTCACGTATGCCCAAAACGTTTGCCCTGGCGGGAGCCACGCGGGAACCAACTGGGCGGTGGGGGCAAGATAGAATAGGTGAGCCAAACCAAACAGTATTAGGCATACGCCAAAGATGAGGCGGCCAAGCTTGGATATTCGCTCGGTGGCAGCTGGTGCCAGGTGCGCACAGTACGCGTAAGCGACCAGCCCCCCTGCCACGAGCGCAAACTGTTCAGCGGTCCCCTCCCAAGTGACGAATACAGATGGGTGCGCGATGATGCGCGGCACGTGAAAAAGTATGGCCCCTAGACCATAAAGCGCTGTCAGCGTCAAGGCACCGAGTCCGGCGGTACGTCCCCACTGAATTGCCAAGCCACTCAGCAAACAAACGACAGCCACGGCATACGCCAGCGCGGTTCGTCCGGGAAGATCTTTTGGGACCGGCTGCAATACTGCAGCGAGATCTCCCCAAACCAGACCAACCAGCCCGAACCCAACAGCCGCCACGCCGTAGATACGGACGCTGATGTGCCGCGCGAATATCGCGTCCATCGCTGCTGCCAAAACCGGTTCTCCCAAGAACAATCCACGATCCGGCCCGCGTAGTCAGATAGCGAGTCCCTATGCCGTTCAATGAGTCGAGTCGCCATTTTAGATTAACAAAATACCAGCGGCGTTGCCGAAATCGACCTGCAGCTGGCGACATAATGCGGTCGAAAACCTTGGCATAATTCTCCTTTCTCGCTCGATAGTGAACCATCGCTCGAAACGCGCTCGCGTTGTCGCCGGTCGCATCACGGATTGACCGTAAGGGTTATCCCTACAATTTTCTCGCCTGCAATGAAGCAGGCAATTGTGGAGTCATTGAATGATTCTCCTACGTGCATCGTGTTCTGCGCGCGCGTTCTTTGCCAAGGCTAAGCCCACGGTCGCGCTCCACCTGCTGTTCATCGTGGGTTTGCTCGGTGGATGTCATTCCTCATCCGGATCCTTCTATTCACCGCCAACGGCGCACCTCACCGCCATTGCGGTGGGACCGCCGGACAGCAGCGTTGCGATGGGCTTGTCGAGTCAGTTCACTGCAACCGGAATGTACTCCGATGGTTCAAAACAAGACGTCTCGCGACAGGTCGTTTGGAGCTCTGCGAATGCGGCCGCGGCGTCGATCAACAACGCGGGACTTGCGACCGCGGCCAGTCCCGGCTCAACCACGATCAGCGCGACACTGGGACAAATGGCCGGTTCGACAACCCTCAACGTGACCGCAGCAACGTTGGTGGTGATCGATCTCACGCCTACGAACTCAAGCATCGCCCAGGGCCTCAGCAATCATTTTGTCGCGGTCGGCGTCTACTCGGACAATTCCGTGCACGACATCTCAGCGGAGGTAACCTGGAGTTCCTCTGCTACTGCCGTCGCCACAATCAGCAATACGCCGGGCTCGAAAGGAATGCTCACCACCGCCAGCGCCGGCTCCACGATGATAACGGCCACTCTCGGCGGCGTAACCTCATCCACCACTCTGACTGTGACCTCCGCGACCCTGGTATCGATCGATGTTACGCCGGCGAATCCGAGCATCGCCAACGGTCTAACCGATGCATTGCAGGCGACTGGTATCTATACCGATCACTCGACACATGACCTGACGAGTTTCGCGACATGGAGTTCGTCCGTCACCGGCATCGCATCGGTCAGCAACATGCCGGGGTCGAATGGCCTGGCCTCGACGTTGAGCCCTGGTTCAACGACGATCACGGCGACCTTCGGCGGTGTGTCCGGATCGACGAGCTTGACTGTGACCGCCGCGAGCCTCGTGTCCCTTGGCGTCACCCCCGTGAACTCCAGCATCGCCAAGGGTCTGAAATCCCAGCTCACCGCAATTGGGACCTACACTGACAACTCGACGCAGGTTCTCACCACGCAAGTAGCGTGGAGCTCTTCTGATCCGACCGTGACGACGGTGAGTAATGCGTCGGGTTACGAAGGACTCGCGACGACGCTTATTCCTGGTTCAGTCACAATCTCCGCTACGTTAAGCGGCACAACCGCGTCCACGGTATTGACCGTTACGCCGGCAACGCTCGTATCGGTCGGTGTGACACCCGCGAACCCGAGTATTGCCAACGGTTTGACCAGTCGGTTCCTCGCGACCGGCCTGTATACAGACAACTCGATGCAGAACCTTACCGCGTCGGTGGCCTGGACGTCTTCCGATCCGGCCATAGCGTCGATCAGCAATGCCTCTGCTTCTCATGGCCTCGCGACGAGTGTCAGCCCGGGATCGGTCACGATCACGGCTGCCAGTGGCAGTGTATCCGGATCGACCAGTTTAACCGTAACGCCCGCGGCACTTGTCTCGATCGCCCTGATACCGGCCAACCCGAGCATCGCCAATGGCACCAAGCAACAGTTCGCAGCCACCGGAACCTACACAGACACATCGACGCACGATGTGTCTGCGACGGTGGCTTGGAGTTCTTCTGACACGACCGTTGCCACCATCAGCAATGCCTCCGGCTCCAACGGGCTCGCGGCCTCGATCGGTCAGGGAACAGCTACGATCACCGCGGCGCTGGGCACGATCTCTGGGTCTACCGGACTGACCGTCACACCCGCAGCACTCGTCTCGATCGCCGTGATACCGGCAAACTCGAGCATTGCGAACGGCACCGGCCAACAGTTCGCGGCTACTGGAACCTATACGGACAATTCGACGCAGCCGCTGACGACCTCAGTGACATGGAGCAGCTCCGCGACGGCTGTTGCTGCAATCAGCAATGCCGCGGGCTCCAACGGATTGGCCGCCTCGGTCAGTCAAGGACCGGCTACGATCACCGCAACGCTGGGCACGATCTCTGGCTCTACCAACTTGACTGTCACGGCCGCCACGCTGGTATCGATCGCCTTAACCCCGTTCAGTCCCAGCATTGCCGACAGAACCAGCCAACAGTTCACTGCAACTGGGACATATACGGACAACTCGACGCAGAACCTGACGGCGTCGGTGACCTGGGCATCCTCCGATACGACGATAGCGTCGATCAGCAGTGCTGCGGGCTCGAGCGGACTGGCAACTGCCGCGGGCGTCGGCGTCACCTCCATCAGTGCGGCTTTAGGTACTGTGTCGGCCCCCGCCGCGACGTTGACTGCCACCGCCGCGCCGGAATATGCGTATGCGTCGAATCAATCCGACAATACAGTGTCGCAGTACAGTATTGGCGCAGGCGGCACGCTGACCTCGATGGGCACGCAAGCAACCGGTGCAGAGCCCAATGCCATAGCTGTCGTCCCGTCGGGCCGCTACCTCTACGTGGCGAACTGGATCGACAACACGCTATCGGAGTACAGCATCAATGCGGGCGGCCTGACCGCGATCGGCACGGTGGCGACCGGAATAAACCCCGCGTCCGTCACTGTCGATCCGACGGGCAGCTACGCGTATGTCGCGAACCTCGGAAGCAATACCGTTTCAGAGTACGCAATTGGCGCCGGCGGTATGCTGACCACGATCGGTACGTTGGCGGCCGGCAGCGGACCTGCGTGCATCACCGTCGATGCCACAGGTCACTACGTCTATACGGCGAATCAGAACAGCAACGACGTCTCGCAGTACGCAATCAGCGCCGGCGGCACGCTTACCTCTACCGGGACGGTGACGGCAGGAAAGCTTCCTCAATCCATTGCTGTTGACCCCACTGGCCGATATGCCTACGTGGCGAACTACAACGATGGCACCGTGTCGCAGTACACGCTCGGCACGGGTGGCGCACTGAGTTCTATCGGCTCAGTTGCCGCGGGGAACTCTCCGGAGTCCCTTGCGATTGACCCCACCGGACACTATGTCTATGCGGCAAATCATGGAGGCAATACCGTATCGGAATATCAAATCGGAACTGGCGGTGCACTCATCGCCATCGGCACGATATCGACCGGCAGCGGCCCCTGGTTCATCACCATAGACCCGTCGAGCCGCTACGTGTATGTGGCGAATTTCAACGATAGCACCGTCTCGCAGTACACGATCGGCGCGGGCGGCGCACTCACCTTCATCGGCACGGTGGCAACCGGAAGTGGACCCAATGCCGTTGACACCGGCTTCAATTGAACTACTTGCGAGCCAAGTCCCAAGTCGTTCAGCCACTGGGTATGAAATAAAATCCGTTGCGATCCACTTGCCGCGACTTGACCAACAACCGCGACGCCTCAATAGGCTTTCCATTGCATCTAGTTATGGCCTCTAAAGTGGCAAATCGTGACGAGACGATATCCTTGCCAGCGTGTCGGTCCCACCAGGTGAATTGGTAGACCGCTGTCTCAGGCATCGCCGCTGCTCCCGAAGTTGACGCCCCTCTGATGATACGGATACTTGGTATCGATCTGAGCCCGACATTGGGGAAGCGTGGAGTAGTCCGCGGAAGCGATTGCGCTATGTTAAAGGGCCGTCGAGCCGCGCCTTACCGCCTCTGAACACCCATTTGCCGCCGCTTCACTTCGCCGGCACTCATGCTACGTATTGAATTGGATGACGCGAAGCGCTCGCTTTGAACGTTTTGACGCACTGCACGCCGTACACCATAGGCGTCGGCGGCGCGCTCGCCTTTATTGGCACGGTGGCAACCGGAAATGGACCCAATGCCATTGATACTGACTTCTGATGGCGCAATCGTCGGCACCAGGCGCCGAGCGATCGCTCCGATCTATTCCGAGGTGTGCGAGAGTTAGTTGCATGCTGCGCTTTGATTAGCACCGCGTTTCCACTCGCGCAGTTGCCGAGCGCTGTTGCTGTCGATCGGCGCCGAGAACAATCCGGACAGCGCCTGCGATGCAAACTGCTTTCCGAAATGGTTCGCGTACAACTTTGAATTGGATATAGCACATTTTGTGCGAGGTGGTGCACCGCGCCAATCTTGAGCGTCCGCTGCGATGCGCATTTTCGGCTGCAGCTCGATCAAATCGGGATGCCAAGCCGCCGTGGACGCGATCCACAGATGCGCAAGATAGAACCCTCCAAGCATGTCGCCGCGAGCAACCGTGCGTTTGAGGATCGGCAGCTGATTAGGGAAATGTTTGGCGGCACAGGTGGACACCGGCATCACCCGGACGGGCCTTGATAAGGCGCTCTCTGCGAGCGCGCATGCGGCCTGCCTTGGTGCTAAATCCAAGCTAACCCGCGGCGTGGGCCGGTTCCGGCGTTGGCCTGGCTGCGTAGGGTCTAAAGGTTAATGCAATCAAGAAGGCGCCAATACCTATACCCCACGCACCGATGTAGAGCCATCCGTAACTGGCGAACGTGTCGTAGATTAAACCTCCAGCCAGCGGGCCGGTCGCCATGCCCAGACTGCCAGCCATTGCTGTTCCGCCGATGATCGTCCCCATCATCCGCAGCGGGAAATTTTCGCGCGCGAGTACTGCATAAAGAGGCATTACACCGGCGTAGATAAAACCAAACAGGGCCGCCACTACGTAAAACGCGCTCAACTCACGCACAAAGAAATAGGCCAGCGCGCCGAACGCCTGCAGCAGCAGGCCTGAGACCAGAACGCGTTTTGCTCCAAACCGGTCGCCGAGAAAACCGAACGCAACTCGACCGCCCAGGCCTGCCAGCCCTTCCACGCTGTAGATCGAAACAGCAGCAATCAGCGGGATCCCGCAACTTATTGCGTAGCTCACCGTATGGAAAATTGGACCGGAGTGCGTGGCACAACAAAAAAAATTCGTCAGCAGCAGCGTGATGAATTGCGGCGATCTAATTGCCTGCCCTAAAGTGATCCCTGATTGCGGCTCTTCGTGTGTTGCAAGGACGACATTTTCGGATTCCAATGCCGGCGGGCGACGCACCAGCAACGCTGCTGGAATCATAACGACTGCGGCGAGTGCGGCAAGGATTTGGAGGGACGTTCTCCAATCGTGATTGGAAATGAGCCGCGCTGCCAATGGAGACATGGTCATTGGTGCCATTCCCATGCCGGCGGAAACGAGAGACACAGCCAGGCTGCGATGTGTGTCGAACCAGCCAGTCACGCACGCCATCATGGGCGCAAAGATGGCCGCTGTCGCACCGCCGACCACCAAGCCGAAGATCAGTTGAAACTCAATAAGCGATGTCGCCCGGCTCGCCAGCGCCAGGGCTGTGGCCAAGACACTGGATCCTATCAGCACTATGAGCCGCGGACCGAAGCGGTCTGACAGGTTTCCCCAGATGATGCTTCCCAGTGCCATGGCGAGAAAACCAAAGGTCATGGCGCTGGATACGCCGGTGATGGACCATCCGGTATCCCGTGAGATGGGCCGAAGAAAAACAGGCAGTGAAAACATGGCGCCTATTGCGACGCAGCCCAAGAGGCCGCCGGCTGCAACTATCACCCAGCGATAGTAAGATCTGCTCATGTTGTGCTTCCCATACAACCATTCCAGCTAATTGTAACGACGAACGAGAGCAGCAATAGTCGACGCCGACAGGAATATCTTGCGACACCCAAGTTGGATGGCGCGCGTTGCAGTTGATGGAATTAGATTAACGGAAGGGCAGGCGCAATTCGAGGAGCGGCAGGTTTCCGGCGGCAAACGTCCCTCTATTTAATCGAGATAATAATCCTAATTATATGAATGTTAAAGATAATTTATGATGATGACGGTAGCGTGATTCCGTTGGATGACCAGCAGCCGCGGGAGCAGCGGGCCCGCGATTGCACCCAAGGCCCCGCCAGCCGCGATGAAAGCAAAGAAACGGGTGGCCTGCTCCGGAGAAAACACGTCCACCATCAAGCTCCAGAACACCGAAATCATGAACAGGTTTGTGACGCTGAACCATACGTAGTACGCCGAGCCCAGCCAGCAGTTCTCAGGCGCAAGACTGAACAGCAGTTCGAACAGCACACATTGCACAGCCAGAACCAAAAAAAAAGCGCCCGGCAACAACCGTGTGAGTTTGACTCTGGATGCGAGCGCGGTGTAGACGCCTGAGGCGATGAAAGTCCCGATGAACGTGGCGGTGAAGAGCTGCTGCAGCTGATCCAGGGTATCGAGATCTTTGGGATTCAGTTCTGCGAGTAGAGAAAGGAATTTCTGACTGACGAAGGGGGCATACAGCTTCGCGTTGATGAGACCCCATATAGGCCCTAGCCACCGGCCTTTATCTTGGGATCCGAGGATGACCAACGCGCCATTAGGCTTCAGCACGCGCTGATAGTCGGACAGCGAGTGCTTGCCCACGGTGTCGATGATGAGATCGTATTGTTGCGAGAGCTTCGTGAAATCCTCGTGGGTGTCATCGATAACCTGATCGGCGCCGATGGATCGCACCAAATTTAAGTTCCGGGTGCTGCAAACACCGGTGACGTTGGCGCCGTACGCCTTGGCGATTTGCACGGCAAAGGTGCCGACGCCGCCGGACGCCCCATTGATCAAGACGCTCTGCCCCGTTTGCGCTACTTGAGACTAATTCTCTGCGTCGTCTCCGTCTGCGCGCCCCTCAACGGGGCGGAAATAGTGCCTAAAGATCCATTTTGAGACACGGCGGCCCTGCGCACGGGCGGTGTTGTCCGAGTTGCGGTAATGGATGCCGACGTACACACGCGCATCGACGACCTCCTGCTCCGCCTGCGACAAGCGGGTGAAGCTGCGGGTCTTCTGCAGGGCCATCGGGTTAGTAGTGGTCATTTGAAAACTCAACTCATCGCGACGGAAAAAGAGTCGTAACGCGTGAGAAATTGCGGCGCTGATGGCGGCGTGACCTGATGGGTACTCGGGAAAATTAGGCGTGTTGATGAGTGGCTGCCAGTCCGGATCGACTTCGGTCGCCGGATTGCCGTCCTGATCTCCCAGCCGGATAGCCGTGATCGGTCGCCAAAACGTGTAAAAATACTTGCTTTCCCAGCAGGCGATCTGAGCATCGGCGAGCGAGGCCTCAGCCAGCGCAAACATGCGAGCCGAGTCGCCAATGTCATTCAAGTACTTGCCCGAGATGTAACGCAGCGCGTTCTGCCACAACACCGGACCGCTGTCGGCCCAAAAATAGCCAATGTCAGTCTGCTCCGCGTTACGTGTAGCGCTCAGCAGCGAACCAACTGATTTTACTTCCTTGTAGTCCTGTGCCCATTCTTTGCTGGTTAGATCAGGTGGTGGGTCAACCCGGAACTGTGAGTCGCTGTGCATCGTGAATGGCCGGACGCTGGCCACCCAGGGAGTAAGTCCCGGCGCAAACGATGGCGGCGGCGCCGGCAGCAGGGATGGCGTTGGCTGCCACTTCCCGATTGCGGTGCTGCCAGGGAAGGGTGCCGGGTTCAATGGAAAGCGGCCGTCGTTCGAGCGTAGGGCCAAGATATTGGCCGCCGCCTGGGCCCCCACCGCCGTCGCCGGATCAAGAGGATCAACGCCGTTCGCGGCCAGGAAGTTTGCATAGGCCATATCCAGCGGTTGGCTTTGCTTTGGGAACAACCCGACCAGCACGTCATGGCCAGCCTTGGCCGCCGCAGCGCTCGGCGAACCGATCGCGCCAGGCGCAAGAGTGTAGTATGGCTCGTAACGGCGCTCGATTGACTCAACAGCATCGTAGATCGCCAGGTGCACCATTGCAAAATCCAATGCTGCAACCGGCGGCGGGTGGCCGGCAGTTTTTACGGCAGTCTCACTGATCTGGTTCCAAGCTGCGATGGGGTCTTCCGCTCTGGCAGTCGTCACCCAAACGGTTGCGAGGACCGTTAAAGCGAGTCCACTTCGAATGATCTTGTTCATGCTAATTCCCTCTTTGTTTTTTCGGGGCGAATATTCCTCGAAGGCGTCCGACCCTGGCGCAAGAGCACCGCAGATTCAATCTCCCGCGAATACTCCGATCATGAAATGTTTATATCCGGCTAAGTCGCTGATTCTTTGAGGCAACGCTGTATCGGCTAATCTACGTGTGCAGTTATTAGACGAGCTTTTTTTGGCTAACACAGGATTGCCTCGACGACTCACCATGCAAGCACCGAATCCGCCAACTCAGATCGTTCGCTTCGGCATATTTCAGATCGACCTGAAAGCGCGCGAGCTGCATAAAGCAGGCGTCAAGGTGAAATTGCAGGAGCAGCCGTTTCGAGTGCTTGCGCTATTGGTTGACCGCGCTGGGCAGGTGGTCACGAGGGAGGAATTGCAACAGACAATTTGGCCGACCGATGCCTATGTGGCTTTTGATCAGGGCCTGAACAACGCGATCAAGAAGGTGCGCGACGCTTTGGGAGATTCTGCGGATAGTCCTCGATTTATCGAGACCCTCGCACGGCACGGTTATCGCTTTGTCGCTCCGGTGGGCGCAATGCCGCAGCGCCCCTCCGAACCGCAGGTCCGTTTCGGCTTACCCACTCTCCGGAAGCCAGCTTTGATCGGCTGGGCAAGCGCTTCTCTACTAGCGGCTTTGGCATATTGGGCGTGGCATGGATCGACCATGCGTGCCAGACCTCCTACTGAAACGGTGAACTTGGCGGTTCTGCCGTTTGACAATCTAAGCCGTGATCCTGACCAGGAGTTCTTTAGTGATGGCTTGACTGAGGAGATGATCGCGCAGCTCGGTAAGCTGAATCCAGGGCGGCTCGCAGTCATTTCCCGGGGTTCAGTGGCAAAGTACAAAGATAGCCGCCTGACTGCCAACCAAATTGGTAGAGAATTGCACGCCGACTATCTCGTCCAAGGCAGCGTTCGACGCGCATCCGATCGCGTGAGAATCACCGTGCAGTTGATTCAGGTCCGAGACCAAACCGATCTCTGGGCTGAAAGCTATGATCGCGAACTGAAGGACATACTCACACTGCAGGATTCCGTGTCGCGAACAATCGCCAACCAGATCCACATCACCTTGACACCAGGCCAGCAAACGCGGCTGCGGAGCGGGAACCTGGATCCGGAGGCTTATGAGGATTATCTCAAGGGTCGCTATTACTGGAACAAACGTACCGGCGACGCCCTGCAGAAAGCACTAATTTACTTTCAACAGGCAATCAACAAGGACCCGACCTACGGCGCAGCCTACTCAGGATTGGCCGATTGCAATAGCGGACTCGCGTGGCACGGCTTCAAATCTCCTGCGGAGGCGCTTCCCAAGGCCAATGCAGCAGCGCTCAGAGCCATTGAAATCGATCCAGGGTCCGCTGAAGCGCACGCGTCGTTGGGTCTCGTTCTTACCCACCGATGGGATTGGGCTGGAGCCGAGGCTGAGTTCAGGCATGCGCTGCGGTTGGACCCCCGTTATGCAAACGCACACCATTGGTACGGAGATTATTTGTCGATAATGGGGCGGCACGACGAGGCACTCCACGAGGCACGGCAGGCGTTGGAACTCGATCCGCTGAACCTTATGATTGGCACCTGGGTGGGACGACGTTACTACCTCGCTCGCAAATATAAGCTTGCAATTGAACAAGGTCGGAATACCGTAGAATTAGACGCCAATTTCTCAGCGGCCCACCTCGTACTCGGCGAAAACTACGTTCAAGTGGGAATGCACGAACAAGGCCTCGCTGAGCTACAGACCGCAGCGAGTCTGTCCGGAAACAGCCCACTCTACCTGGCGCAGGTCGCGGTCGCTCATGCTTCGGCGGGGAGAAAGACGGAGGCGCTTCAGATCGCTGCTCAGCTACAAACCATTTCAAGTACGCGGTATGTATCACCCTACGGGTTAGCGCAGATCTACGCCGCTTTGAACGACAAAGAGCAGACCTTCAAATGGCTTCAAATTGCCTATGATGATCGCGCTGTGTGGATGTCATATCTCGCTGTCGATCCCGTGTTTGACAGTCTTCGGTCGGATCAGCGCTTTCAGGATTTGCTACGCCGCGTCCGGTTGCTGCCGTGACGCAGCTACGATTGGAATTTTTCGCATCCCGATCCCTCTCCAAAGAGAAGGGGCAGTAGCATACGCACGCGTGAATGGCCGAAGTAAAGCCAACCTTTGAATAGCCATGTCTAAACTGAGACATACTTTAGAATAGCCAGATGCGCTATCTCGTTCCTCGGCTGCACGAAGATCTGCGGAAGAAAATGGTCCTGCATGCAGGACCACGGCAATGCGGGAAGACAACGCTCGCCAAGTCGCTGTTGGATGACCGTGGGGAATATCTCAACTGGGACATAACCAAAGACCGCAAGGTAATTCGCGAACTTGCTTGGCCAAAAGATGCATCGCTGGTCGTTCTGGACGAACTTCACAAGGCCCCCAAATGGAAGAACCTACTCAAAGGGGTCATCGATGAGTTCGGTAACAAGCCTCCGGTGCTGGTTGCTGGCAGTGCGCGACTTGATGCGTTTCGCAGAACGGGAGATCCCCTAACAGGCCGCAACTACTTCTATCGGCTGCACCCAATCGATCCTGCCGAATCGAAACTATTCTTGCCGGATCTCACGCTCGATGCTCGCATGAAGCGACTCCTGTCGGCGGGAGGATTTCCTGAGGCTTATCTCAACCCGAAGGAGGCGGCGCGGCTGCGCAATGATCGTTTGGAACTTGTCACACGGGAGGATTTGCGCGACCTGTCGAGGGTCAGCTCGTGGCGCGGTCCTGCAGATCTCGTTGAGTTACTGCGCGAGCGCGTGGGCAAGCCTGTCAATTACGACAATCTCGCTCAGTCATTAAGTATTTCACCGCCAACGGCAAAATCCTGGGTTGAGCTCCTCGAGAAGCTTTACATCATATTTCTGCTGCCGCCCTACTCGAACCGTCTGTCGCGTAGTATCCGAAAGGACCGCAGAATTTATTTCTTCGACTGTGCCGCCGCATACGATGAAACTGGCGGCGCGCAACTCGAGAACCTAGTCGCCTGCAGCCTGTTGAAATACGCTCAATTTCGCAAAGACGCGGTCGGCGAGAGCTGGGAGATTTTCTACCTTCGCGATAAAGAAAGCCGCGAAGTGGATTTCGTCGTGACGTTCAACCGGCGCGTAGCCTAGAGCAGTACCTGGCGGACGAATGTCAGCCATTCCACTCGGCGAATGCCAGCAACGCCGCCTCGGGCAACTCGCCCGCGTATAACCTTTTAGCGAACGCAAGCCGTCGCTCTCGGCGTGTCAGGTCGAGAGGCAGCGAAGACTCGATGATGGCTCGCGCCGTCTCGAACATCGAGGAGGCGATTCTCATGCGCCGATCCGGCGTCATGAGCTTGTAGCGCTCGGCGACCATCTTTTCCATTTCGGGGGAGGTATCGTTCACTTGGAGAGCTCATCCAGTTTGGCGGCGACGCCTAACTTCGCAGCCCAGTCTTTCAGATAGGGCCAATCAACTGATTCGTCGATCAGCGTCCGGACGTCGCGCAGCTGCATCTCCGAGCCCGTGTCGCCTGCCCAAACAAGCTTTGAAAGGATCAGATCCTCACGGCTCGTAATCCACGTCGATATTCCGGCAAACTCCACCGACTTGCGGCGCTCAAACTCTGCTTGCCGATACTCCGAATTCTTCCGTACGATCAAATCAACTTTGATTGCGCTGTCCAGATGCATGAGGTTGAACATTCGCTGCGACTTGATCGCTGAACGCGCGGCGTCCTCATCGATGTAGAAGTCCCTAGAGAATGCGCTCACAAGAGCGTCGACGTGCCCTTCCATCGGTGCCACGACAAAGTCGAGATCGCGGGTCATGCGCGGCTTGCCGTAATACCCAAGCGCAAATGAGCCCGTCAACATGAAGGGAACATTCACTGCGCGCAGTCGCTCGCTGATTATTCTGAGTACGTCAAGTTCTTCGGTCATGACGAGGAGTCTAAAAGACTTGATACCGCGCCGCAGCCACTAGCAGGATATCGGCATCAAGGCCCTTTCGACGATGCGGTACCCAACAATGTTGTGGATGGCGCCAACGGCACTTGATTTGTACTTGCGCCTGTAAGTATCTAATTTATCGAGAAAAATCGGGGAAATTGGTAGCGGGGGTAGGATTTGAACCTACGACCTTCGGGTTATGAGCCCGACGAGCTGCCAGACTGCTCCACCCCGCACCGGAAGAGCCCCCCATTGTACTTGAGCATCCAGCTAAAGCAAGCCGCGCCAGCTCACTTGAGCCAACTCAGCGCTTGTCATTCTCCATCATCTTGCGATACGCAGGCCGGTCCGTGATGCGCGCTGCATAGGCCTTCAGCACCGGCGTTTCCGTGATCATCTTCGCCATGATCAGGAAATGCAGGCCGCCGCCCAGCAGGATATCCAAAGCGGAAAATGCATCGCCGAGAAAATATTGCCGCGTTGCCAAGTGCCGATTGAGCACCTCCTCCACTTCATCTGCCGGCGCCCAACCCATGGCGCCGTACACGTGCTTGATCTCGAAGCGGCGCGACAGCACGGCGGGCTCCATGACGCCCGGCCGATACGCGAGCCACGAAAGATATTCGCCGCGCTCAGGGTCGCCGACCGCGGGGCCCAACTTCTTGGTGCGGTATTTGTCGGTCAAAAAGAGCGCGATGGCGCTGCCCTCAAACACCGTTTGGTCACCGTCAACCAGCGCCGGCACTTTGCCGTGCGGGTGAGGATTGGAGGCGTCGCGGGAGCCGGTGCCGTCTGGCCGGCGAAAATCCACTACCTTCGTTTGATAGGGAACCTCGAGTTCCTCGAGCAGCCATACGATGCTGCCAGAGCGAGTCTGTGGGGAGTGATATAGCGTGATCATACTTTCCCTCCTTCCGCCGGCCGTGAACTTCGTACGCCCTACTGCAACGCTCGCTGGCAAATCTGCAGCAGTGTCCCGGGAATGACACCCAATGCAAACGCCAACAGGGCGTTTGCGCTCAACACCGTCCGCATCAGCATTGAACCGCCTACACCCTCGGTATCGGTGGGCTCATCGAAGTACATCAGTTTGACGATGCGCAAGTAGAAAAAGGCACCCACCACCGAGAAAAGAACGGCGACGACGCCAAGCCAGGTGAGCTGCACCCCAAGAACCGCTTGGATCACGCCCAGCTTTGCCCAAAATCCGATGAATGGCGGCAGCCCGGCCAAACTGAACATGAGGATGGCCATCATGCCGGCGAACCAGGGGCTTCGGGCATTCAAGCCCTTGAAGTCGGTGAGCTTGTCGGCTTCGAAACCCTGCCTTGCCAGCAGCAATATCATGCCGAAGGCGCCGGCCGCGACGATGACGTAGCTGATCATGTAGAACATCGAAGCCTGATAGCCCTGCGCCGTCCCTGAGAGGATTCCCAGCAGCACAAAGCCCACATGCGAAATCGTCGAGTACGCCAGCATGCGCTTGAGATTGGTCTGCGCGATCGCGACGATGTTACCGATCGCCATCGACAACACGGCCAGCACCACCAGCATCTGGCTCCAATCGGGTTGGGAAGCGCCCAACGCCTCCGGCAGCAACCGCATGGCCAGTGCGAATGCGGCGAGCTTCGAGGCCGTTCCGATGAACACCGTAACGCAGGTCGGCGACCCTTCGTACACGTCGGGTATCCACATGTGAAATGGCACCGCCCCGAATTTAAAGCCCACGCCGACGATCAGGAAGGCGATGCCGAACAACAGTCCGATATTGCTTCCCATTGCGGCATTGCGCACCACGCCGGCGATTTCAGCGAGTTCCAAACTCCCCGTGACGCCGTAGACAATGGACATACCGTACAGCAGCGTTCCGGATGCCATCGAACCCAAGACGAAGTACTTGATGGCCGACTCGGCCGCCACACCTGAGTCACGATCGAACGCCACCATGGCATACAGACACAGCGACATGAGTTCCAGACCCAAGTACAGCGTGATCAGGCTGCCCGCGGAGATGAGCACCATGCCGCCAACGGTGGCAAACAGGCCCAGTACGAAGTACTCGCCCTTGAAGATGGCCCGGCGCTTGAGGTAGTCGGTCGAATAGACAAAAACCGCTGCCACGGTCAGCAGCGTCACAGCCTTCAGGATTTGCGCCATTCGATCCAGTTCGAACAGTCCCCCAAGGGCGACGATTTTGGTCGACACCGGGTGTGCGACCACCAACACGGCGGTAACAACTAAGCTGATCACGGCCAGGACGCCGGTCCACCGCCGCTGCGCATCGTTGAGCAGCAAGTCCAGCATCAGGATGGCGCACGCCGCCAAAGACAAGAAAATCTCGGGCCACGCATAGACCAGGCCTGAATTGAAGAAACTCGGATTGAACACGCCTGCGATCATACTTGCCTTATGGAGCAACCTTGGAGAACAGCAGCTGCTCGGCTAAGTGCTGCGTCGATGCCCGCATCACGTCCAGCAGCGGCGCAGGCCACAAGCCGACCAGCAGCACTGCAATGGCGAGCACGCCCAGAACTAAGAATTCGCGGCCATTCAAATCCGAAAGCGCCGCCACCTTATCATTGGCGATCTCGCCGAATATCACGCGCTTGACCAGCCACAGTGTATACGCGGCGCCGAGAATGAGCGTGGTGCCCGCGAGAAACGCGTACCAGACATTGGCTTTGAATGAGGCCAATATCACCAAGAATTCGCCCACGAACCCTGAAGTCCCCGGCAAGCCGGAGTTTGCCAGCGCAAACAGCACCATGAAGGCCGCGAACTTCGGCATGGTATTGACGACGCCGCCATAGCTTGAGATTTCGCGGCTGTGCACTCGGTCGTACATCACGCCCACGCACAGGAACATGGCGCCGGATACCAAACCATGGGACAGCATCTGCACCACGGCACCATCCAAGCCCAACGCAATGCCGCTGGTCCTGCCGGTATGCGCCACGATCTGAAATCCGATGAACATGCCCAAGGTGACGAAGCCCATGTGCGCAATCGATGAATAGGCGATGAGCTTCTTCATGTCGCGCTGCGCGAGCGCCACGAAGCCGATATACACCACCGCAATCAACGACAGCGCAATGATCAGCCAATCCAGTTCGCGGCTGGCATCCGGTGCGATGGGCAGCGAGAAGCGTAGAAAGCCATATCCACCCATTTTCAACATGATGGCCGCCAGCACCACGGAACCGCCGGTGGGCGCCTCGACGTGCGCATCGGGCAGCCAGGTGTGCACCGGAAACATCGGTACCTTGACGGCGAAGGCGGCGAAGAACGCGATGAAAATCAGGGTCTGCTCGGTCAGTGTGAGCGGCATGCGCTGAAACACTGCCAGCTCGTAACTGCCGGACTTGAGGTACAGATAAATGAGTGCGACCAGCATCAGGAGCGAACCGATGAAGGTGTACAGAAAGAACTTGATGGTGGCATAGACCCGGCGCGGCCCGCCCCAAACGCCGATGATGATGAACATCGGCAGCAGCATCGCTTCCCAGAACACGTAGAACAGCACGCCGTCGAGCGCGGCAAAGACGCCGATCATCAGACCTTCCAAAATCAAGAACGCGGCGAAATATTGCGCCACGCGCTTCTCGACGTTCTGCCAGCTCGCAATCACGATGAGCACGGTGGTGAACGTCGTCAATAGAATCAGCGGCATCGAGATGCCGTCCACGCCGATGTAGAACTCCGAATGAATGGTGGAAATCCATGGCGAGCGCTCGACGAATTGCATCTCGGCCGTGCCCGTCTTGAACCACGCCCAGAGCGGTATGCTCAAGAGCAGCGCAAGACCGCTCACCGCCAGTGAAAGCCACTTCGCCAGCGTAGCTCGATGCCCCAAGCCCAACACGACAAATCCGCCGACGATGGGCACCCAGATCAGCCACGAGAGAAGGTGAGCGCTTAACATCATCGCCAAATCAGCCACATCAGCATCGCCGCCAAACCCAATATCATGGCGAATGCGTAGTGGTACAGATATCCGGACTGAGCGTAGCGCATGACCGAACCGAGCCAACCCACCGTGCGCGCGCTGCCGTTGACCAACCCCTCATCGATCACGATCTGATCGCCAAAACGCCACAGCCCCCCGCCCAGCCGGCGGGCACCCGCCATGATGACGTGTTCGTTGAACCAGTCGAAACCGAATTTATCCACCAATATGGTGTAGAGCCATTTAGACCTAGCTTCGGCCGCATCGGCCAGCGCCGGTCTCCATAAAAAGAACAGATATGCGGTAAGCACGCCCAAGCCGGCGAGCCATACCGGCAGATGCGTCAATGCCGTCAAGATAAATGCTCCGGGACCATGAAATTCTTCGCCGATATGCTCGAGCACGTTATTTGCCGGCGCGACATAGATGGCGCCTTCGAAGAAGTTGCCGAACAGCATGGGCTTGACCGTGAACCAGCCGATGAGGGCGGAGGGGATCGCCAGCAGAATGAGCGGTACCGTCACCACCCAGGGGCTTTCGTGCAAATGTTCCTGGGTGTGATGATCCATGCGCTCCTTGCCGAGGAACGTCATGATGAACATGCGAAAGGTGTACAGCGCGGTGATGAAGACGCCGCTGACCACGCAAAAGTACGCGTATCCCGAGCCCAACCGGTGCGAGGCGCCCACCGCCTCGATCAATGAATCCTTGGAGAAAAATCCGGATGTGCCGGGAAAACCGATCAGCGCCAGGCACCCCACCAGGCAGGTCCAGTAGGTGATGGGCATATATTTTCTCAAGCCCCCCATCTTGCGCATGTCCTGCTCGTGGTGCATGGCAATGATCACGGAACCCGCCGCCAGGAACAGAAGCGCCTTGAAGAAGGCGTGGGTCATGAGGTGGAAAATCCCGGCGCTGTACGCCGATACGCCGAGCGCCACCGTCATGTAGCCGAGTTGCGAGAGCGTCGAGTACGCCACCACCCGCTTGATGTCATTGGCGACAATGCCGATGAGGCCCATGAAAAATGCGGTGGTCGATCCGATGATCAGCACGAATGACAACGCGGTGTCCGACAGCTCGAACAGCGGAGACATGCGGGCCACCATGAAGATGCCGGCGGTCACCATGGTGGCCGCATGAATCAGCGCCGAAATGGGCGTCGGGCCCTCCATCGAGTCCGGCAGCCAGATGTGCAAGGGCACCTGCGCGGATTTGCCCATGGCACCGATGAACAAGCAAATGCAGGTGAAGGTGATGGCCGACCAGGCAATCGTGCCGGTGATGTGAATCGGTGCGGCAGCGATTTGGTCGGCGTGCGAAAAAACCGTCGCGTAATCCAAGGAACCGGTGTAGCGCAGCACCGCGGCGATACCGAGAACGAAGCCGAAATCCCCCACCCGATTGACGAGGAAGGCCTTGAGGCTGGCAAAATTGGCGGTGGGCCTCTTGTACCAAAACCCGATCAACAGGTACGACACCACGCCCACGGCTTCCCAGCCGAAAAATAATTGCAGGAAATTATTCGCCATCACCAGCATGAGCATGGAGAAGGTGAATAGGGAGATATAACTGAAGAAGCGCTGATATCCGTCATCATCGGCCATGTAGCCTATGGTGTAGATATGCACCATCAAGGAGACGAAGGTCACCACCGCCATCATCATCGCGGACAGATTATCCACGAGAAATCCGACGTTGAGCTGCAGCCCATCGCTCACCAGCCACGTATAGACCGTGCCGTTGTAGGGCCCCAAGCCCTCGAACACCATCCGATACAGCACGTAAAGGGACAAACCACAGGAGATCGCCACGCCCAAGATCGTGATGCTGTGCGCACCGACTCTGCCGATGGCTTTGCCGAACAATCCGGCGATGATGCACGCAATCAACGGCGCCAAGACAATGGTGAGATATATTGACTGCATTGCTTTTCTTAGCCCTGAAGGGTGTCGAGATCTTCGACGTCGATGCTGCTGCGCTCGCGGAACAACACCACCAGAATCGCCAGGCCAATGGCCGCCTCGGCCGCCGCGACGGTCAGTATGAAAAACACGAATATCTGCCCGCTGATGTCGCCGCGAAAACGCGAGAACGCAACGAAATTGAAATTCACCGCGAGCAGCATGAGTTCGATGCACATCAGCAGCACGATGATGTTCTTGCGATTCAAGAACACGCCGGCCACCGCGATGGCAAACAAAATGCCGGACAAGGCCAGCACGTAGGTCAGGGAAATCATGACTTTTTCTCGGAGGGCATCTTGACGAGTCGCACCCGGTCCTTGGCGCGGACGGCGACCTGCCGTGCAATGTCCTGCGGCTTGCCGCCCTTGCGCTGCCGCAAGGTCAGCACGATGGCCGCGATGCTGGCCACCAAGAGAATGACGGCGGCGACTTGTGACGGGTAGGCATAGCGCGTAAACAATTCCACGCCCAGGCTGCGTGTATTGGAATAATTGGCGGCGAGCGCCGGGGCGGTCTGCAGGTCCGCGCCGCCCAGATGCTTCACGACGATGACATTGATCATCGCAAAAACCACGAAGCCGGCGACGGCGACCGCCAAGGGCCAGTAACCGACGAAATCCTTGCGCAGCTGCTCGAGATTCACATCCAGCATCATGACCACGAACAGGAACAGCACCATCACGGCGCCGACGTAGACCAACACCAGTACTATCCCCAGGAACTCCGCATCCAACAGCACCCAGATGACGGCGGCATTGAAAAAGCACAACACCAACAACAGCGCTGAGTACACCGGGTTGCGGGACAGGATCACGCCCAATGCCGCGCCGATCAGCACGGTGGCAAAAATGAAGAAGAGAATCGTTGGAAACATCAGCGATACCGCGCATCGGCGGCGCGATCCGCCGCAATCATGGCTTCGTAGCGCTCGCCGATACCGAGCAATTTATCCTTGCTCATGATGTTCTCGCCGCGCTTCTCCATATGGTATTCATGCAGCCGCGTTTCGACGATGGCGTCCACCGGACACGCCTCCTCGCAAAAGCCGCAGTAGATGCACTTGAAAAGATCGATGTCGTAGCGCGTGGTACGGCGCGTCCCGTCGCTGCTCACATCCGACTCGATGGTGATGGCAAGCGCCGGACAAACGGCCTCGCACAACTTGCAGGCAATGCAGCGTTCTTCACCGTTGGGGTAGCGGCGCAGCGCATGCAGCCCGCGGAAGCGGCTGCTTTGCGGCGCCTTCTCTTCCGGATAATTCAGCGTGATCTTGGGCTGGAACATGCTCTTCAAGGTAACCCAAAGGCCTTGCAACAGCTCCCAGAGGAGGAATGTTTTGATGAAGCTGCGAATACCTTGCATTACGGATGCCCCTTCCAGGGACCCACATGGCCGTACACCATGAAGCCCTCGACAACAAGCCAAATCAAAGTGACCGGAATCAACGCCTTCCAGCCCAAGCGCATGATTTGATCGTAGCGGTAGCGCGGGAAAGTCGCGCGGAACCACAGGAACACGAACATGAAGAAGAATACCTTGGGCGCAAGCCAGAAAAAGCTCGGCTGCGCGAGCCAGGAATCCGCTGCCAGCCAACCATCGAACGGCGATAGCCATCCGCCGAAGAAGAAAATCGAGGTCAGCGCCGAAATCAAAATCATGTTGACGTATTCGGCGATGAAAAACAGCGCAAACGCCATGCCGGAATAATCCACATGAAAACCGGCAACGATTTCCGACTCGCCCTCAGCCACGTCAAAGGGCGCGCGATTGGTCTCTGCGACGCCGGAGATGAAGTACACGATGAACAGCGGGAATAGCCAGGTCCAATTCCAGCCGAACAGCCCCTGCTGCGCATGGATGATGTCGCCGATGTTGAGGCTGCCCGAGGCCATCAACACACCCACCATGGCGAAACCCATGGCGATTTCGTAGGCGACAATTTGCGCCGCGGAGCGCATCGCGCCCAAGAAGGCATATTTCGAGTTCGCGGCCCAACCGGCAAGGATGATGCCGTACACGCCCACAGAGGTCAGCGCCAATACGTACAAAAGACCGGCGTCGATATTCGCGAAAGCGTGCTCGGGACGCAGCGGAATGACCGCCCAGATGCCGAGCGCGGGCACGAGGGCAAGAAACGGTGCGACCCGGAATAGAAATCCATTCGCGTCCGCCGGAATGATGATTTCCTTGAATACCAGCTTGATCACGTCCGCGAACGGTTGGCCCAAGCCCGGAATCCAAAACAAATTGACGCGATTGGGTCCACGCCGCAACTGCATCCAACCGATCACTTTGCGCTCGGCCAGCGTGTAAACCGCCATGACCAGAATGATGCAGATCATGACCATCAAGGCCTGCACCACGGTCAGCACGGGAAAGGTCCAATACGGTGTGATGTAGCCAGAGAGCCAATCGCGTATAGGCGTCCAATCCCACATGATCAGATCACAGACCGGGTCAAGCGCCCGTCCTTGGTTTTTTGCAAAGGTTCTGAACCGCGCACCAGCACGTCGCTTTGGTAGGGTGGGATATCCGCCCAGGAACCGGTCGGCGTCTGACCATCGGGTATTGTTCGCCAGGAAACCTCGCGCGCAGCCTCAACGCGTGCACCGCACAGTAATTTCAATGCATCGCGAATTTCATCCGAGCTGTCGTAGCCGATGCCGTGCAGGCCCAACAAATTGGCCAGCACCCTTAACACCTTCCAGCCCGGGCGGCTCTCACCCGGCAGCTTTGCCGCACCCGCCCAGCTCTGCCAGCGGCCTTCCGCGTTCACATAGGTGCCCGAGGTTTCAGCAAACGAGCCGATGGGCAGCACGACGTGCACCACCCCGCGCAAAGATTCCGGCAAATGCGTGGTAACCGCGACCACCAAGTCAGCCGACGCCAGCGCCCCGGAGTCCACGGCAAAGTCGTGAGCCGGGTCGATGCCGCCGAACAGCACATAGGCCTTGAGCGGTGCATCCAGCATCTGCCGGGCCGTTAAACCCGCGGTGACTGCCGGCGCACCGCCAGGGTTCCGATGCGGCACAGCCCCCGCCAGGTACGCGCCGGCGGCGTTGGCGCCTTCGGTGATGCAACCGACAGTGGCTCCGCACAAATCGGCGAGCACGGCGCTCAATGCTTTCAGCTGCGAATAGGCAGGATGCCGCTGCGCCAGGGTACCCAAGATCACCGCGTGCCGCGTTCCATGGGACAAGGCTGCGACGAGCGACCGGTGAGCCTCGGTCACGGTCGCGCTGCCCACGCCCGCGGGCAGGGGCCGTCCCGCAGCGCCGGCCGCGGCATGCACCAGCGCGATGAGCTCGCCGACCATGCCGGCCTCAGAGCTCAGGTATCCGGCAACCGGGAACATCAATTCAAAGCGGCGCGGATTCAAGAAAGCCACTTGCGCCCCGCCCTTCACCGCGGCCGTTCGAATGCGATGCGCCAACATCGGCATTTCACGGCGTAGATCCGAACCCACGATCAGAACGCCTTCGAGGCGCGCGACATCGGCAATCGTTACGCCGAGGTGAGGGTACGGCGCATCATTTTCTTGGGCGCGAAAATCCAGCTGACGCAACCGATGATCGATGTTGGCAGTGCCCAAGCCGTGCGCAATTTGCGCCAGTAGATACAGCTCCTCTACGGTGGCCAGCGGTGAGGCGAGAAATCCTGTCGCCGTTTTGGCTATAGCGGCGGTCTTCTGCAATCCTTCGGCGGCAGCGGTGAGAGCGACTTCCCAATCCACAGGCTGCAACGCTCCGTCAATGCGCAGCATGGGCTGGGAGATACGATCGCCCGAGTACATGCCCTCGAAACCGAATCGGTCACGGTCGGCGATCCAGGTTTCGTTGAGTTCCTCATTCTCGCGCGGCACCATGCGCATCAACTTGCCGCGCAGCACGTGCGCATACAAATTGGTGCCGAAGGCATCGTGCGGCGATACCAGCGCAGCCTGGGTCATTTCCCAGGCGCGCGCGTGATATCGGAAGGGCTTGTTGTTCAGCGCGCCGACCGGGCACAGATCGATGATATTTGCCGACAATTCATGATCGACGCTGTGTTCGATGTACGTGCCGATTTCCATATGCTCGCCGCGGCCGGTCGCACCCATTTGCGGATAGCCCTGAATTTCCGCACCGAAGCGTACGCATCGGGTGCAATGAATGCAGCGGGTCATGTCAGTGGACACCAGGGGACCTATGTTCTTGTCCTTGACCACGCGCTTGCGTTCGCTGAAACGCGAAATGTCGCGCCCGTATCCCAATGCAAGGTCCTGCAGTTCACACTCGCCGCCCTGATCGCAGATCGGACAATCGAGTGGGTGATTGATGAGCAGGAATTCCATCGTCGCACGCTGTGCTGCCACCGCCTTGGGCGATTTGGTGAATACCTTCATACCCTCGGTCACGGGAGTTGCGCAGGCCGGCAAGGGCTTCGGCGCCTTCTCCACTTCCACCAAGCACATGCGGCAATTCGCGGCGACGGTCAATTTGTCGTGATAGCAAAATCGCGGGATGTAAATGTCAGCCGGATCCGTGACCTGCATGATCATCTGACCCTTGCGGGCCTTTAACGGTACGCCGTTGACTTCTATATTGACCGTATCGTCTGCCATAACTTTACGCCGCGACGGCCGGCCGGCCATCCAAGTGCGTGGCACCTTCCGTGATGGAGCGTCCCTTGTGCTCGATCATGTATTGAAATTCGGGCCTGAAGTGCTTCAAGAAGCTTTGCACCGGCCATGCGGCTGCATCACCCAATGCACAAATCGTGTGTCCTTCGATGCGATTGGCGACATCGAGCAGCAACCCCAAGTCTTCGCCGCGCCCTTGGCCCGCGATAATGCGTTTGAGCATACGGTCCAGCCAACCAGTGCCTTCCCTGCACGGTGTGCATTGACCGCAGGACTCCGACATGTAGAAGCGCGCGAGCCGCTCCAGTGCCCGCACCATGCACGTGGTTTCGTCCATCACGATGACGGCACCGGTGCCAATGGAAGATCCGGCTTTCTTCACCGAGTCGTAGTCCATGTTGGTGGCCCACATCACATCACCGGGCACCACCGGACAGGACGAGCCGCCGGGGATCACCGCCTTGAGCTTGCGGCCCTTCCAAACGCCGCCGGCCAACTCCATCAAATCCTTGAAGGGAATTCCCATGGGCAGCTCGAAATTGCCGGGCTTCTCGACATGACCGGAGACGGAGAAAATGATCGTACCGCCGGAATTGACGGGACCCAAGCCTGCGAACCACGCGGCGCCCTTGCGCATGATCGTAGGCACGGAGGCAAAGCTCTGAGTATTGTTGATCGTGGTCGGCTTGCCGAACAGGCCGAAGTTGGCCGGGAAAGGCGGCTTGAAGCGCGGCTTGCCGGGCTTGCCCTCGAGGGACTCGAGCAATGCGGTTTCTTCGCCGCAGATATACGCCCCGGCACCGATGAAGGTATGCAGATCAAAATCTACGCCGGAACCCAAAATATTCTTTCCCAGCAGTCCCGCCGCATAGGCTTCCGCCAAGGCCGCTTCGAACCGCGGTATGGGCTCGGCCAAAAATTCACCGCGGATGTAGTTGTATCCCACGGTCGCCGTCATCGCATAGCCGCCGATGGCCATGCCCTCGATCACCGAATGCGGGTTGTAGCGCAGGATCTCCCGATCGTGGCAGGTGCCAGGCTCCGATTCGTCCGAGTTGCACACCGCGTACTTTTGCAACGGCGAGGTGCGCGGCATGAAGCTCCATTTCACGCCCGTCGGAAACGCGGCGCCGCCGCGGCCCCGCAATCCGGAGGCTTTGACTTCATCGATAATTTTCTCGCGCGGCGTTTGCTCGCGAAGGATTTTTTCCCAAGCCTGATAGCCGCCGAATTGGCGATAGCCTTCCAGCGTCCACGGGCGCTCATATTTAAGCGCCTCGAATAACACCAGGTTCTGTTCGTAAGGCATCAGCGGCACCTGCTCACGTCAATTCATCCAATACTTTATCGATGATTTGCGGCGTCAGGTTCTCATGGAACACATGATCGACCATCATCATCGGCGCCCCGGTGCAAGCCGCCAGGCACTCCTCTTCGCACTTCAAATAGATCCGCCCGTCCGGGGTGCTCTCGCCGGTCTTGATGCCGAGTTTCTTCTCGACGTAGTCCACAACCTCTTGGGAGCCGCGCAACATGCAAGAAATATTGGTGCACACCGAAATGTGATGCCGGCCGACCGGCTTGGTTTCGAACATGGAGTAGAACGACGCAACTTCGTACACCAAGATGTTCGGCAGCTCCAAATAGGCCGCCACCGCATCCATCAGATCCGTCGTCAAGTAACCCTGGTTCTCGTGCTGGACGGCATGCAACGCAGAAATCACTGCCGAACGCTTGCGGTCCGGGGGAAACTTCGCCACCCAATGATCGATCTCTTCACGCACATGATCGGATAGTTTCACACTCATCGGTCGATCTCGCCGAACACAATATCCTGAGTGCCGATCACGGCAACGACATCCGCCAGCATGTGGCCCCGCACCATTTCGTCGAGCGATGCCAAATGCGCGAACCCCGGCGGCCGAACCTTCAGTCGATAAGGCTTGTTGGCGCCATCGGAGACCAGGTACACCCCGAGTTCCCCCTTGGGGGCCTCGACCGCGGCGTAGACTTCGCCCGCCGGCACGCAATATCCCTCGGTCATGAGTTTGAAGTGATGAATCAATGACTCCATATCTCCCTTCATCTCTTCGCGCCGCGGCGGCCGCACCTTGCGATCATCGATCATCACCGATCCGGGATTGGCCTTGAGCCACGCCACGCACTGCTCGATGATGCGATTCGATTGGCGCAGTTCCGCGATGCGCACCAGGTACCGATCGTAGCAATCGCCGTTGACACCCACCGGAATGTCGAAGTCCATCTGGTCGTAAACATCGTAGGGTTGCTTCCTGCGCAGATCCCACTCGACGCCGGAACCTCGCAGCATGGGCCCGGAGAATCCCAGCTGCATGGCGCGCTCAGGGCCGACCACGCCGATATTGACGGTGCGTTGCTTCCAAATGCGATTATCGGTGAGCAGCGTTTCGTATTGATCGACGCAGGCTGGAAAGCGCTTGGTGAAATCGGCGATGAAATCCAGCAAGCCGCCGGAGCGGCGCGCATTCAAGCGATCGACATCTTTCTTGCCGCGCCACTGCGACGGCTGATACTGCGGCATCGTTTCCGGCAGGTCGCGGTACACGCCGCCGGGCCGGTAGTAGGTCGCATGCATGCGGGTGCCGGAGACGGCCTCGTAGCAGTCCATGAGATCTTCGCGCTCGCGGAAACAATACAAGAACACGGTCATGGCGCCGATGTCGATGGCATGCGCGCCCAGCCACATCAGGTGATTCAAAATTCGCGTGATTTCATCGAACATCACGCGGATATACTGCGCACGCAGCGGCGGCTCCAGGCCTAAGAGCTTTTCGATGGCCATGACGTACGCATGCTCATTGCACATCATCGACACGTAGTCGAGCCGATCCATGTAGCCGATCGATTGATTGAAGGGCTTGCTCTCGGCGAGCTTTTCGGTCGCTCGATGCAGCAGGCCCACGTGTGGGTCGGCCTTCTGAATCACCTCGCCGTCCAACTCGAGCACCAGGCGCAGCACACCGTGCGCGGCAGGATGCTGCGGACCGAAGTTCATGGTGTAGTTGCGGATTTCAGCCATCGGATTTCGCGATGCTCGCGGTGTGGACAGGGGCGTTTGTGAGCTGCGGGTCGTAGCGATTGTCGTGACGGATGACCTTGGGCACGAGAACGCGCGGGTCGATGGTCACAGGTTGGTAGACCACGCGGCCCTTTTCAGGGTCGTAGCGCACTTCCACATTGCCCGACAGCGGAAAGTCTTTGCGAAATGGATGGCCGATGAAACCGTAGTCAGTGAGCAAGCGGCGCAGATCCGGATGCCCCTTGAACAGAATGCCGAACAGGTCGAAAGCCTCGCGCTCGAACCAATTTGCGGCCGCCCAGATTCCCGTCACCGACTCGACCATGGGCTGCTCGTCATCGGCGCAAAACACCCGTAATCGCAGCCGCTGATTCAGTGAAATCGACAGCAGGTGGTAGACCACGGCAAAGCGGCGTCCCGGCGGCAATTTGCCTTGGCGCGGCGCACCGCGAGCCACGCCGCGGCTGAATCCCGAAGAGGTCGCGCTCTGTGTATTCCATTCGTCTCGGCCATGCTCGAGGTAATCCACCCCGCACACGTCCATGCACATCTCGAACTTGAGGTCCGGGGCATCGCGCAGCACTTGAGCGACGGCCAACAGCTCATCTGCGGCAACTTCGTAGGTCAATTCGCCGATCGTGTTCGCGACGCTCGCAAGCTTGCCCGGCAAAGCCGAGGTAATCGCCTGAGCTAACGCTTCCAGGCGGGTCGGTGTTGCAACCGCCGCCGTCGTGCTTGGGATCGCGCTCATCGGATAATCGCCTTGTTGCGCTTGATCTTGTTCTGCAGCTGGATGATCCCGTACAGCAGCGCCTCGGCGGTGGGCGGGCACCCCGGCACATACACGTCCACGGGCACGATGCGATCGCAGCCTCGAACCACGGCATAGGAATAATGGTAGTAGCCGCCGCCATTGGCGCATGAGCCCATGGAAATCACCCAGCGCGGCTCGGTCATCTGGTCGTACACCTTACGCAGCGCCGGCGCCATCTTGTTGACCAGCGTGCCGGCAACGATCATGACGTCGGATTGCCGAGGGCTGGGCCTGAAGATGATGCCGAAGCGATCCTGATCGTAGCGCGAGGCTCCCGCATGCATCATTTCGACCGCGCAGCAGGCCAATCCAAAGGTCATCGGCCACAGCGATCCCGTTCGCGCCCAATTGATGAGCTTGTCCACGGTGGTCACTTCGAAGCCGCGCACCGTGTTGTCGGCTTCTAATCCCATTCCAGCGCCCCTTTTTTGTAGTCATAGGCCAGCGCGACCACCAACACCAACGCGAAGATCAGCATGGTCAGGAGACCGAAGGTGCCGGTGATACTGAGCGAAACCGCCCACGGGAAAAAAAATGCAATTTCCAAATCGAACACGATGAAAATGATGGCGACCAAGTAGTAGCGCACGTCGAATCGCATACGCGAATCCTCGAAGGCCTCGAAGCCGCATTCATAGGGCGAGAGTTTTTCAGCACCGGGGCGGCGCGGCCCCAATACCCAACCGACGGTGAACAGCACCAGGCCCAGAACGGTGGCCAATCCCAAAAAAATTAATATCGGTAAATACTGTCGCAACATTATCGGCGCCGTTGACTGCACGGATTGAGCATAATTGTATCAGGCGCAAGTGCGTTGCGTCGCGCGGAACAACTTGAGTGTTCCGCACGACAATGTTGGTGCCGACGGCCGGACTCGAACCGGCACAGGTTGCCCCACTAGCCCCTCAAACTAGCGCGTCTACCAATTTCGCCACGTCGGCTGATCTATGGCCTGACGGCCAAACTTTTCCCGGGGTTCGCTGCGCGAACCCCGTCAATAAAGCGGCGCTGCGCGCCGATGAGAATAACGCTGTCACTAATTGTTTACTTCGGCGGTGGCGTCTGCGGTGCGGTCTCAGGCGCAGGTGTGCTCGACGCGGGCGCAATTGCCGGCGGCGTGACAGCCGGCGGCGGCGATGCCTTGGACGCCGCAGCGGCGGCTTGCGCGGCACGCTCCAATACCGACGTCGGCTCAGCGGGTGCGTGCGTGCCGAGATAGGCCAAAGTCAAACTGGTGACGAAAAACAGCCCGGCAAATATGGCCGTCAATTTCGAAAATAAAGTGCTGGTGCCACGCGCACCAAACACGGTGCCCGAGGCACCGGAACCAAATCCGGCGCCCGCCTCGGCACCCTTGCCACGCTGCAGCAGCACCAGGCCGATGATCATCAGCGCAAGGAGCACGTGCACGCCCAAAATCACACCACGCAACATAGAAAATCTCTTTAGTGACGAACGGCCGCGGCCGCGCAAATCTGTCGAAACTCATCGGCGCTCAAAGAAGCGCCGCCCACCAAACCACCATCCACGTCGGGCATTGCGAACAGCTCTGCGGCATTGCCGGCTTTTACACTGCCGCCATACAGGATGCGCAAACGGCCCGCCATCTTAGCATCATGCGCCCCGATCCGATTGCGCAGGAATGCATGCACAGCCTGAGCCTGCTCGGGCGACGCAGTGCGGCCCGTGCCGATGGCCCACACCGGCTCGTATGCCAATACCGCCTCGGCAAAGCCGCCGACACCATGCATTGCAATCACGGCGTCGACTTGTCGTCCCACCACCGCTTCGGTCTGCTTTGCCTCGCGCTCTTCCAGGGTTTCCCCCACGCACAGCACTGGTATCAGTCCCGCCGCCAACGCCGCCGCAAACTTGCGCGCCACCAGGGCATCGTCTTCGTGATACCAGCGACGCCGTTCCGAATGCCCCACGATGACGTAGCTGCATCCCACGTCCTTGAGCATGGCGGCGCTCACTTGACCCGTGAAGGCGCCGCCGGACTCGGCACAGACATCCTGCGCGCCAACCAGAATCCGCCCACCTTCCAGAGCCCTCATCGCCTCGGCCAGATAAACATAAGGCGGAAAAACCACGATGTCGATCGGCCATTCCGGCCTGACATGACTCTCCAACTCGGCGAGCAACGCCTGATTGGTAGCCTGTGAGCCATGCATTTTCCAATTGCCGGCGACCATCGGACGACGCATAGCCAACCTTGGGCGTTTTGCCCTGCGGGAAAGGCGGCGAAGATTAGCCGCGCCGCCTGGTAACTGCAAGCCCCCGCTACGAATAGTTGCCGGACGCGGCCTCGACCGCCGCGGCGATATCCTTGGCGCCTTTTTTGACGAGCGCGGCATCGGAGCCCTCGACCATAACGCGGATAACGGGTTCTGTGCCCGACGCTCGCAGCACAATTCGGCCGCGCCCCATGAGCCGGGTTTCCACCTCTTCGACCACCCGCGCCACTCCCGGTTCTGTCAGCGGATCAAAGGGCTTGGCGATCCGAACGTTCAGCAACACCTGCGGATACTTCTTCATGCCGGCGGCCAGTTCGGCGAGCCCGGATTCGGTTTGCTTCATCACGGCCAGCACCTGCAGGGCACTGATCAACCCATCTCCGGTGGTGGTCTTATCCAGGCATAAGATGTGGCCGGAGGTCTCCCCGCCCAAGGTTCCACCCGCCTGATTCAGCATCGCCAGCACATTGCGATCGCCTACCTGAGCGCGCAGGAATTCGACGCCGCGTTCCGCGAGCACATGCTCCAACCCCAAATTGCTCATCACGGTGCCGACCACGGGCCCCTTCAATTCGCCTGCAAGGCGACGGGCCGTGGCAAGAATGAACAGCAATTGATCACCATCCACGCAGCGCCCGAGCTCGTCCACCATCACCACTCGATCCCCGTCGCCGTCGAGCGCCAGCCCGACCTGCGCGCGAACCCCGGGCACGGTGAGCTGCAGCAATTCCGGCGACGTGGAGCCGCAGCCATCGTTGATATTGCGGCCGTTCGGCGAACAGCCGATGGGCACGATTTCCGCGCCCAGATCGGCCAGCACTCGTGGGGCCACTTTGTAGCCTGCGCCGTTGGCGCAGTCGATGACGATCTTGAAGCCCTTCAAGCTCATGCCGGCGGGAATGGTCGAGGCGCAAAAGTCCTGATACTGCGTCCGGCTGCGGTCGATGCGAATCGCTTTGCCCAAATGCTGCGATTCCTGCGTCACCACGGACATTTCCAGCAAACACTCTATTTCGTGCTCGACGCGGTCGGACAACTTGCTGCCCGTTGCATCGAAGAACTTGATGCCGTTGTCCTCATAAGAGTTGTGAGAGGCACTGATGACGACGCCAAAGCTGCAGCCCAGGCGCTGGGTCATATACGCGATGCCGGGCGTCGGCAGCGGCCCGATCAACATCACATCGACACCCGCGGCGACAAACCCCGCCTCCAGTGCCGATTCGAACATGTAGCCGGATACGCGTGTGTCCTTGCCGATGAGCACGCGCCCGCCGTTAGGGCTAAGCACGCGGGCGGCCGCACTTGCGAGGCGCAGCGCAAAATCCACCGTCATCGGCGCCGTGCCGACTCGGCCGCGTACGCCGTCAGTGCCAAAATAATTCATTGCGGCTCTAATCCCTGCAGCACGGAGCTGACCATGCGTATTGCATCGCGCGTTGGACCCACATCGTGGGTGCGAATGATGCGTGCGCCGCTCGCCACCGCCAGCGCGGCCAATCCCAGTCCACCGTACAGCCGATCATTGATCCCTTTCCCCAAAATTTTGCCGATGACGCTTTTGCGCGAAACGCCCACCAGGAGCGGCGCGTTCAGCGCCGCAAATCGCGGCAACTCCTTCAATAGCGTCAAGTTGTGCTCCAAGGTCTTGCCAAAGCCAAATCCGGGATCGAACGCGATGGACACAGCAGCGACCCCGGCATCCACGCACGCCTGCCGTTCGCGCAGCAGGAAGCCGCTCACTTCGGCCACGACGTGATTATAGTGTGGACTTTCCTGCATCGTACGCGGCTCGCCTTGCATGTGCATGAGGCACACGCCGGCTTGAGTCTCGGCTGCAACCGCGCGGGCGCCGGGTGCTCGCAATGCATAGACGTCGTTGATGATGCAGGCGCCGGCGGCAACCGCCGCGGCCATGACGGCAGGCTTCGAGGTATCGATGGAAATCGCGACCACGCAAGTCGCAGCAATGCCTTCGATGACCGGTAAAACACGCGCAATTTCCAGCGACTCCTCCACCGCCAGCGCACCGGGACGAGTCGATTCCCCCCCGACGTCGATGATGGCGGCGCCTTCCGCCACCATTTGTCTGGCTCTCGCCAGCGCCGCCTCAGTGCCCGCATAGCGCCCACCGTCGGAAAATGAATCCGGCGTGACGTTGAGGATCCCCATGACCACGGGCCGGCTTAGATCAATTGTTCGCTGTCGACAACGCCACTGCATGTGCGACATCAGACTTTGGTGCACGGGAAGCCGGCAGGCAACGAGAAGGCGCAGTTGCCTTCCGGCTTCCCGTGCCCCGAAGCCGTGCGTGTGGGCCCACTCAGCGTCGGCGCGCGGAGGTCGTGGATAGCAGTGAGCGTCATTCGCGGCCGTCGGCCTGGGCAGTCTTTTTCGGCCCGTGATTTTGAATGCCTGTGATCTGCTCGAGGGTATAGGCGGCTTCGAGGGCACTGCTGCCTTTTGTGCCCTCGAGGCCGTCTATACCCCCCGGGCTGACCGCCAATTAAATTCGCGTTCCCGAGATTTAGTGCTGACCAGCAGGGTTGACCAACGGCGGCGTGGGCTTTTCTGCCGAAGGACCGCGCGGGGTGGGCGTCGGTGTATCGTCCCAGTCGCGAGGCGGCCGCGGTGCACGGCCCTCCATGATGTCCTTGATCATTTCTTCGTCGATGGTCTCGTACTTGATCAAGGCCTCCGACATGCTCTGCAGCTTGTCCATATTGGTCTGGAGAATCTTGTAGGCACGCTGGTAATTGTTATCGATGACGCGACGCACTTCTTCGTCAATCACATGCGCGGTCACGTCGGACACTTGCTTGTGCTGCGTGACGCTGCGGCCCAGGAATACTTCACCGGACTCCTCGCTGTAGGTCTGCGGACCCAAGCGATCCGACAGGCCCCAACGCGTGACCATGTTGCGCGCCAGTTCCGTCGCGCGTTCGATGTCGTTGGACGCGCCCGTGGTAACGGCGTCGGCGCCGAACACCAGCTCTTCGGCGATTCGCCCGCCGAACAATGTCGCAATCCGGCTCTCGAGCTGGCGCTTGCTGGTGCTGTAGCGATCCGCCTCCGGCAGGAACATGGTCACGCCCAGCGCGCGGCCGCGCGGGATGATGGTCACTTTGTACACGGGATCGTGCTCAGGCACGCTCAAGCCCACGATGGCATGACCCGATTCGTGATAAGCAGTGTTGCGCTTCTCTTCCTCGGTCATCACCATGGAGCGGCGCTCGGCGCCCATCATGATCTTGTCTTTGGCGCGTTCAAACTCTTCCATGGTCACCGAACGTTTGTTGCCGCGCGCCGCGAACAGCGCCGCCTCGTTCACGAGATTGGCGAGATCCGCGCCGGAGAAACCGGGCGTGCCGCGCGCGATCACCGAAGGCTTGACGTTGTCGCCGAGCGGCACCTTGCGCATATGGACTTTCAGGATCTGCTCGCGGCCGCGGACGTCGGGCAGCGGCACCACCACCTGGCGATCGAAACGGCCCGGACGCAGCAGCGCCGGGTCCAGCACATCGGGCCGGTTGGTTGCCGCGATGACGATGATGCCTTCATTGCCCTCGAAACCGTCCATCTCGACCAGCAACTGGTTCAAGGTCTGCTCGCGCTCGTCGTGGCCGCCGCCCAAGCCCGCACCGCGATGCCGGCCGACGGCGTCGATTTCATCGATGAAGATGATGCAGGGAGCATGCTTCTTGGCCTGTTCGAACATGTCGCGCACGCGCGAAGCGCCGACGCCTACGAACATTTCGACGAAATCAGAGCCCGAAATGGTGAAGAAAGGCACTTTGGCCTCCCCGGCAATGGCGCGGGCCAGCAGGGTTTTGCCGGTGCCGGGCGAACCGACCATCAAGACACCTTTCGGTATCTTGCCGCCAAGTTTCTGGAACTTGCCGGGATCCTTCAAGAAATCGACGATTTCGACCACTTCTTGCTTGGCTTCTTCGACCCCCGCCACATCGGCGAAAGTGATATTGACCTGGTCTTCGCCGAGCAGGCGTGCCCGGCTCTTGCCGAAGGACATGGCCCCCCTGCCGCCGGAGGCTCCTTGCATCTGGCGCATGAAGTAAGCCCAGAAGCCAATGAGAATCAATATCGGGAAGGCGGAGATCAGCAGCTGCAGAAATACCGACTGCTGCTTGGGCGGTTCACCGCCGAATTTCACGCCTTGCGCCGAGAGCAGGCCGATCAAGGCGGCGTTGTTGGTCTCGGGATTGAAGGTGACAAACTGCTCCCCGGAGCGGCGCTTTCCCTCGATGATCTCACCCTTGAGGGTCACGGATTCGACCGTGCCGCTCTTCACTTCGGTGAGGAATTGCGAGTAGATGATCTGCGACGGCTGGCCCGCGCGCATGCCGAATTGGCTGAAAATTGCAAGCAGAATCACCGCCAAGGCGACCCACAATAGAATTTGTTTCGTCAAATCGTTCAAGTTTCACCTGCAACCGTCATCACATTGGGACAAGCCATTTTGACGGGCGTTCCTCAACTTACACCATCCTAAACTGCCGCGCCAACAGATAGATCTCAGGACTGCGGGTTCGTGACGCCTTCGGCTTTTTCGTCACCACGCGACCATAACGGGTGCGGGCATCCCTGATGATCTGTTCGAATCCTGCGCCTTGAAATAATTTCACGAGCAAATCGCCCCCAGGCGCCAAAACACGGTCTGCGAACTCCAGGGCAAGCTCCGCTAAATACATGGAACGAGGCTGGTCCACCGCATCTATTCCTGCCATGTTGGGGGCCATATCCGACAAAACAAGGTCGACCTTGTCGGCCCCCACGCATTGCAATACTTGCTCCAGCACCGCTTCTTCCCGAAAGTCACCCTGCACGAAATCGACGCCCGCAATGGCATCCATGGGCAATATGTCGGTCGCCACAATACGGCTTTTGCTGCCGACGATCCGCGCCGCATACTGGCTCCAGCCGCCCGGCGCCGCCCCTAAATCCACGCAGCGCATCCCCGGGCGCAGCAAGCGCTCGGATTCTTGAATTTGCGCGAGCTTGAAAACCGCGCGCGAGCGCCAGCCCTCCTTCTGTGCGCGTTTGACGAACTCATCGTTGGCATGTTCGGCAAGCCAACGGGAACTGCTTTTTGAGCGCTTGGGCATTTGGACTTACGACTATAATCGTGTGATGACACTTTCTGAGAAACAAAAGAAACATTTGCGCCGTCTGGCGCATCCCATGAGGCCTATCGTGATGCTGGGAAATGCCGGTTTGACCGTAGGCGTGGTGCAGGAATTGGACCGTGCCTTGAGCGACCACGAATTGGTGAAGGTCTCCGCGCGGGTCGGCGAACGTGGCGCGCGCGATGCGGCGTTGGATGATTTGGCCAAGCAAACTTCCAGCGAAATCGTGCAGCGCATCGGCAACGTCGGCGTTTTCTACCGCCGCAGCCAAGAGTTACCGAAAATCCTCCTTCCAGACTAGGACCAGCACGGCGACACAGGCGATGACGTAGAGCAACGCCGATACGCCGTGCCAGGCACCGAAGCTCAAGCCTGCCGCCGTGCCTTCGAATCGCGCCGCGTGCATGGCGCGCTTCAAAATCCACTCGTTGATCGCCAATACCGCGGCGGCGAAGTAGGCCCAGAAGTACCGACTCCTGCCGGGGAGCACGAGCGCCAGTGCTGCGGCGGCGAGACCGAGATAGGTCTCGATTTGGAAGAGCCTGGCCGCCAACACACCTGCCAGATGCCGATCAGTCTGTGCATGAAACAAAACGGCAGCAACCCAGAGCAGCGACCAGAGACTGCCCGCCCACAGCACCATGAGCACTCGGAAAACGCTCCGCACAATCTTCACATTTCTTTACACGTAGCGGACAGAAACGATCTCGTAGCTGCGCGTGCCGCCGGGCGTTGTCACATCGACGACATCGCCCTCGGATTTGCCGATGAGCGCGCGTGCTATAGGCGATGAGACCGACAACAGTCCCTGCTTGATATTGGCCTCATCGTCGCCCACCAATTGGTAGACGACCTTGCTGCCGCCGTCCTGGTCTTCCAGTTCGAGCGTCGAGCCGAACACGACGCGGCCATTGGCGGTCAATTTGGTGACGTCGATCACCTCGGCATTGCTCATGCGATTCTCGATTTGATTGATGCGCCCCTCGATGAAGCTTTGCTGTTCACGCGCCGCGTGATATTCCGCATTCTCGCTCAAATCACCGTGCGCGCGCGCCTCGGCGATCGCCTTGATGACATTGGGGCGTGCCTCGCTCTTGAGCTGCTTGAGTTCCGCGCGCAAACGCTCCGCGCCGCGCAGGGTCATGGGAGTGCGTGTCATTGCGACGGCACTCCGTAGCAAGCATTAGAGGTATGCTTCACGTCCGCAGCTCTCTGTGCAGGGTCATGGGAGTGCGTTTCATTGCGACGGCACTCCGTAGCAAGCATCATTAGAGGTATGCTTCACGTCCGCAGCTCTCTGTGCAGGGTCATGGGAGTTCGCGTCACGCGGTCAATTCCTTGTGCAAATCCTGCAGTCGATTCACTTCAATATCGCCTAGGTGATCAAGCGCGTCGCAAGTCGCACGCGCGCCGGCCACGGTTGTGTAATAGGTTACCCGTCTCGCAACGGCCTCGCGACGGATGGACCGGGACTCGCGCACCGCTTGCTTGCCCTCGGTGGTATTGACGATCAGCGCCACCTCGTCATTTTTTATCATATCAACGACGTGCGGGCGACCCTCACGCACCTTATTGACCCGGCGGCAGGTCACACCCGCCTCTTCCAGGACCAAGGCGGTGCCGCCGGTGGCGGCGATTTCGAAGCCGCGTGCGATGAGCATTTGCGCCAGAATCGTGGCTCCTGGCTTGTCGCGGTCGCGCACGCTGATGAAGCATAGGCCGCGGGTCGGCAGGATCACGCCGGAGGCCGCCTGAGCCTTCGCATAGGCTTCGCCGAAGGTGTTGCCGGTTCCCATCACTTCGCCGGTGGATTTCATTTCCGGCCCCAAAATTGGATCCGCTTCCGGGAATTTGATGAAGGGGAAAACCGCCTCCTTGACCGAAAAGTAAGGCGGTATGCGCTCGAGCGTGCGCCCCTGCATCGCGAGGGTCTTGCCGGTCATGACGCGCGCGGCGACTTTGGCCAAGGGAATGCCGGTGGCCTTGGAGACGAAGGGAACGGTGCGCGAGGCGCGCGGGTTGACCTCGAGAATATAGATCACACCGCTTTGAATCGCGAATTGAATGTTCATCAATCCAATGACGTTGAGCGCCTTGGCGAGCTTGCGGGTCTGCGCCCGCAACTCATCTTGAATCTCTGCCGAAAGACCGTTCGGCGGCAGCGAGCAGCCCGAGTCGCCGGAATGCACGCCGGCCTGTTCGATATGCTCCATGATGCCGCCGATCAGCACATCCGTGCCGTCACTGACCGCATCGACATCCACTTCGATGGCCAGATCGAGAAAGCGATCGAGCAGCACGGGGCTGTCGTTCGACACCTTCATCGCGTCGATCATGTATTGGCGCAAGTCATCTTCGTTGAACACCACTTCCATCGCCCGGCCGCCCAGCACATAGCTGGGACGTACGATCAGCGGAAATCCGACTTCCTTGGCCATGGAAACGGCCGACGCCTCGTTGCGTGCGGTGGCATTCGCAGGCTGCTTGAGTTTCAAACTCGCGACGAGCTTTTGAAATCGCTCGCGATCCTCCGCGACATCGATGCTGTCGGGTGTGGTGCCGATGATCGGCGCACCCGCGGCGGCGAGCGCGCGCGACAATTTCAGCGGCGTCTGCCCGCCGTACTGCACGATGACGCCTTCGGGCTTTTCCTTCTCGATGATTTCCATCACGTCTTCAAAGGTCAGCGGCTCGAAATACAGCCGATCCGAGGTGTCGTAGTCGGTGGAGACCGTCTCCGGATTGCAATTCACCATGATGGTTTCGAAGCCATCTTCGCGCAGCGCCATGGCAGCGTGCACGCAGCAATAGTCGAATTCGATGCCCTGTCCGATGCGATTCGGGCCCCCGCCCAAGATCATGATCTTGCGCCGATCCGAGGGCGCCGCTTCACACTCTTCTTCGTAGGTCGAATACAGATAGGCGGTGGACGTGCCGAATTCTGCCCCGCAGGTATCGACGCGCTTGTACACCGGGTGCAGCCCCAGTTTGCGCCGCTCGCGGCGGATATCCGGTTCGTCCCGTCCCACCAACTTCCCAATGCGCGAATCGGAGAAGCCCTTGCGCTTCAACGCGCGCAGGCGCGCGAGGTTCAAGCTCTCGAAACCCTCCTTGGCCAATTGCGCCTCCTCGCGCAGCAGATCCTCGATCTGCGAGAGGAACCAGGGATCGATCTTGGTGGCATCGAACACCTGCTGCAACGTCCAACCGGCGCGAAAGGCGTCGGCCACATACAGAATTCGATTGGGTCCCGGCCAGCGCAGTTCGTACGACAGCTTCTCGGCGGCTTCATCGGTCAACGGCAAGGTCAGCTGTTCATTGAATCCGTCATAGCCGGTCTCCAAGCTGCGCAGCGCCTTTTGCATGGATTCCTGAAATGTCCGGCCGATCGCCATGGCCTCGCCCACCGATTTCATCTGGGTGGTCAGGCGGGTGTTGGCGCCGGGAAATTTCTCGAACGTAAAGCGCGGAATCTTCGTGACCACATAATCGATGGTCGGCTCGAACGAGGCCGGCGTGGCGCCACCCGTGATTTCGTTCTTCAGTTCGCTCAAGGTGTAGCCCACCGCCAGCTTGGCGGCGATCTTCGCAATCGGAAATCCGGTTGCCTTGGATGCCAGCGCCGAGGAACGCGACACGCGGGGGTTCATTTCGATCACCAAGACCCGGCCGTCTTCCGGATTGATGGCGAACTGAACGTTCGAGCCGCCGGTGTCGACGCCGATCTTGCGCAAGACCGCGATCGAGGCATCCCGCAGACGCTGATATTCCCGATCGGTGAGGGTCTGCGCCGGCGCCACCGTGATCGAATCACCGGTATGCACGCCCATCGGATCGATGTTCTCGATCGAGCACACGATGATGCAGTTGTCGTCGTGATCGCGGACCACTTCCATTTCGTACTCTTTCCAGCCGAGCACGGATTCTTCCAGGAGCACCTCGTTGGTGGGTGAAGCATCCAGTCCGCGCGCGACCGTGGCTTCAAACTCCTCGCGGTTGTAGGCGATGCCGCCGCCGCTGCCCCCCAAGGTAAATGACGGCCGGATCACCGTCGGGAAGCCGATCTCCGACTGCACGGCCAACGCCTCTTCCATGCTATGGGCAATGCGCGCGCGTGCCGTTTCCAGGCCGATGTCTGCCATGGCGCGGCGGAACAGTTCCCGGTCCTCCGCCATGTCGATCGCCCGCTGTGATGCGCCGATCATCTCCACGCTGAATTTCTCCAAGACCCCCTCGCGCACCAGATCGAGGGCGGTATTGAGCGCCGTCTGGCCGCCCATGGTCGGCAGCAGCGCGCTCGGCCGTTCCTTCTCGATGATGCGTGCAATCGTGCGCCAATTGATGGGCTCAATATAAATGGCGTCGGCCGTCTCCGGATCCGTCATGATCGTGGCGGGATTCGAGTTCACCAGGATGACCCGATATCCCTCTTCTTTCAGGGCCTTACACGCTTGAGCTCCAGAATAGTCGAACTCGCAGGCCTGACCGATGATGATGGGTCCTGCGCCGATGATCAGGATGCTGTTCAGGTCGATACGCTTCGGCACTTACCCTTCCGCCGATTTTTGTTTGATGGGCGTGCGTCCGCGAGAATTGGCCTGCACGCGCTTCACCATCAAGTACATGAAGTGCTCGAACAGCAGCCGCAGATCATGCGGTCCGGGGCTCGCTTCCGGATGTCCTTGGAAGCTGAAGGCCGGGCGATCCGTGCGCGTCACGCCCTGCAGCGAACCATCGAACAAGGAGCGGTGGGTGGCGCGCAGGGTGTCAGGCAACGTCGCACCGTCCACCGCGAACCCATGGTTCTGGCTGGAAATGAGCACACGGCCCGAATCAATTTCCAGCACCGGATGATTGGCGCCGTGGTGGCCGAATTTCATCTTGACGGTTTTCGCGCCGCTGGCGAGGCCCAACAATTGATGGCCCAGACAAATTCCAAAAATCGGTATGTCAGTTTCCAAGAAGCGTGTGATGGCTTGAATGGCATAGTCGCAGGGCTCCGGATCCCCGGGGCCATTACTTAAGAAAATACCATCAGGATTCATTGCAAGCACTTGATCTGCCGTTGTTTGCGCAGGCACCACTGTCATGCGACACCCATGCTCGGCAAGAATGCGCAAAATGCTGCGCTTGATGCCGAAGTCGTAGGCCACCACGTGCAAGCGGCTCTGTGGGCGTGGCGGCTTCGCCGCGGTCTTCCAGATCAAGCCGTCATTCCACTGATAGATCTTCTTCGTGGAAACCGCTTTGGCCAGATCCATGCCTTTGAGGCCGGGAAATTTCTTGGCCGCCCGCACCGCCGCGTTCTGGTCGATATTCTCCCCCGTCATGATGCAGCCGGACTGCGCACCCTTCTCGCGCAACAGCCGGGTCAGCTTGCGGGTATCGATATCCGCGATCGCGACCACCTTGCAGCGAAGCAAGAAACTCTGCAGAGACTCGGTGGAACGCCAATTGGAATGCAGCAGCGGCAGATCCCGAATGACCAATCCCGCTGCGTAGACGGCGCCGGATTCCAAATCTTCCGGCGTCGCGCCGGTGTTCCCGATATGCGGATAGGTCAGGGTGACGATCTGACGGCAGTAAGAAGGATCGGTGAGGATCTCTTGATACCCGGTCATCGCCGTATTGAAAACCACTTCACCCGTCGTGTTGCCTTTTGCGCCTACTGAGACGCCGCGGAACACGGTGCCATCTTCGAGAGCTAGCACTGCAGGTGTCGACACTCCGGTTCCTCGCTTTGCCCTATGGCGGTATGGCGCAGATGCGCAAAGCGGGAGGTGTTCATGAGAACGTCCTCCCGCTTTGTGGAATTAACACGCTATCGATTCCGGGCGCGAATATTAACGATGCAGTCGATCACTGTCCATGCTTCTTCTCAAGTCTTGAGTACATCTTGCATGCCATACAGGCCCGGCTGACGGCCCGGCAGCCAGGCGGCGGCCCTTAGCGCGCCTCGCGCAAAGGCCATACGGTCCGTGGCCCGGTGGGTGAGTTCCAGGCGCTCTCCGGCCCCGGCAAATGTCACGGTATGGTCGCCCACGATGTCCCCCGCCCGAATGACCCCGAAACCGATGCTGCCGTGGCTTCGCGGGGTATCCCTTCCGTAGCGGGCGTAGACTGCAACTTCGCTTAAAGTCCGGGCGCGCGCTTGAGCGACCGTTTCGCCCAGCCCTAAGGCCGTCCCGGAAGGCGCATCGCGCTTGGTTCGGTGGTGGGCCTCGAAAATGTCGACATCGAAAGTCTCACCCAACGCCGCCGTTGCCTGCGCAACCAGCTTGGCCAAGACAGCGACCCCGACGCTGGTGTTGGGTGCAATCACGATGGCAATCCTTCTCGCAGCACGATCGAGTTCCGCGCGCGCCGCCGCATCAAACCCGGTCGCGCCGACCAGCAGCGGCACGCCCGCCTCGGCACAAGCTTTGGCGTGGGCAGCGACCGCGTCGCCCTGACTGAAATCCACTGCCACCGAGCCGGCTTTCAGTACCGCAGCAACATCGGCGCTGATCACGACGCCGGTCGGCGGTCCTTCGGCCGCGCACTCCTGGCCCAGCCGAGGGCTGGCCGTGGAGGCGATCGCGCCGTGCAATTGAAATGGCGACCCCTCGCGCAGGGCACGGATCAGCGACTGCCCCATGCGACCGGTAATGCCGAAGACGACCAGCGGTTGCGAGGCCACCTATTCTACCGCGCGCGTGAAGAATTTTTTGACGCCCTCGAAAAACGTCTGCTCTTTCGGATGATGGCTGCCCTGCTCCAGCGAAGCCTGGAACTTCTTGAGCAGCTCTTTCTGCTCGGTCCGCAGGCTCACGGGGGTTTCCACCACGACGCGGCAGAATAGATCTCCGGGGGCACCGCCGCGCACCGGATGCACGCCCTTTTCGCGCACGCGAAACACCCGTCCCGATTGTGTCTCACTCGGAATCTTCAAGATTACCTCACCATCCAGAGTCGGCACCTCGACCGAGCCGCCGAGCGCCGCCGTGGCGAAGGTAATGGGAACCTCACAGGACAGGTGGCTGCCCTCACGTTCGAAAATGGCATGCTCCCGCACGCGAATTTCAATGTACAAGTCCCCGGCCGGACCGCCGTTGCGGCCTGCCTCGCCCTCGCCGTTCAAGCGAATGCGATCGCCGGTATCCACGCCCGCGGGCACTTTTACGGGAAGCGATTTCTCCTGGCGAACACGGCCTTGGCCGTAGCAGGTATCGCAGGGATTGGAGATGATTTTGCCGCGGCCCTTGCAGCGCGGACAGGGTTGCTGGATGGTGAATATCGATTGCTGGACCCTTACCTGGCCCTGGCCATTGCAGGTGTCGCAGGTCTTGGGCGTGGACCCCTTGGCCGCGCCCGACCCTTTGCAGGTCTTGCATTCGCCCATGGACGGAATGCGAATCTCGGTCTCGGTGCCGAACACCGCTTTCTCTAGATCCAATTCCAGCTCGTAGCGCAAGTCGGCGCCACGAAACACTTGCGATCGGCCGCGCTGGCCGCCGGAAAAGATGTCGCCGAACATCTCGCCGAAGATGTCGCCGAACGCCTCGCCGGCGCCGAAGCCTCCGCCGCGGTTGCCTTCGAGGCCTGCATGGCCGAACTGATCGTAGACCGCGCGCTTATGCGTGTCGCATAGGACCTCGTAGGCTTCTTTGCACTCTTTGAAGCGGTGTTCCGAATCCGGATCATCGGGATTGCGATCCGGATGAAATTTCATCGCAAGGCGGCGATAGGCCTTTTTAATGTCCGCTTCCGTCGCGTCTCTGCTCACGTCGAGGAGCTTGTAATAATCCTGCTTCGCCATTCCTCACCCAAGCCTTAAGCCCATAAAAACGAACCGCCGGCACTTAAGCATACCGGCGGTTTTGATCACCAAACTATCCCGTCACAGAAATTCCATCAACGAAATCGTCAAGCCTTCTTGCGGTCGCTGTCCTTCACTTCTTCGAACTCCGCGTCCAGCACGTCGTCCTTTGGTTGCTGCGCGTGGCCCGCCGGCCCGGTGTCCGCGCCGGACGCCGCGCTGGCCGAGGACTGCTCATACATCTTCTGCGTGATGGCACTCGATGCCTGTTCAAGCTCCGTGGTCTTTCGCTCGATTTCCTCGCGATCATCGCCGCTCATCGCGGTCTTGACTGCCGCCACCGCCTCGGCGGCCGACTTCTTCTGATCCTCGGAAATCTTGTCGCCCACATCCTTGATCGCTTTCTCGACGCTGTGGATGGTCGCATCCGCCTTGTTGCGCGCGCCCACCAGCTCGCGAAACTTCTTGTCTTCCTCGGCATGCGTTTCCGCATCCGAGACCATGCGCTTGATCTCTGCCTCGGACAAGCCGCTCGAGGCCTTGATGACGATGCGCTGTTCCTTGCCGGTTTTCACGTCCTTGGCCGAGACGTTCAATATGCCGTTGGCATCGATGTCGAACGCGACTTCGATTTGCGGCATGCCGCGCGGCGCCGGCGGAATGTCCGTCAGGTCGAAGCGGCCCAACGACTTGTTGTCGGTCGATCGGTCGCGCTCACCCTGCAGCACGTGGATGGTGACACCCGTCTGGTTGTCGTCCGCGGTCGAAAACGTCTGCGCCGCCTTGGTCGGAATCGTCGTGTTCTTCTCGATCACCTTGGTCATGACGCCGCCCAGGGTCTCTATGCCTAAGGACAACGGAGTGACATCGAGCAGCAGCACATCTTTCACATCGCCCGACAGAACGCCGCCCTGAATCGCCGCACCCACGGCCACAGCTTCATCCGGGTTCACGTCCTTGCGGGGCTCCTTGCCGAACAGGTCCTTCACCGCCTTTTGTACCAGCGGCATGCGGGTCTGACCGCCGACCAATATGACTTCGCCCACATCCTTCATGGACAATCCGGCATCTTTGAGCGCGATGCGGCAAGGCTCCATGGTCTTCTGCACCAGATCCTCGACCAGGGACTCGAGCTTGGCGCGGGTCAGCTTCATGTTCAGATGCTTGGGACCCGCCGCATCCGCCGTGATGTACGGCAGGTTGATTTCGGTCTGCTGACTGGAGGACAGCTCGATCTTGGCCTTTTCCGCCGTTTCCTTCAGACGCTGCATGGCAAGGGGGTCCTTGCGCACATCGATACCGCTCTCTTTCTTGAATTCGTCCGCCAGGTAATTGACGACACGAAGATCGAAGTCCTCGCCCCCGAGGAAGGTATCGCCGTTGGTCGACAGCACTTCGAATTGGCGCTCGCCATCCACCTCGGCGATTTCAATGACCGACACGTCGAAAGTGCCGCCGCCCAGGTCGTACACGGCGATCTTGCGGTCACCGCCGTCCTTGTCGAGGCCGTAGGCCAGCGCGGCCGCCGTCGGCTCGTTGATGATGCGCTTGACGGTCAAGCCTGCAATGCGCCCGGCATCCTTGGTGGCCTGGCGCTGCGAATCGTTGAAATACGCCGGTACCGTGATGACGGCCTCGGTGACGGTCTCGCCAAGATAGTCCTCGGCGGTCTTTTTCATTTTCATGAGGACGCGGGCGGAGATTTCCTGCGCCGCCATCTTCTTGCCTTGTACCTCGACCCAGGCATCGCCGTTGTCGGCCTTGACGATCTTGTAAGAGACCATGCCCATGTCTTTTTTCACGACTTCGTCTGTGAATTTGCGGCCGATGAGGCGCTTGACCGCGGCAATGGTGTTCGCCGGGTTGGTGACGGCCTGGCGTTTGGCGGACTGCCCCACCAATACCTCGCCATCCTTGGTGAAGGCAACGATCGACGGCGTGGTGCGATCACCCTCACTGTTCTCGATGACCTTGGGCTTGCCGCCCTCCATGATCGCGACGCAGGAATTGGTGGTGCCGAGATCGATACCAATAATTTTACCCATGTGAAAACCCTCTAGAAAATTCTAACGTTGTGACCGTACGTGGGGACTTGCGACGCATTTTTCAATTGGCGTCCCCAGCGGGCGCCTTACTGACGATGACTCTCGCCGGACGCAGCAAACGCCCGTTCAGCGAGTAACCTTTTTGAATGACCGAGAGGACCGTGTTGGCCGGCTTATCGCGACTTTCCTGGGCCACCATGGCCTCGTGCCAATCCGGGTCAAAGGGCTGACCGATCGGGTCGATGACCTTGATGCCCGCCTTGTCGAAGGCCCGTTGCAACTGTTTCAACGTCGCCTGCGCGCCCTCGAGCAGTGCCGGCCCCGGATTCCCCGTCACGGCCACGATCCCGGCCTCCAGCGAGTCAACGACGCCGACCAGCTCCTGAGCAAACCGCTCGATCGCATATTTCCGCGCGTTCTCGAGTTCGCGCTCGGTCCGCTTGCGGTAGTTCTCCAATTCCGCCACGGCACGCAGGTAGCTGTTCCAGTTTTCGCCGGCCTTGGCCTCCGCTGCGGCCAATGCGTTAAGCGACTCTGGGGGGGACACCTGACTCATGTCCGCGGCTTCGACCCCCGAAGGCTGGTTGTTCTCATTCACGCTGATAAGCCCTCAAGAAAGGCGGCTATGGTGCCGCTCATCGACTCAATTGGGGGCTATTTGCGAGCGTTCAAGGCCGAACCCAACAGTTTGGCCGTGATATCCACGATGGGAATGACCCGCTCGTAGGCCATGCGGGTGGGGCCAATGATCCCCAGGACGCCGACCACCTGGTTGTCGACCGTGTAGGGCGCCGTGACGACGCTGATGTCGTCGAGAATCCGATAGCCGGATTCCTGCCCGATGAAGATCTGGATCCCGTCGGCCCGCAGGCAACTGTCCAGCAACCGCAGGATATCGTGCTTCTCGTTGAAGGCCTCGAACAGGCGGCGCAGGCGATCCACGTTGGATAATTCGGCAAATCCCATCAAGTTGGTTTCGCCGGCGATGACATATTCCACGCGGTCCGAAGGCGTTGTGTCGAAGACCTTTTGCGCCACCTGGATCGCATCCCTCATGAGCTCATCCATATGCTGGCGCGTCTCCTGCAGCTGGGCGAGCAGCTGCGCGCGCACGTCAGGCAAGGAACGACCGGAAAATGCCTCATTCAGATAGTTGGCGGCCCGGCGCAGCTCCTCCGGCGAGTGATAGCGGTCGAGCTGCACCACACGGTTCTGCACCTCGCGGTTGCTCATGACCATGATGGCCAGCGCCCGGTTTTCCGACAGGGCGATGAATTCGATCTGCGACAGCGAGATGTAGTTCGGGTTGGGCAAGGTCACCAGCCCCGCCATGTGCGTCACGCTGGAGAGCATCTGCGAGACGGTCTGCACCAATGAGCGGCCGTTTGCCCCGTCTGATTTCAAGCGCCGCTCGATGTCCTCGATCTCCTCGTGAAGCAGCGGCTTCAATTTCAGCAAGGTATCGACGAAGAACCGATAACCCTTATCGGTGGGTATGCGGCCGGCGGACGTGTGGGGCGAGGCGACGAAGCCCAAGTCTTCCAAGTCAGCCATCACGTTGCGGATGGTGGCCGATGACAGGCTCAATCCGGAATCGCGCGACAGGGTTCGAGAACCCACGGGCTGACCGTCGCGGATATAGTTCTCGATCAGGGCCTTGAGGAGCAGCTGCGCCCGCTCGTTGAGTCCCTCGTCGGCACCTTCTGTCATAGTAGGTCCATTTGACATCCTCCCCGGTCGAAGTCAAGTCCAGCGAGCGGCCTCGTAACTCGCTTTCATTGCGTGACCGACTTGCCGCGGTCATGCTACAAGGAATCGATCATGCCTCATTCATTTCAGTCCATTGCGCTGGTGGGCAACGCAAAAGATTTGCGCGTCGCCGAATGTATGCTGGGGCTCGCTGCGCATTTTCAGGCCCGCGGCGTGCCTGTGCTGGTCGACCCCGGTGTCGGCTTGGCATTCAAAGCGGACAGCGTCTCGATATGCCCCGAACAGTCCTTTGCGACTCGGGCCGATCTCATCGTCGCCATCGGCGGCGACGGTACGCTGCTGTATGCGGCTCGACTGGTTGCCGGCCATTCGGTGCCATTGCTTGGCGTGAATCGCGGGCGCCTGGGATTTCTAACCGACGTCAGTCCCACATCCATGCTCGAGGATGTCGATTCCGTGCTGGCCGGGCGTTACAACGAGGATCGCCGCTCAATGCTCGCGGCGCGGCTGGAAGGCCGCGACGGCAAAATCGTGCGAGCGTTGGGATTGAATGATGTGGTGGTCAACAAATGGGAGACCGGCCGCACCATGGATTTCGAGACCTCCATCAACGGGCGTTTCGTCAATTCGCATGGCGGCGATGGCATCGTGATCGCCACCGCGACCGGATCGACCGCCTATGCCCTCTCGTGCGGCGGGCCCATCGTCGAGCCCGACCTCGATGTGTGGGTGCTGGCCCCAATCTGCCCGCACACGTTGAGCGACCGACCAATCGTCGTGCGCGCCGGCAGCAAGATTCAATTGCGCATGTCGGATCGTTTCGAGTCGCGCGCGCAGGTGACTTGCGACGGCTCCGCCATCGGCGATCTGGAACAAGGCGACAATCTGTATGTCGAGGGCGCCGATGCTCAAATCACGCTGCTGCATCCGCCGGGCTATGACTACTACCGGCTGCTGCGCTCGAAGCTGCATTGGGGCCGCGGTGGGCAAAGCGGTGCGCCGGACGCCTAAGCCATGTTGACGCATCTTCAACTGCGAGATTTGGTACTCGTCGATCAAGCCGAGCTGGAATTCAGCGCCGGCCTCACGGCGCTCACGGGCGAAACCGGTGCCGGAAAATCCATTGTCGTCGACGCGCTGCTGTTGATCGCCGGGGGGCGGGCCGGCGGCGATATTGTGCGCCAGGGTGCCGAGCGCGCCGAGATCACCGCGAGCTTCGCCGCCCTCCCCGGCGCGGCCGTCGCCTGGCTCGGTGAGCAGTCGATCGACCATGACGGGGATATTGTCGTGCGACGTGTCATCGGAGCGGACGGCCGTTCGCGCGCCTATGTGAACGGCCAGGTCGTACCCCTACTGGCATTACGGGAACTGGCGGAGTTTCTCATCGAAATCCACGGCCAACAGGAGTTTCAGCACCTGGTGAGCCGCGGCGCGCAGCGCGAACTGCTCGACGAGCGCTTGAGTACTCCGGCTTTGAAGGACACCGTCGCGGATCTGTTCGGTCGCTATCACGCCTGCCGCCAGGAATTCGAGGCGCTGCAGAACGCTGCCGAAAATCGCGATGCCCGCCTGGACCTCTTGCGCTATCAGCTGCGCGAGATGAAGAACGACGTATCGACGGTGAGTGACATCGAGGCACTGTTCGCCGATCAGAAGCGCGTGGCTAGCCGCAGCCGACTGGGCGAGGCTGCCCGCGCGGCGCTCACCGCGGCCTATGAAGCGGACGCCGGGAGCGCGCACGACCTGCTGGGCAAAGCGACGGCGGCGCTGCGCAGCGTCTCGGACATCGATCCGCAACTGGCGGAGGCCGCCAAATTATTGGGCGAAGCGGCCATTTTGACCCAGGAAGCCGCCACGGCGCTCAGGCGCTACCTGGACGATTTGGATATCGATCCTGCGCGCCAGGACGAAATAGAGCGCCGCGCGGCCTCACTCGAATCTTTGGCACGCAAGCATCGGGTCACGGTGCTCGAGTTGCCTGAGCACGTGCTTCGCCTGGACCAGGAACTCGCCTCCCTCGACAACGTGCAGCTGAGTTTGGCGACGTTGGAGCGGCAGGTTGCCGACCTGACGCGCGACTACCGGAGCGCCGCGGAAGCTCTGAGCGGCGCGCGCAACACTGCGGCGCAGCTATTGGGTGTTCAGGTGACCCAGCTCATGCAGACCCTCGGTATGGCGGGCGGCGAGTTCGCGGTGAAGATCACTGGAAGCGAACAGGAGTTCTCATCGAACGGCAGCGATGAAGTTGAGTTTCTGGTGAGCGCGAATCCCGGCCAGCCTTTGAAAAGCCTCGCGAAAGTTGCCTCCGGCGGGGAACTCTCCCGCATCAGCCTCGCGGTTCAAGTCGCCGGGCGCGCACAGAGCACGTCACTGTGCATGGTGTTCGATGAGGTGGATGCGGGCATCGGCGGCGCCGTGGCAGAAATCGTCGGCAGGCAGTTGCGCGAACTGGGCGAGCGCGCCCAGGTGCTGTGCGTAACCCATCTGGCGCAGGTCGCCTCCCAGGCTCACAGCCAATTTCGCGTCACGAAACTCTCCGACGGCAAAATCACTCGCACGGCCGTCAAGCCTTTGGGCCAGCCTGAGCGTGTCGATGAAATTGCCCGCATGCTCGGCGGAATCGACGTGACGGAACAGGCGCGCGCGCATGCGCGCGATATGCTCTCACGCGCGGCGCCGGCCGCAATTCTCAAGAAGAAGGGCTCGCGCAGCGCGCCGCGTTAGCGCGTGGCGCAACGCGTTAGGAGGGCGCCTTGGTGCGTTTCTGATTGGCGCAATTGGCCTTGCGGCAATGCCCGTAGAGAATGAGCGCATGGTCACTGATCTCGAAGCCCAAACGCTTGGCCACGGCATGTTGGCGCTCTTCGATGCCGCCGTCCATGAACTCTTCCACCTTGCCGCAGTCAACACACACGATGTGATCGTGATGCGCGCCCTGATTGAGTTCGAACACCGCCATACCGCCTTCAAAATGATGGCGCGTGACCAGGCCGGCGGCTTCGAATTGCGTCAGCACTCGATAGACGGTGGCGAGACCGATGTCTTCATTGGACACCAGGAGCTTTTTGTAGATGTCCTCCGCGCTCATGTGGCGCGCGGACCCATCGGCGAGGATGTCCAGGATTTTGAGGCGTGGCAGCGTTACTTTAAGACCTGCATTGCGCAGATCGTTGCTTTCGCTGGTCGCGTCGGGTTTCAGGCGCTGCGGCATGCTGGGCCTTTAGGTTATGATGGGTCCCGATTATCAATCATTTGACGGCCATTCACCACTTTCATGAAAATAATTCAGTGCCTTGTTCTGGGATCCGCGGTCACTCTGATGGCCTCCGGCTGCGTGTACCGCATCAACATCCAGCAGGGCAATTTTCTCAATCAAGGCGCCGTTGATACCGTCAAAGAGGGCATGACGCGCAGCCAGGTTCGATACCTCTTGGGCACACCGATGGTGGCCGACAGCTTCAACAAAGAACGTTGGGACTATATCTACTATCTCAAGAAGGGCCGCACGCGCCACGTCGACTCGCGCCGCGTGACCGTGTATTTCGACGGGGACAAAGTGGCACGCCTGGACAAGCCGACGGACGCGGAAGCCGCAAAGCAGGACGCATCGGCCGCCAAAATCAAGAACGGACGGATTTACTGAGTCGCTTTCTGCGCGCGAGCTTGGGCTCGTCCATGAGCGGCCTGTAGATTTCGATCCGATCCCCGTCCTTCAGGGTTTGGTCGCGGCGCACCACCCTGCCGAAAATGCCCACGGCCGCTTTGTCCAAGTCCGCACCGAGAAAATTCTCGTCCGGTGCCACCGCTGCCAGGGCGTCGGTAATCGTCGAACCCTGCGCCAGTTGTAGCGATTTCATGATGCTGTGCTGCGGCTGCGCATAGACGATTTCAACTCGGATCACGGGGAATCCTCAGACAGACTCCTGACCGTAGACCTTCTGCGCGCGCGCCACGAAGGCATCGACGATGCTGCCGCACAGCGACTCGAACACCGCGTTGAAGGCCGCCGACGTCAGGCGGTTCTTGAATTCGAATTCCACTTTGAAATGTACGCGCGAGCCCCGCGTGCCGATCGCCTCGAAGCCCCACGCGCCTGTCAGGTCGCGGAAAGGCCCGTGCGTGAGGCGCATATCGATCCGCGCGTCTGGCGTAAGCGTGTTGCGCGTGGTGAATTCGGTTTGCAGCACGCCGTGCGCAATTTTTAAGGCCGCGATGCGTTGCGTGGGTGAGACGTCTTCGATCCGAGCGCCCACACACCAAGGCAAAAACTCGGGGTACCGCGGCACATCATTCACCAGGGCGAACATTTGTGCGGGCGTAAACGTGACTAGGGCGCTGCGCTCGACTACCTGCATGGGCACATTGTCCGGCAAAAGCGCGGAGTTTGTCATGCGCTTCGCGCAGGTTTCCACGCGCTTCGCACAGGTTTCCACACGCTTCGCGCAGGTTTCCACACGCTTCGCGCAGGTTTCCACACGCTTCGCGCAGGTTTCCACGCGCTTCGCGCAGGTTTCCACGCGCTTCGCGCAGGTTTCCACGCGCTTTGCGCAACTTTCCACGCGCTTCGCACAGGTTTCCACGCGCTTCGCACAAACTATTCCCGGGGCCGGGGCGGCCCCGTCCGATATAATTGTGAAATAAGATGAAAACCACCGAAAAACTGCCGCCCATTGCCGTGAACCGCAAGGCGCGCTTCGACTACTTTATCGAGGAGCGCTTCGAGGCGGGGATTTCCTTGATGGGCTGGGAGGTCAAGAGCATGCGCGCCGGCAAGGCGCAGATCGCCGAAGCCTACGTGTACCTGAAAAACGGCGAGGCATTTCTGTTCGGCGCCCACTTGAACCCCCTGAATTCAGCCTCCACCCATGTGGAAACGGACCCGACGCGCACGCGCAAGCTGCTGCTGAACCGGCGCCAGCTCGATCATTTGGTGGGCAAGGTGGAGCGCAGCGGTTATACCTTGGTGCCGCTGGAGCTGTACTGGAAGGAAGGCAGGGCCAAGCTGGAGATCGGCCTGGCGAAGGGCAAGAAACAGCACGACAAGCGCGCCAATGAAAAGGATCGGGACTGGCAGCGCGATAAGGGCCGCATCATGAAGGCCATGCGCCGCTGAGGCGGCCGCTGACGGCGGGGCCGGAAAAGCGTAAGCTAGGGGTTCGATTGGGGCCGACCGGTTTCGACATGGGTTGCGAAACTCCAGGTGCGTATCGAGGTGCAGGTTCCTCGTTAAACCATTTGCAAACTTATAGTTGCCAATCAAGACAACTACGCTCTAGCCGCCTAATCGCGGTTGAAGCCCAGGCGGCTCGTGCTGATGCGAACGTTTGGGTGTAGCGCTCATCAGCTAGTGGGGCACACGTGTCTGGGGTGTGTTCAACGAAAAATTACCGGGCTGGCTGCACGCTTTCCCTGCCCGTCGGGTAGTGCGCGGTGAGAACAATAGACGTGGCTACGTACGTAGATCTTGGAACGTAGGACTTATGGACGGGGGTTCGATTCCCCCCGGCTCCACCACACCATTCTCGGGTGGTCAATTGCCCCTATAAATATAGGGGCTAGCGCGACGCAGCAAGAAAAACGGACATTGCCTGTGCGGAACGCGCATGCTGGCCCGCTCATAGGGGCAGCGGGTATGTTCGACAACAACAATGAAACCGCGGAGCGCAATCATCTATTGCGGCTGCTTGCCAATGCGATCCTGAAGTTGGAAGACGCGGCTGCGGAAAACCCGACGGAAGGCAGGTCGCTCGGTCCGGTGCGCGCTGAGCTGGTCCAAATTGTGAAGGCCGTCCACCTCCAAACCGATGCCTATATTCCGCATGTCGTCGCGACGCTGCGCCGACTTGCTTACGTTCTTGACGCCATGTCCAACCCTCTCATTCACGAAGCCCGCACGCACCTAACTTCCAGTGCGTCCATGATTGAGGGACTTTTACGCAGAGATTAGGACCCGTGCTAACCTCAGCAGAACGGCCGCGAGCGCGTATCCGCTATGACAAGGATTGAGGTTCCGAAAAACGTCGGCAGGCGGCGCTCAGGCCGCGCCGGCCGCTGGTTCATGATTTTGCTGCTGGTGCTCGTTGTGGGCGGCGGCCTGTGGACGTGGCTGACCCTTGCTTGGGCCTATGCGGACGGTGAGCGCGCCGGCGTGTTGCAGAAGTTCGTGCGGCGCGGCTGGGTGTGCAAGACTCAAGAAGGCGAAATTGCGCTGTACTACGGCGGCGGCCAGTACTTAGGTCCGGGCAGCTCGCCGCAGCTATGGGATTTCAGCGTGCGCGACAAGTCGGTCGCCGAGCAGCTCAGCAAGTCCGTGGGACGCCGTGTTCAATTGCATTACACCGAGCACCCCGGCATTCCCACCAGTTGCTTCGCGGACACGCGTTACTTCGTGGATCGGGTCACGATCACCGACAATGAATCCGGGACGGGACCGGCGCTGCCGGCGCCAACCGCCCCGGCAAGCGGTGCGATACCCGGTACGCCGGCTGGGCCTAGCACGCGCTAGGAAAACTTCTGCATCGAGCTGGCGACCTGTTCGGCGATGCTCACCGCGGTGCTCAGTGCCAACAGGCCGTCTTCCCCGGTCACCGGCGGCGGTCGCCCGCTGTCAACTGCCTGCAAGAATGCCTCAATTTCTGATTTGAGCGCATCGCCCTGCTCGTAGGTATTCTCTTCGATGGCCACCTGCGGCATGCCATCCATGCCCACACCGGTTCCTTTGCGGATGACGGTGAGGATCTTCTGCTGCAAATCCAGAGACATGTAGGCATCGTCCTGAAACAAGCGCAGCTTGCGTTCGGTTTTCAAGCTCACGCGACTCGCCGTGGCGTTCGCCACGCAGCCGTTGGCGAAGCGTAAGCGCGCATTCGCGATGTCGATCTCTTTGGAAAATACACTGCTGCCGATGGCATCGACCGACACCACCGGCGATCGCACGATGCTCAAGATCAAATCGATATCGTGGATCATCAAGTCCAGCACCACGTCCACATCGGTGCCTCGATGCTTGAACGGCGCGAGCCGCGCCGATTCGATGAAGCGCGGAACGGTCAGTGCGGGCTGCACCGCCAACACCGCGGCGTTGAATCTTTCCAAGTGGCCAACCTGCAGGATGCGCTTCGCTCGAGCCGCGATTTCGATGAGCCCTTCGCCTTCGGCGACCGTCACCGTCATGGGCTTCTCGACCAACACGCTCGCGCCGGCATCAAGGAAGGCTTTGGCGACTTCGTAATGCGAGGCCGTGGGCGTCACGATGCTCACCGCATCGACCGACCCCAGCAGCTCGCGATAGTCAGCGTACCCCGCCACGCCGAGTTCAGCCGCGACCGCGGAACGTGCGGCATCGGCAGGATCGGCAATGCCCACCAACTGAGAATTCGGCAAGGCGGCATATTTCTGCGCATGGAATCGGCCCAGGTAGCCGACGCCGACAACGGCGGTGCGAATCAAGGCGGAGCGTCTCGGCGCCACTTGCTCTTGGCACGGTAATCTTGGCGCATCTGCAAGGTGGCGCCGCCGACGATGGCGAGTCCCGCGCCGCCCAGGCACAGCAGCCCGCGCCATACCGTCCACAGCCCTGCCCACAACGACCAGAGCATCATGCCGACGCCCAATAACGCGCCGACCACGATGAACACCCATGGCTTTACTTCGTACAATTTCTCAGGCGTCCAAGAACTCATGTGTCGGATTCTACAGCGGCGAGCGAGGCGCTGGGATTCGTTTACAATTGTGTATGGCTTACAATTTCCGCCGCTTCGCAGAAGACAGCCCCTGGGCCGTTGAATTGGTTGCCGCCGCGGTTGGCCTGCTGCTCGGGGTAACCCTGATGCCCATCCTCATATTTTATGCAGGGGTGGCAACACTGGGCCGGTTCGAGGGAGCCAGCCTCGGGCGTCTCTACTCGAGTCTTTTCGCAGGCCTGCAGGAGGCATCCATCGCCTCCTGGGTCGTCTTTCTCGGCCCCTACGGCCTGTATCTCTTGTTCCGAGCGCTACGCGGCTGGTGGCGCGCCAGCGCGAAATTCAACTAGCTCATTCAAGTTCCTTGCGGCGCGGACGTTACCTTCCATAAGCGGATCCTGATCCGTTTTTGCGTCTGGAGTCGCGTTTTGAACCCCGAGATCGAAGCCCATCTTCGCCGATCAGTGAACTTCCCGTCGCCGCCGGGCGTGGCGACTCATATCATTGAATTGGCGCAAGACCCCGAGATAGAAATGGGCAAGGTTGCCAAGGCGCTGAGCATGGATTCGGCGCTGTCCAGCAAGGTCCTGAGGATTGCCAACTCGCCCCTGTACGCGCAGCGGCGCAAGAGCGAAAACTTGAGACAGGCCTTGGTGGTGCTGGGTCTGAACGCAACGCTCACGCTCGCCTTGAGTTTTTCCCTGGTGAAATGCCTGCGCGGCGCGAAATCCAATGGGCTCAACTACAAGTTCTATTGGCGCCGCGCGTTGCTGTCCGCCACCGCGGCGCGCGCGCTCGGCGATGCCATGCGCCAAACGCTCGCGGAAGAAATCTTCCTGGCCGCGCTGCTGCAGGATGTCGGCATGCTGGCCCTCGATCAGACTGTGCCCGATTTGTATCGAGACGGGGAGAAACTGCAACGCGATCACGCGGCGCTCGCCGAGCACGAGAAGAAGCGCGTGCAAGCGGATCACGCCGATGTCGGCGGATGGCTGATGCGCAGCTGGAATTTACCCGAGCGCCTGAATCGCGCAATCGAGCGCAGCCACCATGTGGAACTGACCCATACTGCGCATCCTGCAGGAATATTTGACCGCTGCGTGGCGCTCTCCGGGCCCGTGGCCGATCTTTTTCTGCTCGACCCCGAACAGCGTCAGTTCGCGGAAACCGCGCTATGCGCCGAACGCAGCCTCGGCCTGGACCGGGTTGCGTTCGGACAGGTGCTCGGCACCATCGGCTCGATGATCCCGGAGACCGAAGCCATTTTCGAGTCCGAGCTGCTGGCCAAGCAGCATCCGGATCTGATCCTCGAACAGGCACGCGACGTATTGATGCTGCGCAGCCTGCACGCGCTGCGAGAAATTAATACCTTGCGGGCCACGGCCGGCGCCTCCGCGACACAGTCGCGGGAACTCGAGGAAGAGACCCGGCGCGATACCTTGACCGGCGTCTATAACCGGAATTATCTCGAGCAGTTTCTGGCGCGAGAGTTCGACAACTCGACGCGCCACAAATGGCCCTTGAGCGTTGCCTACATCGACCTGGATAACTTCACACAGATCAATGACAGCTTCGGTCAACAGGCGGGCGATCGGGTTTTGCAAGCCACCGCGCGCATTTTGCGCGGCAATACGCGCGAGACGGATTTGATCGCCCGGCACGGCGGCGCGGAATTCGTGGTGGTGCTGCCGGCGACCGATGCTGAAACCGCACACAGCATCTGCGAGCGCATCGTCATGGCGTTTCGCAATACCGGTCACGTGGTCGGTTCGCACCATGCCAAGGTCACGGTGTCGATCGGCTGCGCAACCCACGGCGGGCCAATCCAATTCGGCCATTACGATGATTTCGTGAAAGCCGCCGACCAGGCGCTGTACACGGCGAAAACGCGCGGCCGCAATCGCTCGGTGCCTTTCGATCGGCAATTGTCCGTGGCCCGCAGCGGCTAACTCGCGCTTCACGCTCCCCTTACCAAAATTAAGTCGCACCGCGCTGATCTTATGTCTTGCGCCGGCTTGAACTGCGTCACAGTTTTGCAAACCCGCTAACTCCAGCCTGTCGCAATTTGGGAACATTCACCCAGCGGAGACAACAACAAAAACCACTGACAGCGCACTGGCTATTTTTTGACGAGGCGGACAATGGCGAGTGATTACAAAGGGCCGGACGATTCCAGTTTCAGCTTCGGCGTGCGGGAGCTGCAGCAAGCAATCGCTGCTGCAGAATCGCTGACGATCGATCCGGGTCCCAAAAAGGTCTCTTACAAAGAGCAGGGCTCAGACCCCTACAACTCATCCGGCAGCTTTGACCGCACGAAAAACTGGATACGAGTGGGTAGGCGTTAGGGGCCTGGAGTCCGGCTACCCTGCGAGCTAATCCCCTGCGAGCTAATCGCCCGCCGAGTCATTCGCCCGGCGATGAGCGGCGCGAAACTCGCTGTTCGGATACCAACGCGGAAAGCGGCGGCTGTTCGCCACACGAAGTCCGACGTGGTAATCCAGCATGAGATCGATCACCGCGCCGCCGACATTCCAATCCGGCGAGTATTGATCGCTCGTCTGACGATAGCGGTGAGCGAAGTAGTCGTCGATTTGCGCCTTGCCCCACGCCGGTCCACGCGCCGCGCTATCGATCCCAGCCTGCACGTACAAGGCCGGGATGCCTCTGCGAGCAAAGCTGTAGCTGTCGGAGCGAAAATACAAGCCTAGCTGCGGATTCGGCTCCGGGTGCGTTTCGCGTCCCTGCAACAGCGCCTCGGTACGCGCGGCCTCTTCCAAGTCGGTGTTGCCAAAGGCGAGGATGCTGACATCGCGCGTTCGGCCGCCGTTGAGCAAGCTGTCCACGTTGATGACCGCCGCTGTTTGCCGCAGTGGCAGAATCGGATTGTCGACGTAGTACTGCGAGCCCAGCAAATCGGGTTCTCCCGCCGTCGTGGCCAGGAACGCGATGGAGCGCTCAGGCTTAGGATCCGTGCGCACGAAGGACTGGGCCAGCGCCAGCAAGCCCGCGGCACCCGTCGCGTTGTCGACGGCGCCATTGAAAATGCTGTGACCGGGCCGCGCCTCGTCTACTCCCAGCGAGTCCCAATGGGCCGTGTACATGACATATTCATGTCCCCGGCTTCCCGGCCACAACGCGATCACATTCTGCGAATTGAAGGCGCGAATCGCGTTGTGAAGCGTCGCATCGACCTTGATGCCCATCGGCACGGCCTTGAATCCCGGATAGGCTGCAGCCACAGCCAGTCGCGTGAAAGCCAGACCCGCCGCGGTAAAGAGCGCGCGCGCCGCGTCGTTTTGAATCCAGCCTTCGATGGCGGCGCGCCCGGCGTTTCCACCCGCGGCCGCCAATTCAAATTGCGCGCCGGTCCAGGTGGCTTGTATGACGTTCCAGCCGTATCCCAGCGCCTGGGTGTCGTGGATCAGAAGCACACCTTGTGCGCCCTGCCGGGCCGCTTCCTCGACCTTGTAGGCCAAACGGCCGTACTCGGTCATGGCATTGCCCTTGAACACGGTCGGGTCCTTCGACGCATAGCCGGGGTCATTGGCCAAAACCACGACCGTCTTGCCGTGAACATCGATGTTCGCGTAGTCATTCCATGAATATTCCGGCGCGACGATGCCATAGCCGACGAACACCAACTCGCTGTGCGCGAGCTGTATTTCCGACACGGCGCGCTTCGTCCAAATCACCATATCCTTGCCGAAAACCAGATTGCGCACCCCGGTTGGGGTCGCGGCCGACAGCGTCGCGTCGGCGCTGGTGGTAATTTGCACCAACGGCACTTGCTGCACATAGCTGGCGCCGTTGCCAGGCTTTAACCCCAGCTTGCGAAAATGTTCGATCAAATAGCTGACTGTCTTATCCTCGCCCGGCGTCCCCGGCTTGCGGCCCATGAAGTCATCGGAGGCCAGTACGCGGACGTGATCGGCGAAGGCGGTATCGTCGATATCGGTGGAAGGCGGCGGTCCCTTGGGGTGCACCGTGCAGCCCGCCAGGGTGAGCCCGG
>JALYIH010000101.1 GCA_030775865.1 Pseudomonadota bacterium | reverse complement strand
GCTGCCGCCGTCGGTTCGGGCTCTTCAGCACGTGGGCTATGAATGGCCACTACCGCCGCATCTTCCTTCGCCAATTCCACGAGCACGACGCCCGCAGGAATCTTGAGCTGCGATAAATGGATGCTCTCATTGAGCGACAGCCCGGAAATATCGACTTCGATGAATTCCGGCAAATCCTTCGGCAGGCAAGAAACTTCCACGTCGTTGCGCATATGCGACACGAGACCGCCCTGCGATTTGACGCCTGGCGAAACCGCAGCACCGGTGAAGTGCAAAGGAATACTGATGCGGATCTTCTCGTTTTCCTCGACGCGCTGGAAGTCGATGTGCACGATCGCGTTCTTGAACGGGTGCCGCTGCACGTCCTTCAAGATCGCCGCCTGCGACTGATCGCCCACCTTCAAATTCAGGATGGTCGAATAAAACCGCTCATTGTCGAGCATGATCAGCAGCTTCTGATGGCTCAACGTCAGCGTACGTGCGGGTGCATGCCCGCCATAGAGAATCGCCGGCACTTTTCCGTCGTGACGCAGGCGGCGGCTCGCACCTTTGCCTTGCGTCTCGCGGAACTCGGCAACGAGTTCGAAAGAGGTTTTCATAATCTTCTCCAGTTACATCACAAACACAGCACCGTTGCATCGCGACCAATTGCAAAGGCACCGACCTAATCGCCAAACCTAATCGCCAAACCTAATCGATATACAGCGAACTCACCGACTCCTCGTCGCTGATGCGACGAATCGTTTCAGCCAACAATCCCGCCACGCTCAGCTGGCGGATCCGGGGACACGCCGCGCCGGATTGCGACAGCGGTATCGTGTCGGTGACCACCAATTCATCCAGTACCGAACTGGAAATGCGCTCGATCGCCGTGCCCGACAACACCGGATGCGTGATGTAGGCCACCACCTTGAGCGCTCCTTCGTCTTTGAGCGCCTGCGCGGCCTGGCACAGCGTGCCCGCCGTATCCACCATGTCATCGACCAGCACGCAGGTCTTGCCTTCGACCTCGCCGATGATGTTCATCACCTTCGATTCATTCGGCCGCGGCCGGCGTTTGTCGATAATGGCCAAATCCGCATCGTCCAATCGCTTCGCCAACGCTCTGGCTCGCACCACGCCGCCGACATCGGGCGACACCACGATCATTTTCGGGTACTTCTGTTTCCAGACCTCGCCGAGCAACACCGGCGACGCGTACACATTGTCGACCGGGATATCGAAAAAACCCTGAATCTGGTCCGCATGCAGATCGATGGTAAGCAATCGATCCACCCCGGCCCGCGTCATCATATTCGCCACCAACTTGGCGGTGATGGCCACGCGCGTCGCACGCGGCCGCCGATCCTGCCGCGCATAGCCGAAATACGGCACCACTGCGGTGACCCGCTTCGCCGATGCCCGCCGACAGGCATCCGCCATCATCAGCAACTCCATCAAATTCTCGGCCGGCGGATGGGTCGGCTGCAGGATGAATACGTCGCGCCCGCGCACGTTCTCCCGCAGTTCCACACTAACTTCACCGTCGCTGAAACGGTCCACATCGGCGCGCCCTAAGGGCACATGCAAATGCCGGGTGATCTCCTGCGCGAGCGCAGGGTTGGCATTCCCCGTGAACACGGCAATCGACAAAGACCCGAATTCATTGTTTTGCGACATCGACCTTGTCCCAACCGCAAAAATTTGGCTGGGGTGGAAGGATTATTCGGCCCTGCGGGCCTCACCCTTCCGGGCCGCCCTTCGGGCGTTATCCTTCCCCTGCCACTCAAACCTAGAACCATTTCAAACCGACCAGCAATTCAGGCCGCCGAATCATTGGCTGGGGTGGAAGGATTATTCGGCCCTGCGGGCCTCACCCCTTCGGGGCCGCCCTGCGGGCGTTATCCTTCCTCTACTAACTCATTCTCTAGGACCATTTTCCAACCTACTGACTGCCCCCACCTAAAAACATTGGCTGGGGTGGAAGGATTCGAACCTCCGTATGGCGGGATCGAAACCCGCTGCCTTACCGCTTGGCGACACCCCAACTTGGAAAACAACCATCGACCGGCTTCAGCCGGTCTGCAATCCTTCAAGCAAGGGCGAGTCATTCAGTCCACGAGCCAGAAAGCCTTCAAACTCTGGCGGCATCTTGCGCATGATTTCTTGCCCAAGATCCATGGTCTCACAGGCCAAAAACACACAAGCCCCAGTGCCAGTCAGGCGCGCAGAACCAAAGAGCGATAGCCAATCGAGCGCTTGTGCAACTTCGGGATAACGGCGTCGCACCACGCCCAAGCAATCGTTCCTTCCACCGGACTCCAGGAAACCGTGAATTGTGATGGGCGCAGAATTCCTTGTCAATTCAGGATCTTGAAATACCTCGGCGGTGCTGACAAAGACATTTGGCTTTAAAATCAGATAGATAGGCTCAGCGGGCGCCCGTGGCGGATACAGAGGGGTCAGCCTTTCCCCCACTCCTTCTGCCCAGGCAACCCGGCCCTGGACGAATACCGGGACGTCCGCGCCCAACTTCAGGCTCAGCGCGGCCAGCTTTGCCGTCGGCCAATGGATTCCCCACAGATGATTCAGCGCCACCAAACAGGTCGCCGCATCGGAACTTCCCCCGCCCATGCCACCGCCGATAGGGATGCGTTTCAGCAAACTGATGTCGGCACCCAGCCGTGAGCCGGCGGCTTCTTTCAAGGCACGGGCCGCACGAATGCACAGATCCGCATCTTGCGGCAAACCGGGAATGTCGAGCGCACGCCGAATCTCACCGTCCGTGCGCACGTCAATGGTGATTTCATCGCAAAGATCGACGAACTGAAAACAGGTCTGCAACTCGTGGTAGCCGTCCGGCCGCCGTCCCACGATGTGCAAAAATAGATTGAGCTTCGCGGGTGCAGGCCACACCGACCTCGCCTGCATCATTTCGCCCAATCCCAGTGATCGATGATGATGCGCACTCGCACATCCTCGCGGCTCACGACAAGGCGCGCGGGCAACAAGTCTCCCGCCACCGGCACGTAGCGATCGTACGCGATGCTCCACCCAGCCTGGGTCAAGGTCTTCGCGCGATCCTGATCGTTGCGCGAGACCTCGAAGCCGGAAGCCGGATTCGGAATGCCGAGCAGCCAGTAGTGCAAATTCTCGAGCGGCGGATCGAACCCCAGCTTGTCGTGGACCTGTGACAACACGGCAACGCTCGGCGGCGCGCCGTTCAACGAAAGCCCGTCCGGGCCTTGGCGGAGCACCAAGGCGCCGACGCCGAAGGGGCCCGCCAGGTGCACTTCCGCGAACATGCCGGTCTGGCCCCAATTGAGCGTGGCCTGCCATCCTTGCTGACCTAAGGCGACGGCCGCCCGGCCATCGAGGCGCCAGTCAGCGGCATGCTGCAATTCAGCCACCCGCTGTTCCCATGCCACCGCCGGCGCCGGCGGCGCCACCGGCCGGGTGGTTGCGCACGCCGCGAGCGCCGCACAAACAACCAAGAGCAACGCGCGCCGCATGATCGATCAGTTTGTCGCGGTCAAGCGATGTCGCGTCGATTTGAGCAAGTGATTGTCCGCATCCAGCGCGCTGGCCTCGGACCAGACCCGCTGTGCTTCATCCTGTCGACCCATCTGCCACAACACTTCGCCCAAGTGAGCGGCGATATCGCCGTCGTGATCATCCACATAGGCCGCGTTTAAATAGGGCAGCGCCTCGGTTGCGTGGCCTTGGCGGAACAGTACCCAGCCTAAGCTGTCGAGAATGGCTGCATTTTTAGGCGCCGCCGCATGGGCCCGTTCGATGAGCTTGCGAGCCCGCGAGAGTTCCTTGGCGTGATCGGCCAGCGTAAACCCCAAGGCATTCAAGGCTGCCGGATCATTGGGCCGCGTTTTAAGGACCAAGGTCAATTCACGCAGCGCGGCGGACACCCGCCCCTGCTCCTCGTACACGGAAGCTGTCGCGTAGTGCAACTCCACGCTGTCCGGATATTCCAGCGCGCCATTTTTCAACACCGCAAAGGCCTTCGGCAAATCGCTGGATTGCGCATACATGCGCGCACGTGCGGTGAGTATCTCCGGCGCACGCTGCGGTTCATCTTCAATGAGCCGATCGAGTAACTCATCCGCCGCGCTCGCGGCGCCATGCGTGTGCAGCAGCGTGGCGGCGCGCAGCAAGGCGGGGAGCACATTTTCGCCGCTTTGCACCTGCGCGTAGACACGCAGCGCTCCCTCCGCATCGCCGTTGCGATCCGCAATCAACGCCAAATAGTAGAACGCATCGTCTGCAAATTTACCGCTCTTCAGGAGCTGCCTGAATCGGGCCGCTGACGCGTCGAAGTGGCCCTGCTGAAACTCCAGCAGTCCAAGCAAGCGCAGCGCCACGGCCGTCGAGTCAGGATTACGCACCAGAATTTCCAATTGCGCTGTGGCCTGCGGCAATCGCTGCGCGGTCATCAGCAATGCCACATAATTGAAGCGATTCGTGGGCGAGTCATCCGCGCTTAGCTGCGCCAATGCCGCGCCCAAGGGTTCCTCGACATCGCCCGCCATGATGCGCGCGCGCAAAAGCGTCTGCGCCAATTCCTTGCGCGCGGTCTGCTTGGTCTCAACCGCGGTCCTCATTTCGATCGCCAACGCATTCGTCAAGCTATGTACCGCCGCCGCCGGATCATCGGCGCGCAACGCCGCCATTCCCTGGATGCGCAGCGCGGATGACGAGGTTGGAAAGTAGGATGCCAGTCGATCCGCGAGCTGGTGCGCGCCGAAGACGTTCTCACCGGAACCCAGATCGCTCTCCAAGTCGGCGAATTCGGCATCCACCCCGGCGGGCGAGTTCAACAAGACGATTCGGTAGTTGGCAGCCGCCTCGTCGACCCTGTAGAGCGCGAGCGCGGCTCTCGCGGCGGCGCGCCGCGCCTCGAGGGATCTAGGATTGATATAAAGCCAACGCGAAGCCACGCCCGCCATCAGCGATGGCTGCAATGTCTCGGCCGTGACTTCGGTCGCGCGTTGCAATATCGCCGGATCCGTCTCATGCGCCGCGGCCGTCGCATATTGGAGCGCGGCGACACGCGGTTGCCGGCGAGCCAGGGCGATCTCGCCCGTGACAGTATAAAATGACTGCGGTGCTGCGGGATCGGACTTCAGCCCCGTGCCTGCACAGGCGCTCAAGGCGAGCGCGCCGAGCCCCAAGGAAGCCCTGATGAAGTTTGAAAACGAGAACACGGCCGCACTATAGCGAAATGAATAACCCGATGCCGCGGATTCATCCTTGATCTAGCGGTGCGTCATACACCAGAATCCTTAAAGACTTGGGCCAAAGCGCTTCCATGGCATTCAACATCCTCGGTATCAACCATAAGACCGCACCGGTCGCGTTGCGCGAAAAGGTGGCGTTCAGCGAGGACCGGCTGGCGGCCGCATTGCGGACCCTGCGTCAGGAAAACGGGGTTGCGGAAGTGGTGATTCTGTCCACCTGCAATCGCACCGAAGTGTATTGGTCCGGCCCGGCCAGCGGTGCGGCGCTGTCGCAATGGCTGGAACGGCACCATGGCAACAATCTCGATCTTGCGGCCAGTCTGTACATTCACCAGGATTCGCGCGCGGTGGAACATGCCTTTACGGTCGCATCGGGCTTGGATTCCATGGTGCTGGGCGAAGTGCAGATTCTCGGCCAATTAAAAGACGCCTATCGTGTTGCGCAGGAAACCGGCAGCACCGGCCCGGCCCTCAACAAGCTCTTCCAGGCAGCCTTTTCAGCCGCCAAACGCGTGCGCTCGGAAACTCGCATCGGCGCCAACGCCGTGTCGCTGGCGTCCGCCACGGTGAGTCTGGCGCGGCGCGTGTATGCCGACTTGAGCGCCCACAACGCCTTGCTGATCGGTGCCGGCGACATGAACGCGCTGACCGCACGGCATTTCATGAGCGCCGGCATCAAGCGCATGGTCATCGCCAACCGCACGCTGGGCCGGGCGGAGGCACTGGCGAAGGAACTCCAAGCGCACGCGGCGGAGCTCAAGGATTTGGACAGGGAACTGGCTGAAGCGGATATCGTCATCAGTTGCACGGCAAGCCCCGTGCCCGTTGTCACCAAACGGGCGGTGGAGGCGGCGATCCGTGCACGGCGTCGCCGGCCGATCTTCATGGTGGATATGGCGGTGCCGCGCGATATCGAGCCCGCCGTCGCTGAATTGGAAGACGTCTATCTTTTTTCCATCGATGACCTCCAGCAGTTGGTGGATGAGAATATGCAGCAGCGCGAATTGGCGGCCGGTGGCGCGCGTCTGGTGATCACTGAGGAGGTCACGCGATTTCTCGCCGAATCCCGTGCGCAGGACGCAGGTCCCGCCATACGTGCGCTACGCCAACAGGCCGAGGGGATTCGCCGGCAAACGGTGGAGCAGGCGCGGCGCATGCTGGCGGCGGGCAAATCCAGCGACGAAGTCCTCGAGTACTTGGCCAATACGCTCACGAATCGGCTGCTCCACGCCCCCACCCAAGCCTTGCGCCAGGCCTCGGAATTGGCTGATTTGGGGCTGGCAGAGGCGATTACCCGCCTTTTGACTGAAGAACGCGACCGGCATTAGCCCCCAAGGCCGCTATAATTCGCGGCCATGAAAGATTCCATCCGGCGCAAGCTGGAAAAACTCGATGAACGCTTCGAGGAAATCAGCCGGCTTCTGTCCGACGCCGGCGTCATTTCCAAGCAAAACCAATTTCGCGAACTCTCGATGGAGTACTCGAGGCTGGAAGTTTTGGTCGGGCGCTATCGCCGCTTCTTAGCCCTCGAAGGCGATGCGGCGACGGCGAAGGAATTGGCGGCGGATCCGGATCCAGCCACCCGCGCCATGGGCGAGGAAGAGCTGGCCGACTTGAATCCCCGCCTGTTGGGCGAAGAACTCGAACTGCAGCGGCTGCTGGTCCCCAAAGACCCCCATGACGAGAGCAATATCTTTTTGGAGGTACGCGCAGGCACGGGGGGCGATGAGGCGGCCATCTTCGCGGGTGACTTGTTTCGCATGTACACCCGTTACGCCGAATCCAAAGGCTGGGGCGTGGAAGTCTTGAGCGAGAGCCCCGGCGAACACGGCGGCTATAAGGAAGTCATCAGCCGCATCATCGGACGCGGCGCCTATTCCCTGCTCAAGTTCGAGTCCGGCACTCATCGCGTACAGCGTGTGCCGGCGACTGAAGCCCAGGGACGGATTCACACCTCGGCGTGCACGGTGGCGATTCTGCCGGAGCTTGAAGAAGTCGAAGCGGTGGACTTGAACCCCGCGGAGCTGCGCATCGACACATACCGCTCTTCGGGAGCCGGCGGCCAGCACGTCAATAAGACCGACTCCGCCATCCGTATCACGCATCTGCCCACCGGCATCGTCGTGGAATGCCAGGACGAGCGGTCGCAGCACAAAAACCGTTCGCGCGCCATGTCGCTGCTCAAGGCCAAGCTGTTATCCGCGGAACGCGAGAAACAACAGAGCGCGCAAGCTCAGTCGCGAAAGCTGCAAGTCGGTTCGGGCGATCGCTCCGAACGCATCCGCACCTATAATTTCCCTCAGGGTCGCGTCACGGACCATCGCATCAATCTCACGCTGTACAAGCTCGACGACGTCATGAACGGCAACCTCGACGAGCTGGTTCGCGCACTGAATCAAGAACATCAGGCAGAAGAGCTGGCGCATCAGGTCGAATGAATGCCATGACCACCATTGCCGAGACCGTGAAAGGCGCCGCGCTCACATTGAATCCTCACAGCGAATCGCCGCGCCTGGACGCGGAATTGCTGCTGGGAAAAGTGCTGGGCCTGTCGCGCGCTTCGCTGATCGCGCGCGACAACGAGGCCGTTGCCGTCGCCGATGAGCGTCAGCTTGCGGAGCTGATCTCGAAGCGCGCGCGCGGCGTACCGGTCGCGTACTTGACCGGCAGCCGGGAGTTTTGGTCGTTGCCGCTCACCGTGACGCCGGACGTGCTCGTGCCGCGGCCGGAAACTGAAATCCTGGTGCAGCATGCTTTGGAACTCCTGCCCGCCGGCGAGGACGCCCGTTCGGTCTTGGATTTGGGCACCGGCAGCGGCGCCATCGCCTTGAGCCTGGCCACCGAACGTCCCCACTGGACGATCACGGGCGTCGATCTCTCGCCGCAAGCGCTTAAGGTAGCTGCGCAAAATGCCCGGGCGCTCAACCTCCCGCGCATCGCCTGGCACCAAGGATCCTGGTTCGATGCCGTTCCCGGCGAACGCTTTCACTTGATTGTGGCGAATCCACCCTACATCGCCGCTTCGGATCCGGCGCTTTTGAAGCTGAAGGCGGAGCCTGCCATGGCCCTTACCTCCGGCACGACCGGCCTCGAGTCTCTGACAGCTATCATTGCTCAGGCGCCGCAACATCTCCACGTCCACGGCTGGCTGGTTTTGGAACACGGGAGCACCCAGGCACCCGATGTATCCCAGCTATTGGCGCAGCACGGTTTTGCTGCGATTCGCACTTTTCCCGATCTTTCCGGCAAGCCCCGCATCACGCTGGGCGTTCACACACAACACTAGGAATCCTCCATGATCCGCTTCGAAACCAGCCTCGGCGACTTCACCATTGAGCTACTCGAGAAAGAAGCCCCGGAATCCGTCGCAAACTTTACCCGCTATATCGATGACGGATTTTTCGACGGCACTATTTTTCATCGAATCGTGCCTGGATTCGTCATCCAGGGCGGCGGCTTCACGGAGGACATGACTCAGAAGAAAACCAACCCGCCCGTCAAGAACGAAGCCGACAACGGCTTGAAGAACAAGCGCGGCACGCTGTCGATGGCGCGCACCAATGACATCAACAGCGCCACCTCGCAGTTCTTCGTCAACTTGAAAGACAACGACTTTCTCGATCACTCGCGCGGTAATTTCGGCTATGCGGTTTTCGCCCGCGTGACCGATGGGATGGATGTGGTCGATAAGATTGCGGCGGTGGAAACCGGGCGCAAGCGCGGATTCGACGATGTGCCGGTGGAAGCGGTCATCATGAAGAGCGTGCGGCGCTTACCTAAATAGCGAGTGGCCAAGAAAAAGTCCTTCTTCCGGCGGCTGGCATGGTCGCTGTTGTGGTTGGTCGTTGTTTGCGTCGCGGGCAGCGCTTTGCTCGTCGCGCTGCTGCGATGGGTCAATCCGCCCTACAGCGCCTTCATGGCGCAAACGCAGCTGGCCGCCTGGCAAAATCACGATCACACCTATGTTTTTCGCCATCGTTGGGCGGATTTGAATAAAATCTCACCCAATCTCCCCCTTGCGGTGGTGGCGTCGGAAGATCAAAAATTCCCCGAGCATTGGGGTTTCGACGTCGAGGCCATCGAGAAAGCCTACGAGCTCAATCAGACCAGCCATCGCGTGCACGGCGCCAGCACCATCAGCCAACAGGTCGCCAAGAATCTGTTCTTGTGGTCTGGACGCAGCTATTTTCGCAAAGGCCTCGAAGCGTACGTCACCTTGCTCATCGAGGCATTTTTGCCGAAGCGGCGGATTTTGGAGATCTACCTGAACATCGCCGAATTCGGCTACGGCACGTACGGCGCGGAGGCTGCGGCGCAACACTTTTTCAAAAAGCCGGCGGCCAAACTCTCGCGCAGCGATTCGGCTGTGCTGGCGGCCGTACTGCCGAACCCACAACGGCTGTCGGCTGCGGCGCCGTCCGCCTACGTCGAAAAACGGCGGGATTGGATACTAGGACAGATGCAAGCGCTCGGCGGCCCGGAAATGCTGGGTGAAATCGACGCTTACCCGGGCCGGCGCCGCTAGAATTCGCTCGAGAATCTCCGGGATTTCGAATACCGCGCGATTGCGGATGCTTTTCACGCTCGCGCGGTACAAGTCTGCGTGCGCCGTCACCTGCGCGACGCCATCGCGAATGCTCTTGAAGGAATCGAGCACGACGCCCGCGCCATTTTCCTCGACCCACTCTGAGTTGTAGCGCTCTTGCGGCATGGTCCACGCGTTGCGCACCACGATGACGGGCAATCCCTGTTGTATGGCCTCGCTGATGCTGCCCGGCCCGGGTTTGCCGATAAAAAAATCGCTGAGCTGCATGTAATGGCTGATCTGCGAGGTGAACTTAAGCACGACACGCGGCGCTGCTGCATGCATGGCGCGCAATTGTTCGGCGAGCACGGCATTGTGACCGCACACCAGGATGAGCTGCACATCGTCGAGTCGTTTGGCGATGCCTCTCATCACGCGCGATCCGTGGCCGCCGAACATCACAATAC